>JAFDHL010000349.1 GCA_019308785.1 Deltaproteobacteria bacterium
TATTCCGTCCGCCTTGGTTATGGCGTTGTCCTTCCCGAGATGATCAGAGACCTGGGCCTTAGCCGAACGGCTGGTGGGTCTATTTTTAATGCCTATCTCTTTTCCTATATTGTATTGACGCCTTTAACCGGTTTCCTGACAGATCGGCTTGGGGCCCGCCGGATTATTGCAACCTGCTCCTTGATCCTCGGCCTTGGGGTTATCCTGATGGGAACGGTTAGAGGGCTCTTTCTGGCGTGCCTTTTTTATGCGGTCGCGGGGATTGGCGCCACGGGCATGTGGACGCCCGTCATTACGGTGGTGCAGCGCTGGTTTGCTCCCAACCGGAGGGGGCTGGCCTTGGGGATACTTTCCACGGGGTATGGATTAGGCTTTGCCACTATGGGTGTTGCGTTCCCATGGATTGTAAATAATTTTAACTGGCGTTATTCGTGGTTTTTTTTGGGGGCTGGGGCCTTGGCAATGGTTGTGGCAAACGGCCTGTTATTGAGGAGTGATCCCGAGTCGGCAGGGTATTTGCCCTGGGGACAGAAAGGGCCGGCTTTTTTTACGGGGCCGGAAGAAAGAAGATACTCCGAAGAGGTCAGCTTTTTAAGAGTGTTCAGAGGAAAAACATTCTGGCTTATAGGGCTGTCATATTTTTGCATAGCATACAGTCTATACGGAATCACGACCTTTATGGTGGATTACGCCGAGTACCAGATGGGGTTGCCTCTTTCCAGGGCAAGTTTTTTGGCCACAGTACACGGGATATGTCAGATCGTTGGTGTATTAACCATCCTGCCGTTGTCCGACTACCTTGGCCGGAGAAGGACCCTCATCATATCCAATTCCTTTATTGCCGCCTGTTTGTTAGGGATTCTTTTAAGTGGAAGTTCCTGGGTTATGCTCTACGTACTTGTGGGGATCATGGCCGTCTTTTATGGGGTGACATTTCCCATGTATGGTGCCTGTGCCGGTGACTATTTTCCAAAAGAGGTTATGGGAACCGTGATCGGGGCCTGGACACCCTTTTACGGTCTCGGTGCCATCCTGGTTCACTGGGTGAGCGGCATGCTCCGGGACAGCACGGGCACCTATGAATATGCATTTGTGATAAATGCAGTCATGGCCGCACTGGGAATTGTTTTGATTTATGCCGTTAGAAAAGTTGAATAGATAATTGGAGTCAGGTAAAAAAATAACATCTAAAATTCAATTCCTCTTCTGGCCGGAATCCCTTTATTAAATGGGTGCTTGATCTCCCTCATCTCAAATACAACCGATGCATGTTCCTTCATCTCCGTGTGGGCATTCCGGCCGCTTAAAATTATATGTAGATTTCTTGGTTTTAAGAACATCATTTCTCTCACCCTGTCCGGGTGAACAAGGTTGAACTGCGTTGCTATATTGATCTCATCCAGGACAATTAAGCGATGGTTTAGAGAAAATATCTCTCTTAAACAGGCCTCCCAGGCTGCTCTTGCAGCATCTTTGTGTATTTTTGATGGCTCAGAGGGTCCAAGGATAAAACCTTCGCCCATACTTTTAATCTCAAGATTCGGGAATTTTTCAATGGCAATAACCTCTCCATAGGCCTGGGGCGATTTTATGAACTGCAATACAGTTGAAGGGATTCCATTGGCGGCAAAGAGCATGGCCCTCCCGAGACAATAGGTAGTCTTTCCCTTACCATTTCCGGTAACTACACCCACGCATCCATCTTGATTGCTACCGTCAATATTCCAGGAAACTTCTTCATGCTTGTGCTCAACCATCTCTGTTACGAGATCGGCCTGTTCGATAATTTCATCCTTTGCGTTCCTCCCAGTCAAAACCAATTCCACATTAGATGGTTTCTTCTTCATGAGATCGATTATACTGTTTGCAGGAATAATTCCCATATCAACGACCTGATTAATGTCTTCAAGAATGAAGATATCAAAACGGCCATTGGAAATCATTTCCTGGACATGTTCAAAGGATTTGTTGATAGTAGCTATATCCCCTGGAGAGAGATTTCCATGGGATGGAGTGTGTGTTATAGGTAATTGCTCAAAAACCAAGTTAGGCTTGAGAAAGGAAAGTGCTTTATTCTCCGTATCCACATATGGGTGAGGGAGAAAGCACATCATAAACGTGCGCAAATTCTGGCCTGTAGCCCTGAGGCTCAGACCTATATGGGCAAGATTCCTTTGTTCTGTCTTTCCTGTATAGACCTGGACTAATCCCTGTTTCAGCATTCTTTTCCTCGATTCTAAGGCATTTTGCAATTTACATAAAGGCTTTTAAACTATTTTCTCTATTTGGATACTAAGAGGCAAGTAAAAACAGATCATTCCTCAGT
>JAFDHL010000350.1 GCA_019308785.1 Deltaproteobacteria bacterium
GACCCCAATTCCCTTCCCGAGCAACTTGCATTCGATCATGCAAAAATCCTGCAAGACTATTTCGAGAAATGATTTCCAAAAAACTAAAGGCCATCCTTTTCCCGGCCGTCCTATTGCTTCTCCTTGTTATTGCGTCCGTTTTACTCGCTAACAGCCTTATACAAAAGCCATCTGTTCAGCAGTATTTGTTGGGCCAACTGGCCGAATCCACTGGGTTCGAGCTTCGCACGGGCAAAATTGAAATCAGCTTGTGGGGTGGAATCGGGATCACCGCCCAAGATCTGGAAGCCAAGTCACGATTTGAGCCTGAAAGCATTACAGCTTCCCGCATAACGGTCTTTCTTGACATGAGGGAACTGATAAAGGGACGTATTGTCCCGACCAGGATGTCCCTGTTTCGCCCCAGGATCGAAATGGCCTTGGAAAAGGATTGGGTGTTTTCTAAGCCAGGTGAAGTTTCGGGCCTCAAAAAGATGATCCTGCGCAGACTGGCGGGGCTTCCTGCCGTTTCCATGAAACAGGCGCGGGTATGTATAGAGAACTTCCCCTTTGAACTGGAAGACATCATTTTCAGTGCGTCACAAATAAGCAAGGATCCCGTCAGGTTCGATGTCCGCCTGGAAGGGCAGGTCGCGCATAAGGGAGAGAAAGCCCCATTTGCACTGCATGGAAACATTACCCATGATGCTAAGGCAAACAAAGACCCCTTTGCCGATATCACGCTGAAGGCCAAGGAAATCCCGTTAACCTGGATTCCCTGGCCTGCCTATCTGCCTGTTGAGAAGGGCAAGGCAGAGGCAAATATAAGGATTATGGGCGCGCTGGACGGGCCTATATCCGCCGAAGGAAACGTGACCACGGAGGCCCTTCGCTTCCGGCTTGTTCGACGTCACGGCAGCAAGGTTTTTTCCTTTCCTAAGCTTGCCTTTGATTTCGAGTCCTGCTTCTCCGATTGGGTCCTGGAAATCTCATCCGTGCGGGTGAACGGGCCGGATTTTTCTCTGACAGCGAGTTCAAAGATCGATTTTAAAAACACCTTGAATCCTGCTCTGACCCTGCGCCTTAAAAGCCCTTTTGTTCCGCTTCAGGCATTCAAAACCGTCTTCCCCACACCCCTTCTGCCTGAGTGGATTGAAAACAGGCTTTTCGCCGTCCTAACAGACGAATATGGTACTGTTCGCGTGAATCATTTTTTCCTGCATGGGACCTTAAATCAGATCCGGAAGTTAAACCTGCCTGAGAATGCCGGATGTCTTTCACTGAAAATGTCGTGGAAAGGTCTTGAGGTCCTTGAAGATGGGAGCGCCTTGCCTTTCGAAAATGTATCGGGAGCACTGACCTTTAACAATGGAACCCTCCTTGTATCTGAGATTAATGGCTCTTTCGGGTCTTCTACCATAAAGAGCGGTACACTGGATATCAATACCCTGTATGACGATACCATCGTCTACGATATTTCGATGGATGGATTATTTAAGCTTGAGGACCTTTTGCGACAAAGGGACATGGATTTAATTCCCATTAATGTGTGCCAGCATCTCCATAGATTTGAAGACGCCGCCGGAAATCTCGAGGCCCAAATCAGGTTTCGTTTTGAAAGGGGGTGGAACTATCCGCGAATACAAAAGGGAGAATTTATTTTCAAAAACTGCACATTTACCCAAGAGCAGTTGCTTCTCCCCCTGGTATTGGGTGAGGTAAAAATACAGATTGACGAGGAGGGTAAGAGCCGGTTTTATGGCACAGGTTTGTGGGGCAACTCAAGGTTTGATACCAAAGGATCGGTGGATAACTTGGCCGGAGCCGGCAGGATGACTATGGTGGCCAGGATAGACATAAATGAAATTCTGGATCATTTTTATAAAGGTAACCACTTGCCCGTAAAATTCACCAATCCCGTGCCCTGCCGAATTTCCCTGTCCAAGCAGAAGGACGTCTGGTCCTGTAACGGAGAGATTGATCCTAAGGATGTGATCCTAAACATTGGGTCTTTTACCGTGAACCCGCAAGGACAGGGAGACAAAATTGTGTTCAGTGTGGATTTCCAGCCATGGAAGAAGGTCTGGTTCAAAAAGATCAGTTGTCTGTTTGGAAGTTCCGCAAAAGATCAGTTGTCTGTTTGGAAGTTCCGCCGTTGAATTTTCCGGTTCCTACGATTTGATGAACCAGGATCTATTCGATTTTAGAGTCACAACTCCAGGCCTTTTGATGGATGATCTCGGGCTTCGATCCAAAAAAAATAATGAATATGCAGAAGGTATTATCGTATGTGATGCCGATGTAAAGGGCTCAAGGCTGAAGCCCGTGTTGACTTCCGTGACCGGGAGGGTGGAGGGCCATGATCTGTCTTTGATATTAGAACGACTTCCTTCACCTATTCGCGACGGCCACTTTAAACTGGATCTTTCAGGTAAAAAAGTCTCTATCAATTTTCTAAAAATGAAAGTTGGGGAAAGCCCTATTCACGTGCGAGGGGAACTGAACGGTTGGGATGGCCTGAAAGGGGAACTGGCGTTCAAAAGCAAATATATGAATATATCGGATTTTATGTCTAAACGAAGCCGGTCATTTTTCGAAAAAAGGAAGTCAGATATTCCCAGGTTCGCAAGTCAGACGGAAATCAACCTGGATTTGAACGTTGTCCGCGGGCTTTGGAGAACAGTAAAATACGGTCCTTTAAGAGCAGAATGTGCTTATCGGTCAGGAAACATCCATATCAAGCATATGAAGGTTTGCACGGATCACGGGACATTAACGATGAAAGGTCTGTTAAAGAGTGGAAAACTGCCCGGGATGTCTTTTTCGAGCCATATTATAATGACCAAGCAGCCGGTCAAGGAACTACTTCAGGCCTTTGGTGTTCAGGAAAAATACCTGGAGGGTCATGTTACCATGGAGGCGGTGCTTTTCACGGAAGGAAGGGATAAAAAGGAGCTGATTTCCGGCCTCTCAGGGTGTGCCAATCTTTTAATCGAACAGGGAAAGATAAGGAAGTCCCATGTGATATTCAAGATTCTGGATTTCTTGAGCCTGCAGAAAATCTTGATGGTTTTTAAGAAAAGGCCCCATGATCTTTCAAAGGAGGGGTTTTATTTTGAAAGCATTAAAGGGGACATTGCCATTAATAAAGGCGTAGTCGATACGAATAACCTCGTTATGAGAAGTCCGGTATTTAACGCAGCGGCCAAGGGTAGTATAGACCTGCCCCGCAAATGGTTGGATTTTGATCTGGGAGCCCAGCCTCTCGGGACAATTGATTTTCTGATTAGCAATATTCCGATCGTAGGCTATATACTGACCGGAAAAGACGAATCAATCCTCGTCTACTATTTTAAGGTGAAAGGTGCCTGGCCCGAAACTGACGTAAAATATGTTCCCCTGAAAAACCTGGGAAGCGGTATAGGCGGCTTTTTCAAGCGTTTGTTCTTCCTCGATAGACCGAAGTGATCATTCAAGAAATTATCTATTCCTCTTTTCCAAACTGCTCCAGAAAAGCTCGCAGGGCAGGTTTCAGATAAATCTGGCTGAGATCAAATCGTCCCAGGGCCCGGGCAAGGGTTTGCACTTTCTCCCCTGTGGTTGCCACTGCATTGACAATGATGAATTGTTTTTCCCGTACCCGGCAAAGTCCGCCTGATTGAAAAGGTGTTTCGCCCTCCAGGGGTTCGTAGCGGATCTGTATGCCTAAAGTATGAGCCAGTGCCTCAAGATGGCCTAAGATAGCTACATCATCCAAGCCGGATTACCTGTAAAATGTCAAATCGAGGAACTTTCCGGCAGGGACCCCCTCAAGGATATCAATCAGGACCACGTCAGCCGGCTCCTTTTCTGTAAGGCGCATGGCAGCGGTGGCTCCAATGTTGCCGGATCCAACAACGGTTGCCTTTTTTCTCATCGTTGCACTCATTATCTTCGGTAATTTTAGTTAATTATAGAAAATCAGGGTATCAGGGTCAACGTAATAACTGACGCCCGGAAAATGTCCTTTTACGAGGTTATGGAAATCAGGTGCATTCCTTATTAGGCTTGAGTTTTCTTCTTGCATAGATAAATGAATTTAGGAATACTGGGTTCCTTCCACAGGATTCCAATTTAGGCTAAATGCCAAGTTTTAGAAAGGAGGATTAACAATGTTAAGAAGATTGTTTGTCATTTCAGCAATTCTGGTGATCGCAGTTTCAATTTCCTTTGCCGGTTCAGGTCCGGACATGCAGGAAGGTCTTTGGGAAATAACATCTAAAATGAAAATGCGGGGAATGGATATGCCGTCTTATACCCATACCCAGTGCATAACCAAAAAAGACCTTGTTCCCCAGAGTTCTCAACCGGGACAGGAATGGGCAGGATAACTTACGGCGGTGACAGCTTTGAGGGTACAATGAAGATGATAATGGGCGGATCAGGCATGGAAATGACCACCTACATGAGCGGTCGTCGTATTGGTGATTGTAAATAATTAGGTTCGCATCCCGCTTTGCGGGGTGGTTTAATGCAATTAATGAATAGGCGGGGTCTTTCGAATAAGGGGGTAAGAATGAAGAAAAACTCGATTTCGGGTCTTATGTCTATATTTGTACTGATTTTCGCTTTTTTTGCCGGTGTGATTCCTATTCATGCGGCAGAGTTTACTGCCGACATCGTAATCACCGGTCCGGGAGAAAACTACGCCTTCAAACTTTATGTCAAAGACAACATGTACCGTCTCAAGAAGGTCAAGGGACCCATGAATGTCCCTCCCTATCCCAGCATCGTGAATCGGGATACCGGACTCACCTGGGGTCTGAATCCGCAGATGCGCCAGTACGTCGAAATAGCCGATATCGAAAAGACCTTTATGATGAATCCCCTTGTCGGCTGGGCCATGACCCGAAAAAGCATGACCGAAAAACCGGGCCCGGTCGAGACCGTAAACGGGTACGAATGCGAGACACGGCTCTACGCCATGCCCGGGAAATCGGAAACCGCGGCCAAGGTCTGGATCTCCAAAAAGCTCAACCATCTCATAAGGGATGAGCGCTTTGGGGCGAACGAGAACCCGGTCCTGGAACTCCAAAACATCCAGGAAGGCACTGTGAATGACTCGCTTTTCAAGATACCGGCCGGCTACAGCAAGATGTCCCCTGGTGGGCCAGGGGCGGCAGCACCAAGACCGGCCGCCAAGGCTCCTGCATCACCAAAGACTGAAGGGCGCTACGGTCACGAATTCCATGAAAATGGGAAATGGAACTATTGTAGAAATGGAGGCCAAAGCCTCACCGGTAGAGATTGTAAGCTTTTATAAAAAGGCAATGACGGAGAAGGGCTGGAGTGTGCTCATGGAAATGGCTCGGGACAAAAAGGCCACACTTATGCTGAAAAAGGACAACCAGCAACTAATGGTTGGTGCTAAGGAACGGGGTGGGAAAACCAG
>JAFDHL010000351.1 GCA_019308785.1 Deltaproteobacteria bacterium
CTTACCCTTATTTCCATGCGGTCGCTGTTGGAAAGATCTATTTAGCACATATGGACCCTGAAAAAAGACACAAGGTGTTGGATAAAATTGGTCTTCCTGCTGTTACGGAGCACACAATTACCGACATGAATGAACTGGAAACGGAGCTGATAAAAGTCAGAAAAGAAGGTTACGCTTTTGAAGACCAGGAGTTAAGGAAAGGAGTTCGTAGAGTAGTGGCTCCAATTTATGATTTTCGCAATAGCCTGGTCGGATGCATAGGGGTTGCAGCAACCCTTTTCAGTTTGGAATTGGAAGACAGGAAATATTTAGGCCAAATTGTTTTGGAGACGGCTGCCAGGATTTCATATGGCATGGGCAGGAGGGAAGAAGACAATATCAATCTGCGCCTTGGTTTTAAGATGCGGGGATAAGAGATGAATGGTCACAAAAAGGGTGTCATCAATATTGACGTGAGATTTAGAGATATTGATTCAATGGGACACGTAAATAACGCCGTCTTCTTTACATATTTTGAGGAAGGCAGGAAGGAATTTTTAAGGACTTTGTTTAACATTGTAGAGCCTATGGATTACAGCTTTATCCTGGCAAGCATCGGATGTGATTTTTTAAGACCTGTAAAATTAGGGGATTCAATTACCCTGCAATTATGGATCGGTGACATAGGGGAAAAGAGGTTTAGTCTGGAATACAGGTTGGTTGATACCGGGGATGAATCCATTGTTTACGCTAAGGGCCGCTCTGTGCAGGTGTTTTTCGATTACGAAAAAAACAAAACGGCTCCAATTCCGAAAGATTTTCTGGAAAAAATATCAGACTACATTGAGTGAGAATTTCAGTTACAGTGTGCTATCATTAACCTGATTGCTTAGGAATTTACTTTTTTTCAAGTCCCGCAAAGCGGGACGCTATATAGAATCGCGAAGCGATTGTATAATCAGATTTATGAAAACGGTTTTGAAATGAGACAATTCTTCTACCCTAAGAGCATGGCTGTTTTTGGTGTGGCAAGCAATCCAAGAAACCTCGCCAAAAACATTATAACAAATTCCCTGGATATGGGCTTTAGCGGAGAAATTTATCCTGTAGGCAGAGAGCCCGGCGTTGTATCCGGGAAAGAGATCATAACCGATCCCGCTTCTTTACCTGAGGGAATCGATTTAGCAGTGATTTTAGTTCCTGCTAAGTATGTGGCGGAGACGCTTGATCTTTGCGGACGAAAGGGTATCCTCCACGCGATCATATCCACAGGAGGGTTCAGGGAATTCAATGATCAAGACAATCAGGCAGAAAAAGATATACTCAGTACGGCCCAACGATATGGCATTCGATTCATTGGCCCGAATTGTATCGGCGTCATTTGCACCAACTCAGGCCTTTGTACCCCGTTCAATCCCCTGCGAACAAAAAGATTCAAGAAAGGATCCGTAAGTCTGATTGTCCAGAGCGGCGGGGTAACCAGCCAGTCCGCCTATTACTTCTCTGAGGAATATGTGGGGTTTTCAAAGATCATCAGTGCAGGCAATAAGCTGAATATGGACGAGATTGATTTTCTGAAATATTTCTTGGACGATGAGGATACAGAGCAGATTCATCTGTATCTGGAAAGTATTGAAGATGGCAGAGAACTGATGAGGTTGGCCGGGAAATCAAAAAAACCGATTGTCATCTTCAAGTCCAATATAACCCGGACAGCCTCTGAAATCGCCATGTCACATACTGCCGCGCTTTCCAATAATGACCGCATCGTGGACGGGGGCCTTAGACAGGCTGGGATTGTGCGAGTAAACAATATACACGAGATGACTGTCTGTGCCAAAGCTCTGCGGCTCCCTCCTTTAAGGGGTGATCGATTGGTCGCCATTTCCTTATCAGGTGGCTTTTCGGTGATCCAGGCAGATGCCTGCGAAAAATATGGCTTTCAGTGTCCGGCCCTGCCGCGTGAGCTGGTTGATCAAATTGAGAATTTCCGCCGTGCAGGTGTAATCCGAATATCCAACCCCATGGATTTCGGTGATGTTCACGATCTCAAGGCCTTAGTGTTTACATTAGAACGCTGTCTTGAGCTGAATGATATTGATGGTCTTGTGTTATCATTTATGTATGAACCGGAGATGGTAAAGATATTCGGGGGAAGAGTAGGCAGTCCCGAACAGATGCTTAAATTCATAAAGGAGATGTGTGAAAAAGCCAACAAACCAATAGCCCTCAGTTTTTTTGCTGAAAGGCAATACATTGAGGAATTCAAAAGGATAAACACTTTTCCGATTTTTAATGATTCCGTAGAGAGCGTCCGTGCCTTGCGCATGTTGAGGGATTATTTCACGAAATTTAGCCTGCACGTCCTTCATCCCTGTGGGTGCCTGGAAAAAATGATGAACAGTAAAGCCATCTCTTCCTATCAGGAAAGGCAAATATGGGCAGAGGCCCTCAAGTATCTTGAACGTGGTCGTCCGGGAGACGTGGAGCATACTCGCAGGGTGGTGGCTTATAGCAAGGCCCTGTTGGATAAAGAACCAGGAAATTCTCGAGTAGTTGTACCTGCGCTTATTCTCCACGACACCGGATGGAGCAAGGTGGATTTTTCGGACTACGTTGATGCCCCGGCAGTTGACAAAAAAGACACAGCGAGCGTCAGATTTCACATGCATTGTGGGGCCGACATTGCGCGAGAAGTATTAAAAGCAGTTGGCTGGGATCCCGCAGTAACACAACAAATCGCTGATATTATTGCTGTGCATGACGCACCTGAAGAGATTGAGGCCTTACACGATCTTGATGCTACACTGGTGTTTGAGGCCGACTGGTTGGACAAGTATGGTGAAGCAAGTCAGAAGCGATTTTCTGAAATCTTTTCAGATGAAGATAAAATCGAGGAACTGAATCAGTATTTGGAGAAAATGAAATTCGTCTACTTTCGGACTAAGGCCGCAAAGGAATTGTTGACTGAAATCACTTCCAAACGAACGGAATTATGAAGCCTGAGAAAACCGAATTGAAACAAAACCTGGCAACCATGTTTTATCCGCGAAGCATTGCTATCGTGGGTTCATCCCCGGACAGGGGGAAACTGGGACATAACATCACGGAAAATTTAATCCGATTTAATTTTCCTGGTGCGATCTATCCCATAAACCCGAGGTACCCGGAGACCTTTGGCCTGCCGGCATATCCTTCTCTGGCCGCGATAGGAAACCATGTTGATCTTGTTTTATGCGCTGTTGGAGCGAAGGCGACTATTGAAGTGGCTCGGGAATGTTCCATGTTAGGAGTCAAAGGGTTGGTAGCCTATGCAGCTAATTTCAGGGAAGTTGGCCGAGAAGGCGGCAGGCTGGAAGGCGAACTGGAAGAAATCACGGAACAGTCAGATCTGGCCGTGTTAGGCCCCAACACAC
>JAFDHL010000352.1 GCA_019308785.1 Deltaproteobacteria bacterium
CTGGTAGAGCATTCTTTTGCTGACAGGGTGTTTTTCTGTAATAGCGGTGCCGAGGCCAATGAGGCGGCTATCAAGCTGGCCCGTCGTTATTCAAAGGAAAAGTACGGCGCACAGATGCATGTCATTATCTCCATGGATAATTCATTCCATGGCCGCACCATGGCTACTCTATCTGCCACGGGGCAGGGCAAGATCCGGGCCGGATATGATCCGTTGTTGGAGGGGTTTAAATTTGCCACATTTGATGACCTTGATAGTCTTAAGGGGACTTTGGATGATTCGGTGTGTGCCGTGATCATTGAACCCATTCAGGGAGAAGGGGGCGTTGTGTGTCCTGATCCCGGTTATCTGAAAAGGGTCAAAGAGTTATGCAAGGATAGAGGCGTCCTCCTGATTTTTGACGAGGTGCAGGTTGGGATGGGCAGGACGGGAAGGTTTTTTGCCCACGAGCATTATGGGGTTACGCCTGATATTTTGACCATGGCCAAGGCCCTTGGTAACGGTTTGCCCATCGGCGCCATGCTCTCGACAGAGGATTTGAGCCAGGCATTCGGTCCTGGAAGCCATGCCACCACTTTTGGCGGGACGCCACTGGTAACAGCCGTATCCAGGGCCGTAGTCAAGAGTATTCTGGAAGATGGCTGGATCGACCACTGTAAGGTGGTGGGGGATTATTTTAAGGGAAAATTGCAGCAGCTTGCGCAGAAATACGGCATTATTAAAGAGGTCAGGGGCCTGGGACTCATTATCGGCGTGGAACTGGACAAGCCCGGTGCCCCGGTAGTGAGTGCGTGTTTGAAAGACGGGTTCCTGGTTAACTGCGCGCAGGAAAAGGTGCTCCGTTTTGTGCCTCCTCTCATTGTCAGCAAAGGGGAGATTGATTTGCTAATAGAGTCCCTTGACAGGGCATTCAGTGAATTAGAGAACTCGGATCAGGAATGACGCATGAAAAAGGATCTTCTAACTTTAAGGAATCTGAATAGGGATGAAGTCCTGGGCCTTATAGACAGGGCTCTGGTGATAAAAAAGAGTGGAAAGGGAACGGAAAGGCCACTTAGCGGATTCAGCCTGGGGCTGATGTTCGACAAGACCTCCACACGGACGCGGGTCTCATTTGAGACGGCCATGGGCCGACTTGGGGGTCAGACTATCTTTTTAAGCAGGAAAGACACCCAGATGTCCAGGGACGAGTTGGTCCAAGACACCGCCCGGGTGTTGTCCCGATACTTAGATGTCTTAGCCATAAGAACCTATTCTCAGGAATTGGTCGAGGAGATGGCACGCTGGGCTGACATACCGGTTATAAACGCCCTGACAGACCGGTATCATCCGTGCCAGATCTTGAGTGACCTTGTGACTATCAAGGAAAAGAAGGGGACCCTGAACGATCTGAAAGTAGTATGGATAGGAGATGGAAATAACGTCGCACATTCATGGATTAATGCGGCGCGGATCCTGGGCTTCGAGCTGGTACTCGCCTGTCCGCAGGGCTATTATCCCGAGCCGGATGTGTTGGAAGGTTCGGCAGGAAATATAAGGGTGGTTGAAGATCCGGCCGAGGCGGCTCGTGATGCCCATGTGATTAATACGGACGTCTGGGCCAGCATGGGTCAGGATGAAGAAAAAGACCAGCGTCTTTTGGATTTCCAGGGATTTCAAGTGAATGAATCGCTGGTAGGCCTCGCCAGGCCGGATGTCCTGGTCATGCACTGCCTCCCGGCCCACCGCGGAGAAGAAATATCAGCCGATGTCCTTGAGGGGCCGCATTCCGTGGTTTTTGATCAGGCCGAAAACAAGATGCATTTGCACCAGGCACTTCTGGAAAAACTGTTGGTTGAGTGAAGGCTGAAAAGCATTATAACGGCTTCTTATAAGAATCTGTGGGTTAAGTAAAACAATTAGAAAAGTAAAGGGTTATGAAATCTTTTCTTCGGTTCCGGGCCTCCCGGCCTGGTCATTTCAAGGAGTTACGGACGGGTGAAGCCCCGCCCTCTGGGCGGGACAAGCCTTCCCCCTCCCTGTTCCTCTCGACTTCGCTCGGGGCCAGGGGGTCCCCCATCCCGTAACACCATGAAATGACGAAGGCCTCCCGACAGTCACTCAGAAAAGACCTCATAACCCTTTCATAGGGAGAGTAACTATTATCAATTATTGTTAGGAGCCGAAACAACAAATTCAAGGGGACAGAAATTGAACGAAAAACCAAAAAAAATCGTCCTTGCTTATTCGGGAGGGCTCGATACTTCTGTCATTCTGGCCTGGCTGAAAGAGACCTATGAATGCCAGGTCGTTGCCTATGCTGTGGACTTGCTCAAGACCGGAGCAGACGAAGTCATTGTCGAAGACCTCAAAGAAGAATTTGTCCGGGATTTTGTCTGGCCTGCATTAAGGGCAAACGCCATCTATGAATCAAGTTATTTACTCGGGACTTCGCTTGCAAGGCCGACTATCGCAAGAGGTCAGGTGGAAGCGGCCAAAAGGATGGGGGCCGACACTGTTTGCCACGGTGCCACTGGAAAGGGTAATGATCAGGTAAGGTTTGAACTGGCTTATATGGCTTTAGAGCCAGGGCTCAAGATCATTGCGCCCTGGAGAATCTGGAAGTTCAGAGGCAGGGAAGATCTCATGGAATATGCCCGTTCCAAGAATATTCCGGTGCCCGTGACCAAGGAGAAACCTTATTCCAGTGACCGGAACCTTCTACATATCAGCTTTGAGGGCGGAATTCTTGAAGATACCTGGAAGGAACCGCCGGAGGATATGTTTGTCCTGTCTGTTTCCCCTGAAAAGGCTCCGGATCAGGCTACCTATATCGAAATTGAATTCAAAGATCTGGGGGGAAGAAATGGCATCGGACGTGTGGACATAGTTGAAAACCGGTATGTGGGAATGAAATCAAGAGGCGTTTACGAAACGCCCGGGGGAACTATTCTCAGGGTGGCCCACATGGCCATGGAATCCATCACTGTGGATAGGGAGGTTATGCATATCCGTGATGGCCTGGTGACCAGGTACGCGGAAATGATCTATTACGGCTACTGGTTTTCTCCTGAGCGGGAAATGCTCCAGGCCATGATTGATGAGACCCAGAAAACCGTTAACGGGCATGTGAGATTGAACCTTTATAAGGGTAACTGCATGGTGGTGGGAAGAAAATCTGAATCATCCTTATACGACCCGGATTTTGCCACGTTCGAGGGCGATGAGGTGTATAATCAAAAGGATGCAGAGGGATTCATACGGCTAAGCGGTCTTCGTTTGAAGATAGCCCGGTTGTTAGAACAGAGTCGCAAAACACGTGAATAAATTGTAGGATCATCCGGCAAATGAGTACTGCGAAACTGTTCAGATATGAAGTTGGCAGATTGAAGCAGTCACTACAAAAAGACCGCTTCAACCTCGCAATCATGTGTTGTCTTGAGGCGAACTCATAACCGGATGAACCAAATTGTATCTGCTCAATAAATCGGGGAGCGGGAATCTATGAGCAGTACCCCTAAATATTGAGATGATACAATAAATTAGCGATAGACAATTATAAGTGATCACAAATTGCGTTAAAACGCATCAACAGGCAATAATAAGTTGAAAATCAAAGAAAGGATTTAAATATGGCCCGAAAGGTTTGGGGCGGTCGTTTTAAAGAGGAAACCGACGCCTTAGTAAATAGATTTAATGCCTCAATCGGCTTTGACCACCGTCTTTATGCCCAGGATATTGAGGGAAGTATGGCCCATTGCCGGATGCTGGCCAAGCAGAAGATCATTACTGATGATGAGGCGTCGCAGATCCTTGAGGCCCTTCAAGAGATAAAGCGGGAATTTGACCGGGGTGATTTTTCCATTGATGACGACTACGAGGATATTCATTGCCTTGTGGAGGAGGCCCTGGTCGAAAAGGTGGGAATGTTAGGTGAAAAGCTTCACACAGGCAGGAGCCGAAATGATCAGGTGGCTTTGGATGTTCGTCTGTATGTGAGGGATACTATTAATAAGGTGCTTGAACAAATCAGGGAAACGCAACGGGCACTTGTCACATTAGCAGAAGAAAATTTCGATCTTATAATGCCCGGTTATACCCATTTGCAGCGTGCCCAGCCTGTGCTTCTGGCCCATCATTTGCTCGCCTTTTATGAAATGCTGAAAAGGGACCGGGAGCGCTTTCGTGAAAGTCTCAAACGTGTGAACGTTCTCCCCTTAGGCAGTGCTGCCCTTGCCGGATCTACTTTTGATCTGGACCGGGAAATGGTGGCCAAAGAGCTGGGCTTTACAAATATCAGCGATAACAGCATGGACGCGGTGAGCGACAGGGATTTTGTTCTGGAGTTTCTTTTTAACGTGTCTGTGTTGATGATGCATCTCAGCCGGTTGAGTGAGGAGCTTGTGATCTGGTCAAGCCAGGAG
>JAFDHL010000073.1 GCA_019308785.1 Deltaproteobacteria bacterium
TAATTTATTCGTCTCATGAATTAACCTGAGCCAATAGGCGCTTTCTTTTGCTTCTTTACGGCTTATTTTAATTCTCATCAAAAAGTCTTTCTTGCTTAATGATTCGTTGGCCTCCCTGTAATTTGCACCAACTGAGCCAGAGGCTTTTACCACTTGTTTGCCATCCTCAATATTTGCAATTGTCTTCGGTAATGCTTTAACAAAAAGCCTAACAGCTTTAGCGAATTGGAATGTTCTTTCCTCAAGATCGTATGCTGGTTTGGAGTTTTGAATTTTGGTCATTGGGATTTGTTTGTTATTTGGAATTTGTTATTTGGGATTTCCACTATCGCCTCTGCTCCGTGAACGGATACTTCATTCTTTTGCCCTCCTGTCAGCGTACATTTCTGCGATGATAGTGCATAATGAGCTGTCTCTTCTCGTGAGCGGGTAGCGTGATCTCAAATTCCAGGGTGTAAGCATCTTTTCGCTTGTATTTCATGTTGCACTCGGCCATATCCCACTGCCCTGGGATATGCTGGATCATGGTGAGCATGGCCGGCCTGTCCTTGAAGTTTTCAATAGTTGCTTTGATCAATTCATCCGTATCATACAGGACAACCTGATTCTTATTATTGCGCCGGACATTAATCCGTTTGTCTCGCATTTTGCGCTGTGTTACCACAATGTCACGGCTGTCGCCGATGTATATGTCCGTCTTTTCTCCAATAGGCACCAGTCTTGTTTGGTCCTCACCTAAAAAAATCGTGCTCCCGTGCCCGTCCTTTTGAAACACACGCACCTTACCATCTGAAAGGGCGGATTTTCCCAGGCCGGCGGTTGCAATATTCTTGATCCGGTAGCTTACCGGGATACCCACATTGGTATCTAGTTTGGCCGGGTCCCAGGGTTCCTTGGCCGCATCAAAGGTCCAGCGCTTTTCAATGGGGATCTGATCCCTGTTTAAAAAAAGGATCTGTTTTGTCTCCTCATGCTTGATAGTCTGTAAATAAGATTTTCCTTCCCCTAAAAGCACCGAGGCCTTTTCAAAATCCTCACCGGAAAAATTGCGGAGCACAAGGAAGCTCTTCAGGTTTATTACTGTCTCGGCTTTATCGGCAATAGCTTTGTAGACAATCAACCGATCAATCCAAGAGAGCAGATAGCTGATGCGAACCGTCACCTCAAAGGCATCCTCACTGTGGATTTGCCAGACCAGAGCCGCCTCATTGGGAGGGTAGCTTACGCCTAACAGGGTTGCCTTATTGGGGTGCGAAAGCACCCTCAGGCGGATGGAGTCCTGGTCTATGCTCACACCCTTCCATGAAAAGTCAACCTGGTTGAGACCTTTCTGGAGTGTAAGGACTCGTTCCTCCTGGATCAGCGTGGCATTAGGATTATCCAGACGGATGATAGTATTTCCCCGTTCGGGCAGAGCCACAAGTTTGATCCGAGCCTGCAAAGGGCATGCGAAAACGAGAATAACCCATGCCAGGATGAACAGGTGAAAAAAGCAGCATCTCCTTTTCATCATTCCTATCTCCTTTTCCTATTCTGAAGACGGTTGCAATTAAGATGATCGTAACACTTTTGAAAAAATCAATCTTAAATTATAGGGCCTGCCTGCCGTACTGCGGGCAGGCCATGGGGGTTTCTTTTCAAAAGACGCATCACAAATTCTACTGAGCTATATGAAACGTGGCTTTGAGGCCTTTTCTGAGTGACTGGCGGGAGGCCGCTGTGCTTTTCACGACTTATCAGCGGGGGAAACCGCAGCCCCGAGCTTGCCCGCAGGCGGGCTAGTCGAGGGGAATGCGGAGTCCCGCCCGGAGGCGGGACGCAGATAAGTCGTAAAAATGATCCCGCCAACGGCGGGAGAGCCTCGGAACCGAAGAAAAGGTCTCAACGACACGCTGCCCCATGATTAGAGACAAATTCATTCCACAGGCCAGGCCTGCGATGAATTTTAGGCACTCATTGCCGCTCCATGTAATGATCTCCGTAGTAATTATTTCTTCTTACTGTGACATTTTACGCAGGTAGTCGGGGCACTTGTTTTGGAATCTTCCTTTTTCAATTTCCTGTGGCACCCCTGGCAGTTTCTGTGAAATGCCAGTTTCAGGTTTTTTTTCTTGGCATCTGGAAGGAGTTTTGTCTCTCCTTTCACAGTTCCCTCATTGTGACAGGCTTCACACCTGGCAACGGGCATACCCTCTTTCCAGACATTCTTCCCGTTCTCATAGACATGGTGACATTCATCACATCCTATCTTATAGTCTCTGGCATGTTTTTCATGGGTAAACGCCACCCCACCTTTTGTATGTTTTTCCCACAAAGGTGACAGTATAAGAATTTCCGCCGGCGGCATTTCAGTTTTGGCGACCCCTTTTGTCTCTTCCTTTGGAGTACCTTCTGCCTGCAATGCCTCCTTGACCTCTTTTGCCGGCAGGGACTTGGCTTCCGGTATCTGCTTTGTTTCTTTTACCGGGGCCGTTTTAGTCTCTGGGGCTTTTTTGGCTTCTTGAGCGGGTAAAGCCCTTTCTTTTGACACACCTTTAGGCTCATCATCTGTACAGCCGAACCCGCACATGACCAAACCCATCATTGACAGGCATAGTAAAAAAAACACGGAATAACGCTTAACCATATTTCCCCCTTTCTCCTAAAGGCCGGCCCTGGAATATTTTATAGAACTAATGGATGATACCACTGCCATCCTGAACTGGCAAAACAATTTATTGAAGCTCCCTGCATTTTCAATAAAGGCTGTTATCCTGTCCAAAAAATGAAATTTTTTGTATTATCAAATTATTTGTGTTGCAATGAGCAGGGTAAAAACAAGGATATTCTATAATGAAGATCAGAATAAAGGGATATCTCACTCTAAAAAGGGCCATGGATAATATGCCTGCATTAGAAATGGAGATGGAAAGTGCCACCATAACAGATTTATTAGAGGCCCTATCCAATAGATTTGGCAAGAACTTTAGGAATTTGGTCTTTGATTCAAAAACAGAAAAGGTCAGTGGCCAAATTCGGGTTTTTGTAAATGGCCGCCACTATACCTTCCTGCTAAAGCGGATGAATACCGAATTGAAGGACGGCGACGAGGTGTCACTCTTTCCTCCATTGGCTGGAGGCTGACACCAAGCCTTCAGCCATCAGTAAGGGATGGGTTTTGAGTTAATCGAGTTTTGCGCCGCAAAC
Organism: Deltaproteobacteria bacterium; assembly: GCA_019308785.1. GTDB lineage: Bacteria > Desulfobacterota > DSM-4660 > Desulfatiglandales > Desulfatiglandaceae > JAFDHL01. Next base: position 3,187 of record JAFDHL010000073.1, read on the forward strand.
CTGAGGGCGGTAGAAAGCATCTGCTTATTTAATGTGATATCTGTCTATGGTTCCCCCCTTTCCTTCATTCTCTTGATTTCTTCTTCTCTAAGGGCACGCTTGAATATCTTCTCGGTCACGGTTAACGGCAGATCATCTCTGAATTCAATGAATTTGGGAACAGCGTAAGCCGCCATTTTCTCCCGGCAGTAATCAATAATTTCTTGCTCAGAGACCTTTCCTTTGAAATCTTCTCTCAGTCTGATAAATGCCTTAATCCTTTCGCTCCCCGGTCTCTCGGGATCAGGAATGCCGATCGTTACCGCACCTTCTATTGCCGGGTGTTGAAATAAAAATTCATCGATCTCTATGGAATAGACCTTCATCCCTGAGATATTGATCATGTCCTTGATTCGATCCACCACATGGAAGTAACCATCTTCGTCCATGTTCGCAAGATCACCGGTTCTCAACCAGCCCCCTTCTTCAAGACCCGAACCTGCATTCGGCCAGTAGCCTTTCATCACCTGGGGCCCCCTTAACCAGATCTCCCCAACCTCGCCGAAAGGGACTTCTTTTGAAGTTTCGGGGTCCACCAGTTTTACATCCGTATCGGGAATGGGTAGTCCGATACCAGGCTTGGTTGACTTTGCAAAGCGGGTCACTTTCGAAAAGGCGGAGATATTAATATGGGTACAGGGGCCGGTTTCAGTGAGACCATAGCCTTCCGAGAGGGGCATCTTTGTTTTTTCTTCAAGCTTTCGAGCAACTTCTGCGGGGAGCGGGGCCGCTCCTGACATGACCAGCACCGGCATTCGTCTGATTTCAATTTCCGGTTGAGCCAGCTTTAATAGCTGCGTAGGGACCATAAATAATAGAAACGGACGATATTCATTCATCAACTGAACGATCATATCCGTATCCCTGGGATCCGGAATTAGAAACAGTTTCAGCCCCCAATACATGCTGGACTGCATCAAATAATGCCCCATGGCATGAAAAATGGGGATGGCCAATAAAGAAGAGGCACTCCCCCTGTAAGCGGGAAAAGGGGCCATCATCCAGGGGAGCCCTTGAAGTACATTGGCCAACCTCTGAAAGTGCGTTATCATAACCCCTTTGGGCACACCGGTTGACCCGCCGGTAAAGGCCAGGATGGCAAGATCTTCGGTTGGATCAATCTCTACCTCCGGTGGATCAGGTTCATGATCCGCAATTAGCTTTCTGAAATTATATGTGCCCGGCATTTCATCTATTTCTTCGCTCTCAGAAGGTGCGTAATCATTAAGGGAGGTGACAATAATATTCTTAAGCCTGGTATCGTGCTTGACCGAGTTAACCGTTTCCAGATGCCTGTCTAAACAGATAATCGTTTCTGCTTTTGATTCCTGGGCCTGGTGTCTTAATTCAGGTGCCTTTAAAATAGGGCTGCAGGGAACAAGGGTCGCTCCTGTTTTGAGGATAGCAAAATCACTGATAATAAACTGGGGGCATGTAGGAAGAAAAACGATGACGGTGTCCCCTTTTTTGACGCCAAGATCCACCAAGGCGTTTGCCAATGTATCCACCTGGCGTTTTAGTTCCCTATACTTCATTCTGTTCCCTAAATAGTAATAGGCATCCTTACCGGGAAATTTTTCTGCTGCCTCGTCTAAAATGGAGAATAGGGGCTTTTCAGGATATTTAATGGTCTGCTTGAGTTTAAATGGACCCAGCTTATAACTCTTCAGCCAGGGTTTTTCGGCATAAGACATCATTAACCTTGACCTCCCCAGACTTGGCTGATGACCTCTTCCAGCCCCAATTCTCTTAGTTTCTCCGGCTTCGGCTTGCCGGTCGCCTTATCCCAATTACGGAACTCATAATAAGGGTCCAGAAAAATGTCTAAATTATTGACATGACCCGCAGCCGGACCTTCGGGAAGGGGGTCTTCCAATAATCTCTTGGGTAAAGTATCGTCCGCCCGGGTTTGCCCCTCTCTCATGTTAAAGGCCCTTTCCAGATTATAGATTCTTTCTCCGGTTTTTCTAAATTCCTCGACTCCAAATTCCCTGCCTGTAAGGGCTTTAATAATGTCTGACCATTCTTTGGCATCCAATGTCAATCCCATAAACTTACAACATCCGGCCGCATCAAAAACCGTCAAGGCATCCTCCATCTCTTTGACGACTTTTGCCTCCCCGGGATTCTCCTTTAAAGGATCTTCGATTTCACTTTCATCTACCACCAGAAACGGGCTGGCAAGAAACGTTGGGCCCTGGACATAGGCCGTGACATGGTCACCGCCACGATTGGCCGTGGCAAAGGCAAGGCCGGTAATCTTTGCCGCCCTTGAATCATAACATGCAAGTTCAAGGCCCTTGACATTCATGGCAAATTTTTCCGAGTCTTTGCCCAGTTTTTTAGCCATGATACGAGTCCCCTCAGCCAGGAGATCACCGACACCCTCCCTTTTGGCAATTGCGTGAACAAGCTTTAACATGGTTTCGGCATCACCAAAAGCTATTTCCATATCCCCTGCATCTTCTTTGGTCAAAATGCCTTTTTCAGAACATTCCATGGCAAACGCAATTGTGCTGCCGCATGAAATCGTGTCCAGGCCATAATCATTACAGAGATACCCGGCCATTGTAATGGCCCCAAAATCCGAGACGTCGCACATGGGCCCGAAAACACCGACCGTCTCATACTCCGGGCCTTCACCCTTATGCCCGGCATAGGGCCCTTCTCTGATTTCAGAACTCCGGCCACATTCAATCGGGCAGGCAAAGCAACCGGTGGGTTTTATCAGGACCTTTTCACTCAAGGCCTCCCCATTGACATCCTCTGCAAAAGAACAGGTCCCGGTCTGCCAGTTTCTGGTCGGAAGGCCCCCGCAGACGTTGACCATATCCAAGACCAGATTTGTGCCATAACCTCTTAAACCGGCGGCTAAGATAGATTCATCAAGAAGCTCGAACTGCTTCTTAGTCACTTCTGTGAAGGCCTTTTGATCCGCAATCTGGATTTTCTTTGACCCTCTTACGGCAATCGCCTTCAATTTTTTTGCGCCCATGACAGCACCCACACCGCATCGACCGGCCGCCCGATGAACGTCATTCATAATGGCAGCGTATTTGACCAGATTTTCTCCTGCGATTCCGATGCTCGCTACATTGAATTTTTGGTCCAGCCTTTCTTTAAGTAGTTCGGTGGTCTCAGAGACATTCTTGCCCCAGAGATCAGAGGCATCCTCAAGTTCGGCCTTTCCGTCATTAATGACCAAATACACCGGCTTTTCGGATGCGCCTTCGAAAATAATGCCGTCAAAGCCTGAATGCTTGAGGTCAACGCCCCACCGACCCCCTGAATTGGACTGGGTCCAGATATTGGTCAAAGGAGATTTCGTAACAACGCTATAGCGGCCTGCACTGGGAGAAGGGGTTCCGGTTAAAAGACCGGCCATAAAGATCAGCTTGTTTTCCGGACCTAAGGGATCCACACCCGGTTTCACTTCATCGAACAGGTACTTGCTGCCCAGCCCCCTCCCTCCAAGGAATTTTCTGGCCATCTCTTCGGGTATTGCTTCTTCGCTAACCTTCCCTTCTGTCAAATTGACCCTCAGAATCTTTCCAATCAATCCAAACATGTTCTTACCTCCGAAAATCGCATAGTGCGTGGCATCATGTCGTTTTGCTCCGTACTCTTTACCCTTTGCACAACTATCTTTTTCGCTCAAATGCCAAATTGAGCCCTCAGGTCTTTGTTCATGGCCTTGAACGACTGGAATTCCTCGGCTTCTAATTCGTCGGGAAATTTGGCACCTACCTCACCCGCAAGGTCCACAAGCCTGATAGCCGCCTGGGTAGCGGCCGCAAGCTTTGCCGCTTTCTTTATGTTGAAGGGAACGAGTTTTAATTTCATAGTAGCGATCTCTCTAACCACATTAAGCTCTTTTCTCAATATCTTTTTCCATCGCTCATATTCCGCTTCAAGCACATAATCTCCGGTTCTTCCAACTTCAGCAGGGACGATTCTTGCTGAATGGCATTCGCCATGCCATAGATCCATGAAAATAAAAACATCGTCTTCAAATCCAGCCTCAGGATTTGCCTTAAAGACAAGAACCACTGATCCCTCCCATGTCTTGGCAGCTGTCTTGTATCGGTCGTCTCCTTGAATCTTCTTTTCAAATTCGGAAGCCCATTCCGGAGTCCCAACGATGTATGGCTCCGATCCTGTCCTCTTTCTCTCCTCAACCAGTTTGGCATAATTCTCATCCCATTCTTTTGAGCCGGCTTGATACATGACATAACCTCCTGATCTAAAATTTCATTCAGTAGACACCCACGGGCTCACGCCCGTGGCACTAATAGATTAAGCGTGGCTTTGAGGCCTTTTCTGAGTGACTGGCGGTAGGCCGCCGTGCTTTTCACGACTTATCAGCGGGGGAAACCGCAGCCCCGAGCTCGTCGAGGGGAATGCGGAGGGGGCAAGACTCCCTCGTAGATAAGTCGTAGAAAAGATCCCGGCGGGAGAGACTCGGAACCGAAGAAAAGGTCTCAACGACACGCTGCCCTATGATTTGGCAACCTTTAAGGCATTTACCCACGGGCTCACGCCCGTGGTCCTCTGCCTGTTCTTGATAGACACACTGGCCTGCGGCCAGGTTCATGCCTTTCCAGCAGCCCCGGAAGGATTCTCTGTTATATGTCCTCCCTTCGATTTCTCAGGCATCCGGGACATGATATACTCGGCCAGAGCTGTAATAGTGAGGCTGGGGTTTACGCCAAGATTTACGGGCACATTGGAGCCGTCCACCACAAAGAGATTGGGATAACCGTGGACTTCCCCATTAAAATCAACCACCCCCTTCTCAGGCGTTTCACCCATAACACAACCCCCTAATATATGTGCGGTCGTGGGCACATCAAAAAGGACTTCCGGCCATGAGCTCAAGGGTTGGCCATTGATTTTTTCACCCATGCGTCTGGCAATTTCATTGGCTATGGGAATATAGGACGGGACTTTCCTGGTACCAGGCGCCAGTGCGGAATTCATACTCGGTTTCCCTAAACGCCACCAGCGCCGCCTGTAATCAAAGCGCATGTGATTTTCTTCCTTTTGCATAACAAGGAGGATGGACGTCCGAGCGCCCCACCCGATAGGCCATAAAGTCTTAAGAAAGGCCCATGGATGTAGAAAGGCATTGCCAAGGAATCTTACAATGCGAGGAATTCGACCGCCGCCATCCGTGAGCAAGGTTGTGAGGCTCGCCATAGCGTCGGAGCCTTTGTTAAACCGCACAACTTCAACGTGGGTGTTTTCATCTGGATAAATACCCGATGTAATGCTGATTTGATCGGAATAATCAGCATGTCTGTCATTGGCCTTTACCCCAAGTATCGCTTCGGAGTTGGTGCGGATGAAGTTTCCCAATTTATCGGACAGATTGGGCAGAAGACCTTTGCGTTTGCACTGAAGAAGCAGTTTTACAGATCCCATGACCCCACCGCTGAACACAACACCGCGTGCCTTAAAAGCCCTTTTTGCATGAAAAAGGCCGGTAGATTTTTTGGCATAGACCTCGTAGCCGTTTTCCAATGGGCGAACGCCGGTTACCTCTGTTTCAGGAAAAATCTCGACACCATATTTGTGTTCTGCCAGGTACAGATAGTTCTTGTCTAATGTGTTTTTACTGCCAACAGGACATCCGACCATACAGGCACCGCAGAAGGTACAACCTGTTCTTTCCGGACCTTCTCCATCAAAATAGGGATCGGACACGGTCTTATCCGGTTCACCGAAAAAGATCCCGACATCGTTAATGTGGAAGGTGTCTTCCCCGCGTATCTCTTTGCCGATTTCAGCCAGGATTTGGTCCGCCTTTCCCACCTGTGGACTGGGGTTTGCGCCTAACATGCGCTGGGCAACGGCGTATAAAGGCGCTAATCTGGCTTTCCAGTCGCCCGGACCCCATTCAACCTTTTTAAAAACCTCATCAGGCGGTACAAGCAGTTGATTGCAGTAATTGAGGCTGCCGCCGCCAACCCCGGTGCCATGAAGAACAAATACATTCCTTAATAATGAAAGCACCCAGATGCCGTAAAGCCCGAACTGAGGGATCCAGAGGTTTTTGCGAAGATTCCAGTTGGTTTGAGGGAAGTCTTCGGTCCTATAACGTTTGCCCTTTTCCAGGATTAGAACCTTGTATCCCTTTTCAGCTAAACGCAATGCAGATACAGAGCCACCAAACCCTGAGCCGATAATAATGTAGTCGTACATCTTGCTTTCTGCCATGGATTCGTCTCCCTGGAAGATCATTTTTATTGCCCCTGATAAGCGCCCGCCTGAAATAATAGCATAGCCGGTTGATCCCAGAATATACACCAAGATAGAGTAAAACAGTATGAGTTTCAAAGGAAAAATAAGCAAGGGTCTCATTGACTCAATAAATACCCTTTAAGTCCTTTTCATATAGCAACCAGGGCCTGCCTGCCAGCCTTTTTCGCTTTACACCTAAGCTGGTTTTCCATATGCTACTTTACTAATTTATTAGACAAGGAAATCTCAGCCAGTCAGGTAGGAAACGGCAGGAGGCAACAGTACATAGAAGCACATGTGTCTTAAAATATCTCACAACCCACCCATTTCTATCCTCAAAAAACTCCGCCCAGCAGGTTTTACGGTGGTGGTCGTTTTACTTCTGCTTTTATCTGGCTGTGCTGTACTAACGGCCGTTCCTGTAACTATAAAGGAGATTAAGGACTATGTTGTGGGTCGGGATCAGAGTTTTTCCTATCCCATTGATCAGGTCTTGAAATCCACGATCTATAATCTCCGTCAGATGGGTTTTGCTATCTCAAGGATCGAATCGTTTAATCAAAAAGGTTTGATCCAGGCTGACTGGAAAAACACCTCTGTTAAGCTCTCCATGGAAACCATTACGCCCAAACTGACAAAGGTCATAGTTAAGGTTAAAAGCGATAATAGTTCACGGGAATATTCATCTGAAGATGAATTGTTTGCCAATGTCAGGGAGACGCTAAAACAGGGAAAAGAAATCGACTGGGAAGGGCTTATCAAAGGAATGGTCACGGTCCATCTGAAGCCGGATAAAAACTCGCCGGTCATTGCCTATCTGGCACCGGGCGCTCTGGCTGATGTTATCAATCAGGGAGGGAAATGGGTTAAAATAGGTCTTATGGATAATTGTACAGGATTTATTGTCCATAAACATTTAGAATAGCCACCTGCCCGTGATTTTGCCCTGAATTTCTTCCCCCTGACCAAGGCTCTCCGCAGCTTGTCCCCGGGAACTTCAATTTTTAGCTGTATCTTTTCTCTTGACCTTTATGAAATGTAAGCTTAAATTTTGACACAGAAGTCAAACGCCTAACTTCAGTGGCCGGCTTTGTCTGAAGAATTGTTTCTTTTGCCAGAGTGGCGACCGTAGGCTTAGGAAAATGATTGAAATTATTTGAAAGGAGGGCAGCACTTTGGCAGAAGGAACAGTAAAGTGGTTTAGTGAAAAGAAGGGCTTCGGGTTTATTGAACAAGAAGATGGTAATGACCTGTTTGTTCATCACTCCGACATTGAAATGGAAGGATTCAAGACCCTTTCCGAGGGTGATCGGGTGAGCTTCAACATAGAAGAAAGCGATCGCGGTCCCAAGGCAAAAAATGTCGTAAGGCTCTAATTCTGTGAAATTCAACTGTAAGGGGCATCTTGTCATAATAAAAACAAGATGCCCTTTTTTTGACTTGGAAAACACCCCCTTATAAGGCCTGGATAATTATATCAGATTTTGTGTACTTGACACAAAAAGATCTTTTCCCTATTATCCGTGCCTCAATAACGTTAGAACCTGTTACAGGCATTTACCAGCGGTTATAGAGAATATGGCTGAGCTTAAATTCACATCAGAAAAGAGTGCATTTAATTTCCCGGGCAATCTGGGAGGACTATTAAACATTTCCGCAGAGCTTTGTCCCAAGAGAAACGGAATCGGCGTGCCGGGCAAGGTACTAACCTTTGAAGAGTATCATGACCGGGTTTGCCGCATGGTTCACGGGCTAAAAAAGATTGGAGTAGAACGGAATGATCGTGTTCTGCTCATATCCCCCAACTCCATGAACTATGCCCTCATCTCTTTGGCCATCTTCCGAATCGGGGCCATCTTGGTGCCGTTGCATCCCAGAATAAAACACTATGAACTGGCACATATCATTTCCGAAACACGTCCAAAATGCATCATTTGCAGATTCAACAATTTGTCCACCGCCCAAAAGTCATATGAATTGATAGATGACCTGCCATCGCCATTTTTCGTTACTATTGATGAAAAGGCCCCTTCCACCATGTTTATCGAGGATCTTGATTTCTCGAAAGCCACAACACATTGTGAGGACATGGGGCCGGATGACACCGCTATGATCGTTTATACTGCGGCCATGGAGGGATATGCTCTGGGAGCGGAACTCACCCATGGCTCTCTTTTTTACAATGCCATCTTTTTTGCTGAAGAGGCTTTCAGGCATAATGATCCGGGCTCTGAAGTCCTCTCATGCATACTTCCTCTTTTTCACTGTTACGGGTTTACCGACGGTTTTCTGGTCCCTCTGGCAGGATGCTCAACCTGTTTGATACTGGACAGCACATTGCGGGGAAGGCAGATCGTCAACATTATGGAAACCTATCATGTAACCCAGGTTATTTCTGTACCGGCAATATACTTTTCCTTAGTCAACCATTTGCCTCAAAAACCCGAACTCTGTTCCTGGCTGAATAATCTCACAAGCGGCGGCATCGGAATTTCCGTGGAGCTCCTGGAAAAATATCACGACATATTGGGATTAAGCATCAGTGAGGGTTACGGCTTAACAGAGTGCTCCCCGGTCATAACATGGAACGGTCTTAGT
>JAFDHL010000353.1 GCA_019308785.1 Deltaproteobacteria bacterium
ACCCTATCGGAGGAAACCGTATTGAAGGAAATTGCTTGAAACCCGAATACACCTCTTTTGTAGGTATGTATCCCATTCCCGTGCGTCATGGTCTCACCATTGGCGAACTCGCCCTCCTGTTCAATGACCACTTTGGTATCGGCTGCGAACTCACTGTGACTCCCATGGCAGGATGGAAACGTGAGATGTTCTTTCAGGATACGGGGCTACACTGGATACCCCCCTCCCCCAATCTGCCCACTCCTACCTCGGCCTTGGTCTATCCCGGGCAGGTCCTTTGGGAAGGAACCAATGTGTCCGAAGGACGGGGGACGACTCAGCCCTTTGAGATCCTTGGGGCCCCCTTTTTTGATACAGCTCGCCTTGAAGCACGGATACCTGAGGATAAGCTTGCGGGGATCCACCTTCGCCCCCTTGCCTTTGAACCTACATCAGACAAGTGGGAAAAAAGATTATGCCGCGGTTTTCAGCTTCACATTATCGACACCAGGACCTACTACCCGTACAAAACAACCCTTAGTCTGCTTCAGGCAGTGGTTTCTGTGCATCGAGATGCCTTTCAGTGGAAGCCCCCCCCTTATGAATACGAATTTGAGAAACTCCCCTTTGACCTTATTACAGGAGATCCTTCGGTCCGAAAGGCTGTCGAAGGCATGGACCCCCTGGAGAATCTGGAACAGACGTGGGCCGAAGAACTAAAATGCTTTGAGCAAATCCGCAAACCTTATTTGCTGTATGAATGACTATTTTCCATGATTGAGGAATTCAGGGATTGAGGAATTGTGAATTACCAAAAATTTTGCGGAATTAATATTTCAAAGGCTAACTTCTCAAAAAGTCCTGGTAATAGCTACTGGATTCCCTCTTTCGCGGGAATGACAGGGACCTACAGCCAATCGTCATTCCCGCGAAAGAGGGAATCCAATCAATAGTCGCAAAAGATGATTTACCCCAAGTTATTGAGAACTTACTCCAAAGGCGGAATCTAAGAAATTCCTAAGTTCCTAAATTCATCTCATATTGTTCTGAATTCATAGTATGAAGGATCGGCTTGGCTGGAAACGGATGATGTTCAAGGGCCAGAAGGTATGGCTTCGTGTGGATGATGATCAACGACCTGTTGTTCGCGATAACAAGGTACTGATCAAATATCAACTTGAACAGGATTACGAATACTGGGTCCGTGAAAAGGCGGTAGAGCCCATCGATCCCGCACGGTTAAAAAAAAAGGCCCATAGGAAAAAGCGTGCTCATGATTCTTCCTTGGCCAGAAAGGCGGGGCATCCACATGATCCATTCCCTCCAAAGACCATAGTGGCCTACACTGACGGCGCATCTTCCGGCAACCCCGGTCCTGCAGGGATAGGCATTCTGCTGCGTTTCGGTTCCCACGAAAAGGAGATATCAAAACATATTGGGATCGCAACCAACAATGTTGCTGAACTGATGGCCATCAAGACAGCGCTCAAGACAATCCGCACAACTCAAATACCCGTCCGACTCTATACGGATAGCCAATACTGCTTAGGTTTGTTGTCTCTTGGATGGAAACCCAAACGAAATGAGAAGCTCGTGGCAGCCATCAAGAAATTGATGGAGGGATTTAAGGACTTAAAAATCCTTAAGGTTAAAGCCCACGCTGGTATTGATGATAACGAACGGGCTGACCGTTTGGCGCAAGAGGCGGCCTCCGGCCCGTAGGCTTCCGGCTCGGAGAGCCTACAGCTCGGAGAGAAACCAAAAATCAAAAAGCCCCACGCCCGCAAGCATGGGGTTTTTGAGGAATAAAAGGCAAACGGGTGGGAGAGGCTGTTATTTCTTCCTTTACGTCTCCTGTTTTGCCGTTTTCAGTTCTTCGACCTCTTTTTTCAGCTTGTCAACTTCTTCCTTATACCGATCAACCTCTTCCTTGTCAACGGAGGGGGCAAATTCCTCTTTTTTGGCCTTCCACGTGTCCTTCAATTCGTCAAACCCGAGATAGATTGCCAGCGCTCCACCCGACAGAAGGGCGAATGGAATGGCGCCCGCCAGAAGCATCAAGAATTCTTTCCACCAGATTACCAGACCAATGAGTCCCAGGACTGCCGCAGCCGCACCACCAATTAGTGTCTTCATGTTACACCATCCTCCTTTATAATGAACTGCCCCGCAGAAAGCTGCGGGATATCGCGCATCTGATTTTTACAATTTAAACGAAGCAAGCTTCGGGGAATTAAACCCAACAATTCACGAAAATCTGTGTAATCTGCGTAATCTGCAGATTAAATATTCAAATAACTTCAACTTGCAATGCAGGCTTACGTAACA
>JAFDHL010000354.1 GCA_019308785.1 Deltaproteobacteria bacterium
GGTGAACATTCATTACCCAGCTACGGCTCGGTAGGCTATGTGAAACGCCCCGTGCGGACCCGCATGCGGGGTGTTGTGGGGGCTGGGGGGTTAAGACCCCCGGCTACCCGATTAGGCAAACTTATTTTGTCTTTTTTTTATAATCCTGATTAATGACCGGAGAGCATCATTTACTGTATCGTGATCGGGAAAAAATTCAGCTACATCAGGATCAATTAAAACTACATTTGTCCCTTCAGCATATCTCTTTGCATACTTGCCCCTTACCCCCTTGCTGAAATCATACTCTTCCAGCATATCCGGATCATTATTCATTACTTTCATAATTATTCCTTTCTTTCTTAGTGGCTTTCCTGGCACTTATTATTTGAATACTATCCCCTTTTTCGGTATGAACCACAACCAATAATCTATCTTTGTGCGAAATTCCAATTTGAACCATTCGCACCTCACCCGTTTAGTGTAAAGGATTATCTATTGTTAAGGATAAAGGATCTCGAAATACCGTACTTGCTTCCTCAAAAGAAACACCATGTTTTTCAATATTACTTTTAGCCTTTTGGGGATCCCATTCAAAGGTAAGCATTTATTCTCCATCGTTTTATTATGCCGAACGCATGGGCTGACAGGTGCGCGGGCGTTTTTTCCGCACATCCTTGTCCAGCCACATGTTCGGCACGTCTTTCATCACGAGTTCAGTCTTCCCCGATAGCTTCCAGATCGGCAATATCCTTCTTGCGTCCCAAAGCTCTTTTATTTGCTATGAAGTCATCCCGGCCGATATAATGTACCATCAAATCTCCGAACCGACCTTTCACTCTGCCCGATCGGGCCTGTTCCCATGAAACCCCGGTGATCGAGGTAATGATGTCTACCCTGACCGGGGGGAACCCTAGCTGAACAATTTTACCTTCTTCCTCAAAATCCGCCGCTGTCAGGCCAACAGATTCAAACCCAAATTCATGAAGGGCTTGCATGATGCTTCTTGCATTGCTGGAGTCCGGCCTCACAAAGACGTCAAGATCGCCCGTGTACCGGGGGGCGCCATGAAACCCCAGTGCGTAAGCCCCCACAATGATGTAATCAACCTTGTGTTTGTTGAACAACTCGAGCAGATCTCTGAAGTCTTGCTGAACTTCCATGGTATTGCCTTCTTAAGAATTCAATGGCTGCGATTCGCTCTTGCGGTGTCTTGCTGAGCCAGTAGGCCAGATCTTCCTTGATGGACGAATCCCTTTGCAAATCTAGTTTCTTGACAGTCTTTTCAATCTTATTAATATTTGTGAAACGGCAGAGGTGGATACGCCCAATTGGCGGGCTGTTTCCGCGAGGGTAAGGCCATAATCCCTGACAAGCTCCATTGCAAGTCGGGCCCTTAATTCAGAAAGAGGTCCCCTTCGGCTTCCACCTTTTAATTCTTCTATATTAACTCCCGTCCTTTTACATACCTCCTGGATCTTTCTCTCCGCATCCAGTTTGCGCTCATTGATCGAAATCTGGCCCTTTATTCGTTTATCCGCCTCTCCAATAACGCGCTCCACAAAATCATCTTGACCCAGTATTCGTTCATCACTAAGCACTTTATCCTTGCTTTTCCGAAGAGATAAAACCTGTGACCATCCCCCCAAGGTCCGGATCAATCCGCCTCCAACCAGATCATCTCTCCTCCCTTCTTCAATCCCCTCTTTTACATACTTGCGGTATATCTTTCTGGCGTTGTCTCTATTTTTGCCAAACCATGACAATACATAATCAATGTCTTGCCACTCCCGCTTTTTCCGACCCATGATCGCACTATGACCGCACCATGGATATCGATCAAGTTCAGACATACTCTTCACTATTTTTGCCCTTAATGGGTTCAGGTGAATGTATCGCACGAGTTCTTGAAAATAGACATCTTCATCGCACACGATAGATTTATATCTGTTTTGAAAGAGATGACCATGGCGTCTGTGGCGAATATTATATGTTATGGCGTATCCGGTTAAAAGCCTACTCATGAATTTTGATAATCCGTAAGGGCCACTCTTTAAAAGGATGTGCATGTGATTTGTCATCAATGACCAGGCATAGATGGATGTTTCTGTTTCCAGGGCAAGCTCTCCCATCCGTGAAGTTATATTTATCCGATCGGATTTATCATCAACTATATTTCTCTTTTCTATCCCCCGAACAATGATATGATGAAGTGTTCCGGGAGAATCCAACCGCGCTTGTCTTGGCATAATTTGTTACCGTTTTCCTCTCCTCTTATTAAGAATGAAGTTACCTTAAATGATAGTCAACAACGTCCCCTAAACCACTAAACCACTAAACCACACATTCGCTCACTATTTATTCATATTATCAACAAAATAATCGATGTTTTTTATTACGGAGGTAATAGCTCAATAAATAGGGGCAGTCATTTCCATTACGAATCCGGTCATATTTTTTTGAAAAATCCACATTTTTTTCTTGCGTTCCAGCCCCTGATTCTCTACAGTGTCGTGAAATCATTGCGGCCTATCCCGATGGCAGCAGGAGGTTTATCTCAAAAGAGGTTTGCAAGGCATGGGAGTCGGATAGAGGGACGCCCTTAAAATTCTAAAAAACTTATTCAATTAACTGATAGGCATTCTCGCGCGCGATTGTCTCACCCCTCTCGACCGAGTACCCTACCCCGGGTACACTGATCCCCAAACGCCTTGCTAGTTCAGTAAGTGAAATTCCCAATTCGCGAACGGCCCAAAAACAAAAAAGACTTCTGGCTTTAACCCTTTTCTGCTGTTTGCCTTTCAAGTAAACATCATCTAACCCTATTTCGTAAATTTCAGCCACTCTCTCTGCAATCCGGTCCAGATCATAACCGAGACGCTTTAACTCGTATTTCCGGTCAAATTTCTCATTGGCATTGGAAAGTACATCGGCTACAAAATCCGATTCCCCCAATATCCTTTCATCGCTCTTAATGTGCTCTTGACCTTTCAAGCCATACTTTCTTACTTCTGACCATCCTCCAAGGCTTCGTATCAACCCGCCCCCGGTCAATTCATTTCGACGCCCTTGATCAAGACCAGCCTCTACATAGGAATAATACTCTTTTCTCGCTCGACCAGGAGTCTTGCCAAAATAGCTGAGCACATAATCCACATCCTGCCAGGAGCGCTTTTTTCTACCCATTAACACACTATGCCCGCAATAGGCATATTTGTTCAATTCATTAAGCGTGCGAACTATTCCTGCTCGGATAGGATTCAGGTGAATATACCTCACCAGTTCTCGCAGATAAACATCCTCTTGACATACAATTGACTTATATCGATTCTGAAAGAGTTGGCCATGTCGTTTATGGCGACTGTTGAAACTGACGGCGTATCCCGTAAGCAATCTCCTCATCAATGTGGCAAGAGGAATTGGGCCGGTTCTAAAAAGAAAGTGTGCATGATTTGGAAGAAACACCCAGGCATAGCAAGATGTCTCCGTCTTCGGAAGCAAGGTTGAGAGACGATCTAATAAGTCTTCACGATCCTTATCGTTTCTGAATATCTTTCGACGCTCTATCCCCCTGATCATAATGTGATGTACCACACCAGGGGCGTCCAGTCGGGCTAATCTTGGCATGTATTCGCATTTATCAGTTCCCTGATATCTTGTCAACTTAATATTTTAAGGGCGTCCCGCTTACGCTTACAACGACAAGCTCAGCGGTGCGGTTTTTGGGCATCCGCTGAAGCGAAAGGTTATGTCTCTACGCCTTCATTGATACCAATACCATTGGCTTGCATAAATTTCCATTCTGCCTGAATGGCTTGTCTTGATAATTCTATTAATACAGCATTAGCTTGATCAATGGAATGTGTATTGCCAACCATACCAGGGTCAAGTAAAAGCCTTTCATAGTCATCAATATTAAGATGAGCTATGTTCAGACGATATTTTTCTCTCACATTACTGATTAATCCAGGGAAACCGTGCCTCGTTAGTTCATTGTCTGGTACTTGAATTCTATCTCTCGTTAATGGGACGCCCTTGCTTTTAGCTTCTACGTTATTATTTGCTCTGATTTTTTGTAGACCTTCAAATAATCGGAATAGACACAGAAACCGATAAAAGACGTTGTTGGAATTAACCGCTTCTCTGAATATTCTTAGAAGAGGTTTAATTCTGTCAGGTATATGTGGGGCCGCTTCTAAGTCTTGAGGTAATACTTCAACAATTGATGTGTACGGTATTTGGACATAATTGCGTAGTGGGTTTCCACTTACTCGGTCAAATATTTCTATTTTCCTAACCTCAAGCGGAACTCCCTTTTTGTAAGTTAGGATATCGAGAAATTGTTGTACAAATGCACTACTAAACTTTAGTGCATTGTCAACAGTATCCTCCTTAATTTCCACAACAATTCTCTGGAGTTGGTAAGTTGTATCTCGATATTTGAAATATAATTTTGCTGTCCGTTTCTGTGTCTTATCGTTCTGAGGAGCGTAGTAACAAGAGATATGCTCTATTTCTTTCATCTTACCAGCAAGGATAAGATTAGAGAAACCTTCATGCAACTCATTTTCCTTAAGGCTTATTTGATCATTGGCAAAGCTATTTCCTAATATGTATTCGATTCTGTAATCATCAGAAATTTGTTGTTCATCACCATTTATAGAAAAATCAACAGCAAATGTATGCCCTTGAAAAGATGTAGGGATAGAAAATTTTGCAACTTTCTTACCCTTTTCTTCATGAACTTTGGCTGAGCCTTTAAATTCCATTAGCTTTCAATCATTTCCTGAGATATATGTGGAGTTGAGTCGCTGGTGACGAGCCGTCGGAACTTCAGTTCCGAAAGGCGAGGAGCCTGTCGAGCTCAAACGACTGGTTGGCTAGCCGCTTGCGGCGACGCCAAACAGGCGGGTGAGGTCAAAGACTCAACTCCACATTGGCGGCGCCGCAGGCGGCGCCAACGCTCTGAATCACCGGTGTGAGTGAAGCGGCAGCGGAACTCACACCCGCGTGAATGTCAGTTGTTATGCAAAATCAGTCAAATAGATGGTTAATATTATCAAAATAGGATGCTAACGAACCATCGCCCAACACAAGAACAGATTCCTCCCAAGATTCTATTAGTTTGCCTTTATAGGGTTTTGTGAAATCAAGTAGATCTACCCAAAGGCGACCCAAATCTTTTGATCCACGCAGACTTAACATTAGTTTGAGGCGAGCTAAATCCTCTCGAGAATGGTCACCTAATAATAACCTTATTTCATGATCAATTCTTTCCCGGCCAAATAACATTTCCGCAATATACAGTCCAAATTGATCAAAGATGATTTCATGGGGCAACTCATGCCACGAAGAAATATTTCCTTCAGAAGCGTGCTTGATATGCTCTTGAATTAGGCAGTAAAAAACATGTAAGTCTAAGTCATTCACGCATACGGTTGCATGCCCCAACTCGTGGCCAAGAAGATATGAGAAATAGGCTGGGTACGAATTATAGCTCAAGCAATATCTTTTAGAGATTGCGATACCTATTTCCCAATCGAGATCCAAATAATTATCGAAGATATGAAAGTCCTGCGCATATTTTAATAGGGATCTCGGCAAAGTATTCCCAGCGGTATTATCCGGTAAATAGCCGTCCATAAGACGCAACAATATTTTCCCTTTGTTTAGACCGGCTTGACCTATAATTTTCGACACAAACGCTTCATCTACGTTTGCATCATTTTTGAGAATAAGATTTTCCATTGGCACTTACTGATTTTAAATTTGCGAGCATAACATTAATATTATACGGCTGCGTGTTTTTAACGGAATTACGGCAAAAAGCTATATTTTTATAATTTGACAATAAAATACCCAATATGTCAATATTATTAATGAAATCAATATACTAAACATTGTGTTTTGAAACATCGGAACTGGAAATGCCTTTATTTTGTTACAATTATGCGGGATATATTTCTGATACATAACTAAAAACCTGTAGATATTTTTTTAATCCCACTAAAATATGTGCAATATATGTGCTGTGGAAGCAAAAGGCAGGGAGGTAACGAGGTAATATCTTGTTTTAACTTGTAGTTTATGGTTTTCCTGGTAAAATTAGCCGGTTGTTAAA
>JAFDHL010000355.1 GCA_019308785.1 Deltaproteobacteria bacterium
AATCAGTTGTTCGCTATCTACCTTCCTTGCCCTCCATCTCATTTTTTTTCGCTTTCCATTTTTTCATAAGCATCAATTATTTCTTGGACTAAGGGGTGTCTGATGACATCCTCCCTGGAAAAATAGGCAAATTGAATACCTTTTATCCCTTCAAGAATTCCTTTGGCCTGGATAAGCCCGGAAATCTTGCCATTTGGGAGATCCGTTTGGGTCACATCCCCTGTGATAACAGCCTTAGAGCTAAAACCGAGACGGGTCAAAAACATCTTCATCTGCTCGGGAGTCGCATTCTGTGCCTCATCTAAAATCACGAAGGAATCATTCAAAGTCCTTCCCCTCATGAAAGCTATGGGGGCCACTTCAATCACGCCCTGCTGAAGCAGGCGGGACGCATTATCGAAATCCATCATGTCGTGGAGTGCATCGTACAGGGGCCTGAGATAGGGATTCACTTTTTCATAAAGATCGCCGGGTAAAAACCCTAAATGCTCTCCGGCCTCTATCGCCGGTCTTGCCAGGACCACCCTGTTAACCTCCTTTTTGGCTAAAGACGCTACGGCCATAGCCATGGCGAGATAAGTTTTTCCCGTCCCTGCCGGCCCGATTCCAAAGACAATGTCATATCTCCTGATACTGTCGATATAGAACTTCTGATTAACGGTCTTAGGCGTTATAACCTTTTTCTTAGAAGAAATATAGACCTCATCCTTGAATATCTTTTTAAGATCAACCGACGGGTCACCGCTCAGAATCCTTATAGCATAGTCCACATCATTGAGGTAAATAGGATAGTCGGCCTTCAAGAGTTCATAAAGTTGATTCAGAATCTTGCGGGCCAGTTCAACCTCCCAATCCCCGCCTTGAAGTGATAAAACGTTTCCCCTTACATTTACTGAAACCCCTGTTTTTTCTTCTAACAAACGGAGATGCGCATTCTGCTCCCCGCACAAGGTTCGCATCAAATCATGATCTGGAAAGACTAATTTTTCACTCACAGTTGAAGCATCTTTGGAAACAGGTTTTTCCAATAAATACCCTCGTAAAAAAATTAGATGTCAGCTTTTCACAGCCTGGGGCTGATAGCTGATTGTTGACCGTTGTAAGCCTATGAAATCTGAACAACAATACGCCGCGACCGGGGTCTGTTGTCAAAATCGAGCAAAACAATCTGCTGCCACGTTCCCAGGGTCATCTTGCCCTCCACAATGGGAATATGAAGCGATGGCCCGATCATGGCCGCACGGACATGGGCATAGCCGTTCCCGTCACCCCACCTCTCGTTGTGCTCATAATAAACATCTTCCGGGGCCATCCTGTCAATGGCCTTTCTCAGGTCATTAATAACACCGCTTTCAAACTCAATGGTTGTGATGGCCGCTGTTGAACCCGGAACAAAAACCGTAACAGCACCATTCACGACGGAGGATTCTTTCACTTCCCTTGAAATCTGCGGTGTGAGATCAACAATCTCGGTCTTTCCGGTGGTCCGAACGAAAATCTGGTTGTTTTGGACAGGCATAAATTGTATACCCCGCTCGTATCCTAACGAACATCAAAATTTTTATCACAGGCCAGATTTACATGCAAGTAAAAGCTATGATGCAATAAAAAATACGGGACGCTCGTGATATATTGACATTTAGCGTCCGTCGCAGACAACCGACCTCTAATTCATTGCTTCCCGATTATCCCTAAAACCATTGTTCGCCGGCCCATAGCTATTCACTCCCCTTTCCTTCAGCCTGACCATCACGGTTCCCCCTCCGCATAGACAAAGCGGGATACTTTTGTTAATATATTGAAATATTAGCAGGTGCACATACAGGGAACTTACACCCCATAAGCTCACCTCATGCCGGCCGCAAATTAAGCTGGCACTTCATGTATGTCTGCGAACCTAAATGATGGGAACTTTAATAGATCGGGATGACATCCTCACCCTGGAACTTAATGACCGGGAAAATAATTTTTTGGTAACGTTCAAAAGTGTATGCATGGGATATGAATTCATCTGATTTCCGTGTATGGATCCTTAAGTCTGGTGCCTAAAAATCCGGATAGGTCTTGTCAAATCGAAGGGCATGGGACTCTTTTTTCAGAATCGACTCGGCCAGAGCGCTGGACTTGGCAATCCTGCAAACCAGGGCGGGCGGCGGGCTGCCCAGGTTTATGCCTTATCCTGTGTCCTGGGCGTGAAGCACAGCAAGCTCCCCGCCCGCCTCAGGTAGCAGGGTCATGTACAATCCAGCAACCAATTTTTCGATTCCTGAAAAAAGAGTCCCATGCCCT
>JAFDHL010000074.1 GCA_019308785.1 Deltaproteobacteria bacterium
CAAACCCTTTTTCAGAGTTATTTCTCTTTCTATTGATCCATGGGGGGAAGATATCCTTATCTTGTCTCCCGCCTTTAGATTGAGTCGCGTACCATCCTCGGGAGATATCTCGACCTCTCCATTTAAGCCAAAATCCCTGATTCGTTTTGAAAATCCCGTCCTGGTGCCACTTCCTAAATGATACTTCAAAGAGCCCAGAATTGCTGTAAAGGGATATTCTTCATCAAACGCTTGATCCCCCAAAGAAATTACATGAGAAAAAGGGATCGATTCTCCCTCTCCGTCCGGATGAAAAAGACTCAGATTGCTCGTCTCCCTAATCCAGGATTCCTCCCTGACCTTCCCCAGTTCCGAATACATCGGGATCCTGCGACTGATTTCAGCTCTTATCTTCTGTAATGATAAATTCCCATCAGGGTAATCCATTCTCTCAAACAACAGGGAAAGAACCTCCCAATCCTGTTTTGCCTCTCCTGGAGGGGAAACCACTGGCTCAAATGTTTGGATTCTCCCCTCCATATTGGTGAAGGTTCCGGCCTTTTCACTAAAAGTGGCCCCTGCCAAGACCACATGTGCCAAATGGGTGGTTTCGGTTACAAGTATGTCCTGAACTACAAGTAGCTCCAGGTTATTTAATGCATTCCGGACACGTTCGGGCTGCGGGAGACTGCGAAGTGGGTTTTCGCCCATGACATAAAGTGCCTTGAGGTTCCCCTTCTCTGCCTCCTCAATCATGCGAATCAGACTGAGTCCCGGATCCGGCGACAGTTTCACTTCCCATAGCTTCTCCCAGTATTTGCGGTCGACATTGTCGAGGAAAGGTCGGCGGCCGGGAAGGAAATCCGGTACTGTCCCCATATCCAATGCCCCCGCCTCGTTGTTCTCCCTTGCAAGAAAATAGAATCCTCTATCCTCCCCGCCCAGGCTTCCGGTCATCAGTGCGAGATTGATCAAGGCATCCATGGCTAAAGTCCCATATTTCTGTTGTAAAATGCCGTGCCCGATCACAAAGGCAATCCTTTTGCCTCTAAGTAAATCAGCGGCCTGTTCCATGGAACCCATATCCACGCCTGTCACACGACATGCCCGTTCAAGATCAAGGGCAGAAAGGCCGTCGCGATAATTGTCGAACCCTTGTGTGAACTTGTCTATGAAAGAAGAATCAACAGCATCTTTCTTCAATAAAAGGGCAGCAATACCGTTTATCAATTCAACATCGCTGTTGGGTGAAACAGCTAGCCAGAGTGAGGAGAAGGGGACCAGACCTGTTTTTCTCGGATCTGTCACAATCAACGGGACTCCCTTTATCCGCGAAGCCCGTTTAAGATAATAACCGACAACAGGCACCGTTTCAGTGGGATCGGCCCCTATCACAAAAATTACCTCGGCCTTCTCCAGACCGGCCAATGGCATGATGCGGCCACCCCCATCAAGCCTCTCGCTGACAAGGTTTATTACCGCCCTCCTTGACCCGTAACTGCCATTATCAATATTATTGGTTCCCAAAATAACGCGGGCCATTTTCTGAAAAATGTAGTTCTCCTCAATGCTGCATTTGGATGAACCTAAAAACGCCACGCTTTGAGGCCCGTATTTCTTTTTTGTTGAGATAAGGCCTTGAGCAACAACATCAAGTGCCTCATCCCAGGTAGCGGGTGAAAGTTCTCCATTTTTGCGAATCAACGGCATGCTCAATCTATCAAAAACATTCAAGTAATCATGCGCAAAATGGCCTCTTACGCACAGGCTGGACCTATTTACCGTATTTTCCTTATGTGACGGGTTTACTTCCACGATTTGACCATCTACCGATCCCATCACAAACGAACAACCCACACCGCAAAACCCACAGATAGTTGTTGATTCCTTTTGGGAAGTGCCAACATATCCTGTATTCTTGACCGACAGGGCTCCCGTAGGGCAGATGGAGACGCAGGTGCCGCAAAATGTGCAACTGGATTTCTCCAGGGGCATCTCATGCACTGTTGCCGGACGGGATTTAAATCCCCTGAAGTTGTAATCAATGGCTCCAACCACGACCAGTTCATGATCGGCTCGAATACACTTTCCGCAAAGAATACATTTACTCAGATCCCTTATGATGAATGGATTTGCCTCCTCCAGACCGGTATAATGGGGCATGGGATAAAGGTCTGTTTGGCCGACACCCAATTCAGCGGCAATCTGCCTCAACTCACATCTGTTTCCCTGGCTACATACAATACAGGATTCAGGATGATTGGCCATCATCAGGCGGATAATGTTTGTCCGGTGGGTTTTTATGGTAGGCGAGTCTGTCAGAATGGTCATATCTGGTGCAACCGGTGTGACACATGAGGCCATAATGCGTCCGGTCTTTTCATCTTCCACCAGGCAGAGGCGACAGGCACCAACTGGTTCCAGGTGGGGATGATGGCACAGGGTGGGGACCTTGATTCTATTTTCCAGGGCCGCATTTAAAATGCTTGTTCCGGAAGGACAACTGATATTCTTCCCGTTAATGGTCAGGGTAACGTCTTCCAAGTGGCCGGCTCCTTTTTATCTCAATTTAGCCGCATCAAGGTAAAGTCTCAGCTTTTCTTCACTACCAATTGTAATAATGTGAACCCCCTGACAGAGGTCTTTCAAACCCTTTACTGTATCGGCAAAAAGCTCGATGCTGGCCTTTTGCTTGTCCGGGGCACTCGCCAGTTTCTTGATCATCCAGTCCGGCACCAGCCCCGATTTGAAATGGCGGTTGAGAAACTGTGCCATACCCGCTGTCCTGATAATCATCACCTCTGCAATGACCGGAACACCAAATGTGTTGACCTGTTTAATAAATTTCTCAAACTGGACCACATCGAATACAGGTGTGGTCAAAAAATAGCCGGTACCTATCCTTGTCATCTCCTCCATTTCTTTCATTTCCAATTCCGGTACGTTTTTTCCCCATCCCGATTCAACGCCGGAACCCAATGTGAAATCGGCCTTGGAAGGAAGTTCTTTACCGTCAATTGTATGCCCTTCCCGCATATGTTCCAGGACTGAGGCCAGTTTCCCTGAATCCACATGGAAAAACATCATTTCCTGGAGACTGTCGCCGGTGATCCGATAATCTTCCGTAAACACAAGAAGATTCTCAACCCCTGTTTCATGGGCCAGCATGAGATCCTTTTGCAGTTGTGGACGGCTTTTATCCCGTGTGGTGGTCTGGTATATGGATTCGAACCGGTTCTTTTTGAGGAGATCACACATCTTGATGCTGTCCCCTACAATCCCCTCAACTTCCAGCTCGGGTACGGTAACGCCATCTACACGCCCCCTCACTAACTCCAAACGCTTAATGAGTTCCTGCGGGTCCTCATCAATGGGAGTCTGCACTTCAGAGGTGACAACAAATCTCCCCTTTTTCAGGGCCTCTTTTAGTTTCATGTGCCTCCTCAAATTAATTGAATATTGACGATTGAATATTGAAAATTGAAGGATCAAAGGCTTCATAAAGCACAGTCAATCTTCAATTGACAATCAACAATAATCATTTCAGTCCCAGCAACCGGGCAACCTCCTCCTTAAGTTGAGGCAGTGGCAGTGGTTTTGAAAAACAAATATCCGCACCATAATCTTTCATCTTTTTAAATTTTTCTTCATCAAGGTATGCTGACAGGACATATCCTTAGTATCCTCTCCGCTTTTAATCTTCTTGCAGACTTCATAGCCTTTTATATCAGGCATCATGATATCCAGTATTAGTAAATGGGGTTTGAAGTGATTGACTTGTATCCCGGCCTCAAAGCCATCCGAGGCTGAGATCACCTCATAGTTATATTCATCCTCTTCAAGGGCCTGGACAATAGTTTCAACAATAATGGGGTCATCATCCACCACGAGAATCCTTATGCGTTCCTCCGCTATTTCCTCTTTGGGAATCGGTATCCCCTGTTTATTCATGAAATTTTCGAGGTCCGACTTTTTTATGCGACGGTGCCCCCCCACCGTCTTATAGGCCTCAATATGCCCTGATTCGATCCAGTTGATGATGGTTTTCGGTGAAACACTACAGTATTTGCTTGCCTTAAACACGGTCAATATATCGTCCATTACTCACGTCCCTCCATGTTGTTCTTGGCTGCTTTTGGAATTATAATTATTATAATAATTATAGTTTGTCAACAAAATAATGTAATTTTATGATAACAATTCATTAAATTGGGGTAATAACTCCTTGATACCCGCCTACGCGGAAATGAAGAAATGATCTAATTATTTGTTATTGCTGAATAAGAAGGAATTCAGAAAGGTGGTATGCCAAGGTACTTACCCCGATTTACTGAGAAGATATTTTTACTATATATTCTTAATCATAAATATTAGAATAACTATAATACCTGAAACAATCTCAATTCTAACGCCATTCAGAATGGGCGAATGCATTCTTCAGTAAATCTCACGGCTTCATTAAATCTTGGCGGTGAATCGTTCTGACGTGAACGCCAGGACACTCTACTTAGCCTGCAATGCTTTGGATTTTATCGTGATTGCACTATCTTGATTTAATAATTGGGCGGGAAAAGATATAAGGAATGCGGAATAATAGTATTTCTTTTTTCCGACTCTCGAGTTTCATCTTAATTGGAGGTTTCTTCCTCAGCACGTTCTTTAGGCATGGGTAAAATTATCGTAAAGGTTGTTCCGGAACCCCATTCGCTTTTCACTTTAATATCACCTCCATGCTCTTTTATAAAC
The DNA here is from genome assembly GCA_019308785.1 of Deltaproteobacteria bacterium. Taxonomy (GTDB): domain Bacteria; phylum Desulfobacterota; class DSM-4660; order Desulfatiglandales; family Desulfatiglandaceae; genus JAFDHL01. Next base: position 4,726 of record JAFDHL010000074.1, read on the forward strand.
CCATAGCAAACAGATAGACCGAGGCCGACGTCTTTTATACTGTCCTTTGTAGTAAAAAATGTATCAAAAATCTTATTGAGGTTTTCTTTTCTGATACCCATGCCGGTATCTGATACTTCAATGTGGACATTATCCTCCTCGGCCCTTGTAGTCACCGTCAATGCACCCCCTTCCGGCATGGCATCTCTGGCATTGGAGATCATATTTAGAAAGACCTGGCGGAGCTGGTTCTTTGACGCATAAACCATACCCAAGCCCTCTGCAAAAGACGATATAATCCGGATGCTATGTTCGCGCAACTGTTTTTCATGCAATAGCAGGATTTCATCCAGGATGTTATTGATATCGGCTGGTTGCCTTTCTTCCTCGTCAGGCCTTGAAAATGAAAGCATCTTCCGGAGCATCTCTGTAAGCCTTACCGTCTCGGAAAGTGCCATTTCCAATATTCTTCTTCTCTTGCTCTCCGGTGGGATCTCTGTTTTCATCAATTCTAAGGTATTCATAATCCCATAAAGTGGGTTATTCAGTTCGTGGGCAATCTGTGAAGTCAAACGCCCCATGGCCGCCAGCTTTTCAGACTGTAATAGCTGTTCTTGTGTTTGCCTGAGTTTTCGCTCCATTTCCAACCTTTCCTCAAGATCCACAAATATTCCGACTGAAGCAACTTCTTTTCCCTTGGCATCGTAAATTATTGCTGCCGAAAGATTCCCCTCTACAATTTTGCCATCCCGTCTCACATAGACCATGGGGTAGGATCTCAACTTGCCGACTCCTCCATATTCAGGGCTGCGCATCATTTCCATGATCTCTTTGGCCACCCCTTCCGGGTAGATATTTGTGATGTTCATACGGCCTATTGTCTCTTCAGACTTATAACCCAGTGTCTCCTCAGAGGCCCTGTTCCAGATGCTAATGTTGCCCTTCATATCTGCTGCCATAATGGCGTTAGGTGAACTTTGAATAATCATATTAAAAAAATCATGGGCCTCCCTCAACTTCTTCTCCATCTGTTTTCTGTGGGATTGATCAACTATGATCCCCTCATACCCCAGGACATTCCCCTGTTGATCATATCGTACATGACTCGTCAGCAAGACAGGTATTGGGCTTCCGTCCTTGCGCTTGAAATCTACTTCATAGTCGATCACGTTGCCATCGCGCTCGATCATATCCTGAAATTTTCGACGATCTATAGGTCTAAGATAAAGATCCTTGGTGATATCGATCTTGAGGAATTCTTCCTTGCTCCCATAATTCAACATATCCAGTGCAGCCTGGTTGGCATTCAGGAACTTCCCTTTTTTGCTACTGATATAGACCCCGCAACCCACATGCTCAAAGAGTCTCCTGTAGTCTTCTTCGGAAGCCTTGATCTTTTCTTCTCGTTTTCTTCTCTGGGTGATATCTCGACATATGCTTAGTTTCGAAATGGTCCCATCTGTATTTTCCAAGGGATGTTCAAGAAGATCATAGGTCTTATCAATGTTCGGCACATGGTGCTCCCAGCGAAGCGTCTCACCCTTAAACACCTCTTTTGCCCTGCACCAGGGACATATATCATCAAGGTTGTTTATTACCCGATAACATTTTTTTCCTATGCCCTCCCCAAAGTCTCTAATTATAGCCTTGTTCATGAACTCTAAAGTGTAATCAGAATCAATGATATAGATGCCGTCCTTTATGGCATCGAGAACGGAAATCAGCCTCTGGCTTACCTTATCCACCATAATATGCCTCACTTAAATATAATATCTTATAATATCGATCTTCAAATTTTAAATTTACCACTAATTCCTTTGAAAAAAAAGCCGAATCATGGTGCCTCTTGGCTAAGGCAGATATTCTACTGTGATATTGACGCCATAGTCCTGTTTTGTTAGCCTTTGTAAACACTTATACCTGACGTAGCATTAACTAATTGCACTATCAGGAATTCTTTTTGGCAGGGAATATTAACATGGCCATATCTTTGGGTATTTTTGTGAGTTCAGATCAGCACCTGGACAAAATCATAAAGCTATGCAGGGCCGCGAATAAGAAAAATATTAAGGTGCTCATCTTTTTCACTCATCTCGGGATCCTGTTAACGCGGGACCCGGGATTCAAAGAACTGGAAGGCATGGCCGAAATGGCCCTCTGCAAAGTATCCCTTGAAAGTCATGGTCTCAAAAAGATCCTGATCCCAGGCATTGATGAGAAAGATTATACCACCCAGGCCAAGCACGCAGAAATAATCGAGGAATGTGACCGGTACATGGTGTTTTAGGAGGGAATACGCAACATGAAAAACATCAAACATGTGGCCGTTCTGATACGGAAAAAAGAGGATCTTCTGGAAGGCTCCCGTTCTACACTTGGCCTGGCTGTTGAAAACTTTTATCTCCACATGTTCGTGCTGGATGTTGAGGTTGAGATGATTGACAGGTTTAAGGAAAATATCGAATGGCTTAAAGACATGGAAGCCAGGTACTGCTCCAATAACAGGGCAAACGCGGAGAAACATGGCTTCGAATATATGAGCCTGCAGGAAATAGGAAAAAAACTGAGTGAGATGGACCTCGTTATCCCCTTTTAGGAGTTGGGATGAAAACACTCCACATATTGAAAACTGAACCGGATAACAACACGAAAGTCCTTATGGACTCTATTTCACAAGGACAAGAAACAACTGTATTCAAACTATATGATGAAGACGCGGACTATGAAAAATTGATAGACCTTATCTTTGAATACGATAAGACCGTCTCATGGTGGTAGAGAAGGGTTTTACGATATATCACATATCCCTTTGAATTTCCTGAAATAGCCGCTGTGCCACACCTGTCACTTTTTCTTGATCGACTTCAGGGACCTTTTTTACAAGGGGCATGATTTCCTTTTCGTTCATTTTTGTGCTCTTTGCAATAGCAAATGTCTCAATCTCTTCCCCGGGGGCACATGAGCCACAAACAGTGATCGACCCTATAAAATCAGTATCTAAAAAAAGCGGAATAAGAAATTTTATCATACCCGCCTCACATGCATCAATTACAGGTTTCTGAGTCGATTTAGCCTTTTTGACCATAAACTGCTGTGTTTGACCACATATGAATGCCAGTGATTCATTGTTGGAGCGGATTTCTGAGCAAAGTGGATTTCGCTCCCCACTGACTTGCAGTACGACACTCTTTTTGTCAACAAGTGCTGCCGGCATCCCTGACTCTTCACAGACATCGTCTAAAATCTTCTGCCATTCTTCTTTGGATTTTATATCATACACGCTCATCAGAAACTGCCCCCATACTTTTTCATATATTCACCCCAGTGCACCAAAACATCTGGTACATCACCAGATCCATTTTTTTCCAGCAAAAATCCCGCCTCGTTGGGGCGGGATTTTTTTTAACTATGTCTCTTTTTCTGTCAACTTCTTATAGTCCGACCTCTGCCAGGTCAGGACCTAAATATTCACGCTCATTTTCGCCCAGAACTCCCAGGGCAAGGCAAATGAGAGTCCACAGATGGACAGTATGGTATTTGCCCTCAAAATGCTCGGCAAGATCGTGAATCTGGGCATGGCAGTTATGGCATGCAGCAACGCAATAATCAGCTCCCGTAGCCACAATCTGATCAAATTTTATCTTGCCATACTGATGACGCGCGTCAGTGTATCCGGATTGCAAATACCCGCCACCGCCACCGCAACAGTAGTTGTTGGATTTGTTGGGGGTCATGTCAATAAAATTCTCTTCCCCAACAACGGACTTCACCACAAACCTCAGATCCTCTGCCACTGGATCACCATAGCTTTTCCGGACGATCTGACATGGATCCTGAACCGTAAATTTGATCTTTAGATCCTTGTTCCAGTCGGAATTGACCTTCAGTTTGCCTTCCCTGATCCATTTAGCATAATACTGGTAGATGCTTGCAATCTCTAAATCAGTCTCGATTCCAAATTTTTTCAGTCCTTCCAGGACCGCGAAAGTTACGTGGCCTCATTCGGTATTGAGATAAACCTTACACCCAAGATCTTCAGCCTGTTTGATGCTCGTCCGGACAATTTGTTCCCAGCCTTCATTATCAGCAAGGAACATACAGTAGTTCTCCCCACCCCATCCCTTGCTTCCATAGGTCCAGTCTACTTCTGCAATATGGAGGATCTTCCAGAGAGGAATCATCTCGTCCGGCTCGGTCACCGGTTCCCTGGAATTCTGATTGAGGAAAAATTGGGCTCCCTCTTTATCTACCGGGGCCTGAAGTTCCTCAAAGCCCGGTTGCTCCCCTCTAACCTCTTCCGCCACATCTTCCACAACGAACTGAAAGTCCTCCGGAGCTGCACCCATGGCACTGCAACTGTCGTTTCTGAGGGCCATGTCACATGAACCGAGTATCCCTTTGGGCCGTTCTTCCCGGGGCCAGGTCTGGCGAGCCAGGTAGACCATCCGGGGGATATCAACCTTCATGGGACAGGCATAGACGCAACGCTGGCACTGGCTGCACATCCACACCCATGGGGTGCTCGTTACTTCCTCATCCAGTCCCAGGACCACCATCCTGACAAACTTTCTGGGGTCCATGTTTTCAAGACCGGTAGCCGGACAGCCACTGGCACAGGTACCACAAGTGAGGCATAGGTTCAGATTGCCTTCAGGCAACAGTTCATTAACTTTCTTCCTGAATTCACCTTTCAGCTCACTCAACTCTAACGCTTCATCTGCCATAGACATTTCCCCCTCAATTCTTTCGTTGTAACATGAAGATTTTATTCAGAAACCCAAGGAAAGCATGTCTTCTTGGATCAGGTTTAGCGCTCTTTATTAACTCCTTTTTTTATTAAAGTCAATCAGTAAAATCCGAAAATTTTTTTGTGACCTTAGGCATCGGTTATGTTCATAAGACAGAAAATGAAATAGTTAAAATATAGCTACAATGTAAATATTTTTGTTGCCAATCATGTATTGTTGGTTTATATATTTTTATCTGGTGAGGCGTAGTATTATTAATAGATTTAAACATTACTTATTTTAGAATAACAAGATTTAAAGGAGGTAACTATATGGAATTTGCTTTAACAGAAGAACTACAGATGCTGCGAGATATGGCCCGCGATTTTGCCGCAGAAAAAATCGCCCCTTATGCGGATGAATGGGACGAAAATCACCATTTGCCTTATGAAGAAGTCATGAAGCCAATGGGCGAGTTAGGCTTTTTCGGCACTGTAATCCCCGAGGAATATGGAGGTAATGAAATGGGATGGCTTGCTGCAATGATCCTTACGGAAGAGATCGCACGGGCATCCAGTTCCTTGAGGGTTCAGATCAATATGCAGGCCCTTGGTTGTGCATTTACTATCTACAGATACGGTTCAGATGAATTAAAGAAAAAATACATCCCAAAACTGGTGAGCGCCGAATATTTAGGCTGTTTCGCTATCACTGAACCTAATGCGGGTTCGGATGTCATGGCCATGAAATCCACTGCCGTTGACAAAGGGGATCACTGGCTCTTAAACGGCTCCAAGACCTGGATCTCCAACGCCTCAGCCGCGGATGTCACCATTTTTTATGCCTATACTGACAGAGAGGCCAGGGGAAGGGGGCTATCCGCATTTGTGGTTGAGCTAAAAAACTTCAACGGCATAACCACAACAGACTTGGACAAGATGGGTACCAGATCGATTCCTACCGGTGAAATATACTTAGAAGACACAAAGGTGCCCAAGGAAAATATCATAGGCAAGCCCGGTGACGGTGCCAAAATCGTTTTTGGTTCCCTGAACCAGTCTCGCCTTTCTGCGGCGGCCGGAGGTATTGGACTGGCCCAGGCATGTCTCGATAGCGTTACGGATTACTGCAAGGAAAGACAGCAGTTCGGCAAATCCATAGGCGAATTCCAGATGAACCAGGACATGATCGCTCAGGTTGCAGCGGAGCTTGAGGCGGCACGCCTTATGGTTTACAAGGCCGCATGGCAAAAGGACCAGGGCAATCTGGGAAATACCCTGGAAGTAGCACATGCCAAATACCTGTCAGGAGAAATCGCAGAGAAGGCCGCCAAAATGGCCATGAGAATCATGGGCGCCTATGGATATTCTACTGAATACCCGGTTGCCAGGTTTTACCGGGATGCCCCGCCCTATTATATGGTCGAAGGGTCTTCCAATATCTGTAAGTGGATCATCGCACTGGATCAGCTTGGTATTAGGAAGGCAAACAGATAATAAAATTGCTCAGCAATTTTATAAGGAGGAAAAAATGAGACCCTATTTTGAAGAAATGACGCCTCTTGGAAAACCACTTACCGATAGCCAGAAAAAAAATGCCAAAGAAGATATGGCCCAGATCGAAGAAGTGGAAAAAGAGGTAGCCGCGGCCGTGGAAGCGGTAAAAAACGCGGGCATACCGGCAGAGATAATCAAAAAGAGAGGGCAGCTAACGGTATGGGAAAGGATCGATTATCTCATTGATCCCGGAACCTGGTGTCCTCTCCACACCCTGTACAATCCCCAATCTAACGAGGAGGGGACTACAGGAGTTATTGACGGTCTCGCCAAGATCAACGGTAAATGGGCCGTGGTCATCGGTTTTGACAATAAAGTAATGGCAGGTGCCTGGATCGCCGGGCAGGCGGATAACCAGCTCCGGGTCACCGACATGGCCAAAAGACTTCACGTGCCCTTAGTATGGATCGTAAACTGCAGTGGTGTGAAGCTTACCGAACAGCAGGAAGTCTATGCAAATCGAAGGGGAAACGGTACCACCTTTTTCCGCCATGCTGAACTGGAAAAGTTAGGTGTGCCCATCATCGCCGGCATATACGGCACAAACCCGGCCGGCGGTGGATATCAGGGCATCAGTCCCACGATCCTTTTAGCCCATAAAGATGCCAATATCGCCGTGGGCGGTGGCGGCATTGTGGGAGGCATGAGTCCCAAGGGCTCTTTTGATGAAGAAGGCGCAGAGCAACTGATAGATGCCACCCGGCATTTCAAGCAGGTGCCCCCGGGCAGCGTACCCATCCATCACAACGAAACAGGCTTCTTCAAGGAGGTCTATGATAACGAGGAAGGCGTCCTTGATGCCCTCAAAAAATATATGGACATGGTCCCCGCATATGACCCCCATTTTTTTCGTGTGGCCGAGCCGAAAGAGCCCAAATTTCCGGCAGATGATATAAACAGCATCGTGGCATTCAATCAAAAGCGGAGTTACAATTTCGATGAAATGCTGGCCCGTATCTTTGACAACAGCGAACATATGGAATTCAGGCCGGACTACGGCCCGGAGGTATATACCGGTCTGGCCAAGATCAACGGTTTTCTCATGGGATTCATCGGGAATCGCCAGGGATTCTTGGGGGCAAACTACCCTGAATATGCGGATTACCCCGGAATCGGCGGAAAGCTTTACCGCCAGGGTCTGATCAAGTTGAATGAATTCGTCACACTGTGCGGCCGGGACAGGGTCCCCATTGTCTGGTTTCAGGACACCTCGGGTATTGATGTAGGGGATATTGCGGAAAAGGCCGAACTCTTGGGTCTTGGACAGTCTTTAATTTACTCTATTGAACAAACGGATGTGCCCCAGATGTGCATTATTCTCAGAAAAGGAACGGCCGCGGCCCATTACATCATGGGAGGTCCCACCGCCAACAACCACAATGCGTTCACATTGGGGACACCCACAACCGAAATATATGTCATGCACGGCGAGACAGCGGCCGCCGCCTCATTTTCAAGGCGACTGGTCAAAGAAAAAGATGCAGGCAAACCGCTTCAGCCGGTCATTGACAAGATGAACGCCCTTGCACAACAGTATTATGATAATTCCAGGCCGATCTACTGCGCAAACAGGGGCTTTGTTGATGAGATCGTGTCTCTTCCGGATCTGAGAAAGTATATCGTGGCCTTTGCAGGATGTTCCTACCAGAACCCTATATCCATTTGTCCTCAAAACCACATGATGATCCCGAGAATTATCAAGGGATAAAACAAAGGGGTTAGCCCCCTTATCACGGGCTGACCCCTTTCAAAACCCCTTATATCCCCATTATCTTCAGAGCAACTGTACTACGAAGCCCCATCACTTCACAAATGGGATAAGAATTACATCAGATAGGATAACATAGCGCTTCCGATAATAAAGGTAATTAGTCCAAAGAGCCGTATTGTCCCGTCACTGGCCCGGTCAAACCACCATTCGAGATGACCCTTGATACGGCCCGACGGCAAAATAATGATGTAGGCACCTTTTATAAGGCCCAGCAAGCCCAGTATAAGGGCCAGCCAGAACATCTTTTCGTAATAAAAGGCCCCCACCACAAGAACTACTCCGAAAACAATCGGTAGTATAGCCATCCACTTGATATTGTCTCTCAGGAATATCTTTTTTAAAAATTTGCGGGTGGGGTTTGTATAAATTACCATAACCGTACCAGAGGCAATCCAGAGAATAGAAATAACATACAGTGCAATAGTCATCTTGTCCTCCTCGAATTGGGTGTGCGCCACAATCCCATCAACCGGGTGTGTCTTGAACTCGGGATTTTTTCGATCTCTTTTTCTGCATTCGCTCCCATATATTCTTCACTCTGGCCCTGGTATTGAGCAAATAAGCAGGCTCAGGCTGTTTTGGCAAGGGCCTTGGATCCCATTCCGCAGCCTTGACCCTTGCCACGGTCCACTCTATGTCACCCATCTCATCCCGCAATAACTTTTCCACCATGGACACATATAAAGCAGCCTGTTCAAGAGAATTCCTTATATGTCTTTTGGCGTCCGGACCCGTAAGGATAAGCCTGTGCCCAAGGCAGAGGATTTGAGGATCCAGTCGGGCAAGTCCTTTCATGGAACTGCAGTAAACATCGTAGTCTACCAGAAATTCGGCTACAATATAGCCGGAGCCGTCATCAGACCCCACCGCCTCTGATGCCAAAAGAATTCTCTTTTCAGGCACCCAGTAGCTCATGAAATCCCAGGTATGTCCGGGTGTGCTTATAGCCCTGACCGTATACTCCCGCCCCAGTTCAATCGTATCATCGGGGGCAAGGACAAGATCAAGACCAAAGGGTTTAAAAGGTGGCTCGTAGATTGAATCCACCCCCCACGCCCTGATCAGTTGTCCTGCTTCCTCGTTGAGTTCCTTGATCAAATCAACGGCCCCGCTCCGGCTCAGGATCTCCCCGGCCCGCGCAGATCCGCATATTTGCATTTCCGGCCACACGCTCTTGAGATAGCCTGCCGCCCCAACGTGATCAAAGTGGGCATGGGTTAAAAAAAGGTAGACGGGCGAGCGGCTTCCCAGGATACTCTTGATATCCTTTTCATAGGCCCGGGCAAATGCCGTAAACCCGGCATCAAACAGGACCGGGACCGGTCCGTCCAGGAGATGCACCGGCGCACCCGAATTTCCCAAGGCAAAAAAGCCGTCAATGATTTTTCCGGTTTTGTCTATGCGCATTTTCTTCAGATCAATCTTCCCTGAAATTTACTTGCCTTTAAATTTCGCAGTCCGGCGCTCTATAAAGGATTGAACGCCCTCTTGGGCATCCCCGATCTTCATTAACTCCATTATCTTCGGTAGAAGGGCTTTTATTGCCTCATCAGGGCCGGCTGACATGGCCGTGCGTGACGATTCAATCGTTGCCCGGACACCCAGAGGTGCCTGCGCCGCGATTACTTCAGCGATTTCAATAGCACGATCCAACTGGCGGCCTGGCTCCACAACTTCCTGGACGATTCCGATCCTCAAGGCTTCTTCGGCATCAAATGTATCACCGGTAAGCAGATATCTCATGGCATTCCCCCAACCGGCAATAAAAGGCATGCGTATGGTAGCACCGCCGAAAGGGAATATCCCCCGTTTGATTTCAATCTGGGCAAATGTGGCGTCCCGGGAGGCGATACGGATATCACTTGCCAGCATCAGCTCAATTCCCAGGGTCAAACACCGGCCATGAACCGCACAGACCACAGGCTTTGAGACCATTGGGCCAAATACGCCCCAGGGATCTATCCCGCCTTCAGGCACAATGCTCCTATCCTTCTGGAACACCGGCATTACATTTGCTAGATCGAGACCTGCCGTAAAATCATTACCATAGCCAAAGAGGACACCGCACCTCAGATCAGCAGTGTTCTCAAGTTCTGTGTATGCGCCCGAAAGCCCGTGGAGCATTCCAATATCAAAGGCGTTCAGCTTGTCCGGGCGGTTAATGCCGATCAAAAATACATTGCCCCTAACTTCCATAGTTATTCGACTATCATTGGATGACTTTGATTTCATATAATCCTCCTCCACTACAAGCATCTCGAATGTAAGGAATTCTGTTGATTTATATTTGTTGAAGTGTAGGTTTGTGGCTGATTAAAGCCCTTATGCCGCGGTATCCTCCGGGACATACTTCCTGAGGTGGGACAATTCAGAGGGCCATTTATTCGGGTCCGGTTCAGTCAAGAATATCTTCACCAGTTCGTCATGAAGGTTCTCAAACTCTTTGTGAGGAATTATGCCCTCCCCCATCATCCTGAATCTGGATTTGATTGTTTTGGGCGATGACCTTTTTCCCTGTGTCACATTTGTCACCCCTTTTACCGATTTAAAACACAAAATAATCGGTTAAATAGAAAAAAGCAACGGGTAAAAATGGGCAGGTAGTCCGCTTCTTCCTTTTTCCCGGGACTTGTTCCATCACAAAATCCGATTAACACTAACTGTGTCAAGTTATTTAATTATTTAACAGCGTCCCGCTTCC
>JAFDHL010000356.1 GCA_019308785.1 Deltaproteobacteria bacterium
CTTTTCTTCATTTTTTTGACCTGTTCCCGATGAGAGGGGATCTCGACTCGTTCTTTTCGTTTCCAAGATCGGCTATGGGTGGCAACAGGCTTTTGTTGATGATAGATAGTGACGGTGGTTTTATCAGCCTTAAGTGTAAGCTTTTTCCCAATGCACCAGGGAGGCGTGGTATAGGTATTGCCATCGAATCTTACGGCAAAATCCTTATGAACCAAAACCTGTGAAGTTTCTCTGCAATCGGGCATGAGTTCTGGTAAAGCCCTTAAAGTTACCTTGCTAAAACGATCTTTGGGTTGTTGTCCTGTTGTTTGATGGATGCGGACATTGGCTATGGTATCGAGCCATTCTATGACCTGTGCCTGGACATCCTTCAGGTCGGTAAAAGATCTCAAGGGCCAGAAGTTCCGGCGTAGATATTTTATGATACTTTCGACCTTTCCTTTTTCATAAGGCGCTCTGACATTGCAGGCAACGGGAACAATCTTGAATACCCTTAAAAAATCTAAAAATGCATCATTAAAACGGATAAGAGGACCTTGCCGTTCAATGACAGCGGTCACCATATTGTCCACTACAATCTCTTCAGGAGTTCCTCCCAAAAACTTGAAGGCATTAAGAAGGCATTGATGAAGCGCTTCTTGCTTCTGGCTATGCGTAAATTCCACATAACTCATGCGACTGTATGATTCGATTATTGCCAGTGCATATAGTTTTCTCTTGTCATCGCCATAGCTCAGGCTTCCAAAATGTCCCCAATCTATTTGCATTTGTTTTCCGGGGGGTGATTCAAAGCGTATAAAAGGTTCCCTGTATTTTATCTGCCCCCGTATTTTTTGAAGATAATCCCGGAGTATGGTTATCTTCCCGTCAAATCCATTTTGTTGAAGGCGTTGTAAGATCACCGGAGCTTTTACCAGGGGGTCCTGCTCAAGAAACTGGTCGATAAGGTCACGATAAAGGTCCAGTTTGGAGTGCCTGGGTGTCCTGTTAGAAACAGTTTGCTCCGGATTTTCCAGATACTTTTTTACCGTAGTCCTGCCTACCCTGAGTTCTATGGCAATCCGTCTTTCTGACCACCCGAGGTCTTTGAGTCTATGGATCTCAAAGATCGTTCTCTTATTAATCATTTTAAGCCTCCTCAAGAGACTGCCTGATAAGCATGGCAATGGTTGCAGGGTCTTTTCCCTGATCCCCATTTTCATGAGGAGGGCCGAGTTCCGGATTTGGATGTTCTACCGGTTTTGATGGTAGATCAAGCACCTGGAAGAGAGTCCCATCAAAGGAGATCATGTCCTTTTTCGCGAGGCCGTTTCTGGCGTCGATATATTGGTCAAGGGTAAGTTGCAATAAAGAGCAGATAGAATCATAGGCGTAAAAAGAGAGACCGTAGCGGTCTGAGACCAGAACAAGGAACAGATACAAAAGGAGTTCTTTTTGGGTGAGTGAGGTTAAAAACCCATCAGCTAAGAAACGATGAGGGATAAAACTAAATCCCCCTTCAATGCGCCGGACCCGTTCGGGGTTAATAATTTTTTTAGTAATCATGGCCGCCCCCTTTCTTTTTTTAGTATGATCTACGGCCTGTTTATCATAGCTTGATAGAGCCTCCTAACGAATCCATCTTTGCAATCAAGGATAACAAATTGGAATCTTTACGATATTTACTTTTAACGCGTCCATCTTTGCAATCACCGGAACCATCCAAAACTGTCCAAGTGTCTGGAAATTATCAATCTTTGACGCGTCCATCTTTGCAATCAACGACGTATCCATCTTTGCATCCGAATCGGTAGACCTGGCCTTTCGGTTTCGGATGGCTTGGAGGATTCGATTCCGTTCCGCTTTTTCGGGATTGTTTTTGCGGTATTCTTTCCAATAGCCCGGATTGGCCCTGGCCCACTCTTTCTGGCTGATTTTCTGACTGTCCCTGTAGATAGGGTCGGTTTTCATTTTATGCCTTTGCCAGTCAGCTTTTTTGGCCCTTTGACATTCTGCCTTCTTACATGCGACCTGATTTTTATGCCTTGGGCTTGAATCAAAAAGATCACCACAATAAACACAAAGGATCTGTTCCATAACCATCTTCTCCTCGTTAGAGAAAATGGCTTAAAAATAGCGGAATTAAACAAATAAGATGGAAATAAGAGGAATTAATAGGAGAGTTTATAAAAAATACTTCGGGAATTATATGGATGGATCTATATTACCGGTGGGAATGGTATAGAATTATATCGGTGGAATTGGTATAGAATTAAATCGGTGTTTACA
>JAFDHL010000075.1 GCA_019308785.1 Deltaproteobacteria bacterium
GAAATCGGCAAAACTCTCGGACAAATAGGGTAATACACTCTCAGTCGCCCTAATCACCTGACTTTATTAAGGTTGTACCTCAATCTGAAAACATAAACCGGAAACTCAGGCTAGGGCGCTATTTGCCGAACAATCCCTTGACCTTGTCGGTAACTGCTTCTATTCCCTTTTTGGCGCCCTCACCTACCTCCTTAACACCTATGCCCAGTGCCTTGAGTCCCTTGTTCAGTGTATCGTTCACGACAGGGGAATTAATTTTTGCATACAGTTCCGCGAATATTTCCTTAAATGCTTCCGCAGGGGATGCGCCGCCCTTTTTCTTGCCAATGTCTTTGAGATGAATATCCGGCAGCGATGCGCTTATGCTCTTGCCACCAAGCATGGCCATAACCAGGTTTACCTTTCCATCCCTTACGATAAAATTCCTGATAATGATTTTTCTTCCCTCACCTTCTTTCCCTGAAGGCTCCTTCTTTGCGGGCTTGTCCGCACCTACGGACCTTTTCACGTTGTTCAAAATGGTTTTGAAGTTGTCCGTTCCTCTTATCTTCTCGTAAGTGATTTCAGGAGCAACTACCTCGATCTTGTCAATAATGATCGTGTCTCCGGTAAGGGACTTCTCATCCACATCAACGTAAATGGCTCCCACATTCATTGCCTGTGGTGACTTGAATCCCCTTGGATTGCCGAGATAAAAGTCCTTTAGCTTGGCCTCGGCTGAAAATATGGAGATGCCCACGTCCCCCAGGCGAACCTCTGTCTTTGTCATTTTAGGACCATGTGTGTTGACGGCATTCTTGATTATGGGGCCGAGGTTAGAGACACCCACAACCAATAAAACAATAATGATGACCACAACTGCACCGCTGCCGATCAGTATCCATTTTTTCATAATTGTACCTCCTTATTTTTTGTATTTGAATTTATTGAAATTATTCGAATCTAGTGTCGTGTCACACAAATAACTTACACAAATGTCATTTCGAGCCCCACAATGCGGGGCTCGAAATGACAAAAGCGAAGTGGTCGAGATGACAACTTAATAACGAGACACGACACTAGGATACACATTTGATAACAGAAGAACCCTTTATACAAATTTTAAAATCCCAACGCCGCCTTTAGTCCCCGTCCAGCATATTACCCAGCCTTCCGAGAATCGATCCTTCACCCTTGCTGCTTCCGCCGGCTGAAGGTGCATGGGCAATAATCCGGTCTGCCATGCGGGAGAAAGGCAAGCTCTGTAAAAGGACCAGACCTGTTCCGCTGAGTGTGGCTAAAAAAAGACCTTCACCGCCAAAGAACATGGACTTGAGACTCCCTGCCCGTTCGATATTATATTCGATTCCTCTGGTAAAGGCCACAAGACAGCCTGTGTCAACGCGAAGGACATCATTCTTTAGCTTCTTTTGAATCACGGTGCCGCCGGCGTGAACAAAGACCATGCCGTCCCCAGTTATGCGCTGTAGAATAAACCCTTCACCTCCAAAAAAGCCTGTTCCAAGGCGCTTGGTGAACGCAATTCCCACCCTGATTCCGAGGGCAGCGGCCAAAAAGGCATCTTTCTGGCAGAACAGTTCGCCACCCATCTTTGACATGTCTACTGGAACGATTTTCCCGGGATAAGGCGCGGCAAAGGCAACGCGCTTTTTTGTCTGTCCCTGGTTTGTAAAGTGGGTCAAGAAAATCGATTCGCCTGTGAGGACGCGTTTGCCCACATTCAGGAGTTTGCCCATAACCCCATCGTCGGCCTGTGACCCGTCACCCATCCGTGCTTCATATGTTATTCCGTCTTCCATATAATTCATGGCACCGGCCTCGGCGATCACGGTTTCACCGGGATCCAGTTCAACTTCAACGATCTGCATATCGCGACCGAACAACTCATAATCCACTTCATGACATTTCATTACAGGTCCTCCTTTGAAAAAACATACTTGAATAATTTTACATTTGGTATTACCGGGCGAGAAAACAATCCTGATGCCCTGCACCTTATCCCCAGCGCCTTGTACCTAACTGTTAGTTTCAAATACAATAAACCCTATCGCTTCATAAAAAACATGGCAAGAAATGTTCAAAAAAAGTATAGAAGGGGTTTTTGGCTTCATAGGATACATTTCGTGGAATCAACCGGTGGTGAAATACGGCTCGCTTCCAAAATTTGCCATTTTTTTTACCCTACGGGAAAGCCGAGGATGCTGCATCTGCTGCGTTGTCAAGGGTTCGCAGTAGCTCACTACGGCTTCACCCTTGCCGCCTTGCATCTGCAACATCCTCGACTTTTGCAACGTTAGCATCTGAAGCCGATGCTTCGCCCCGGACTCATTTATGAAATGAATTTAATGCAAAATTAACACACAGATTTTCATACCCCTATATCTGGTATGTGAAATAGACAACACCACAAAATACATTAAGTTCATTAAGAGGGCAAACCCCCATGGTCGCATAAACAAAACACCGACTATGCCATTGCACCGCCATCAACGGTGATTATTTCTCCCGTAACAAAATCGGAAAGTCCTGATGCCAAAAACAGTACCGCCCCCACCACGTCATCTGTTTCGGCTATCCGGCCCATGGGAATGGTTTTGGTAAGCTCTTTTAGCATGCCCTCATTGCTCCAGAAAGGCTGGCTGAATTTGGTCTTTACCATGCCCGGGGCAACCGCATTGACATTTATGTTATATTGAGAAAGCTCAACAGCCAGGACCTTTGTAAGCATCTCCACCCCCGCCTTGGCCACGCAGTAAATGCCCATGCCCATTGCGGCCTTTCTTGCAGCAATGGAGCTGATGTTAATAATCTTTCCTCCCCCTGCCTTTTTCATCAGTCCCACTGCCCTGCTTGAGGCCAGATAGGTGCCCTTAAGATTTGACTCAATGATCTTGTCCCACAGACCTTCATCAACCTCTGAAACGGAAGGCGTCAGGATATTCATCCCAACATTGTTCACGAGAATATCCAGCTTTCCGAATTGCTGCTCAACAGCCTGGAACAGGTCGGCTATTTCGGATGACTTGCCCACGTTTGCAACCCGGGCCATAACCTTAATGCCCTTTTGACCAAACGCTTTAACCGCCTGATCAAGATTTTCCTGTTTCCGCCCGCAAATGGCCACATCCGCGCCTTTTCCGGCCATGGCCGTGGCAATAGCCATACCCAATCCGCGGCTACCTCCGGTTACGAGTGCCACTTTTCCCGATAAATCCAAGCCCATTTCACTCATTATACCCTCCTTTGGTTTCAGTGAATAATACGTAACTGTTCAGGAGTCAGAATCCGGAATATAAAATGCTTAGAGGGTCTCATTTTCATTCTGGCTCCTGAATTCTGGCTCCTGGCTACTGAGTTATTACGAATAGATAACCAAAAACCCCGGTAGTATCAAGCAAAAGGGTTGCATTTCTTCACCAAAAGATTAAAAATTGCAGGGCTATCAGATACCCGCTTTCAGCACCAAACATTAAGGATTTAGGTACTGTAGGGAAGGAGGGGGAACTTGTGGGCAAAAATGAGCTGAGAAAGGAGTAGAGATGCAGTTTGTCATCATTGGTGGAGATGCAGCGGGCGTCATCGTGTTGGAACAGACCACAGATGTTTCTTACAGTGCCTGCGGCATGCCCTATAATATTGCCGATGCGGACAGGGAAATGGATGACCTCGTAGTCCGTCACGCCCGGGTCTTCAGGGAAAAGCAGGGAATCGACCTGAGGACAGGACACCGGGTGGAATCTATTGACCGGGACTCCAAAAAAGTTAAGGGAAAGAACCTTAGGGGAGAAGAATTCGGCATTTCCTATGACAAGCTGTTGATCGCAACCGGTGCCTCCCCTATCATGCCCGACCTGCCCGGATTTGATGTGCCAGGGGTCATGGCCCTGAAAAGTCTTGAGGATGGCAAAAAAATCAAGGATTATATGCGCGCTAAAGATGTCAAAAAGGCTGTCATCATCGGGATGGGGTATATCGCCTTGGAGATGTGTGAGGCCCTGCGTGCAAGGGGCATTGAGGTGGACATGGTAAAACCCCGCCCTGTCTTTCTCCCCTGGATGGCTGAAGAATTAGCATCCGCGGTCAAAGAGGAAATCGAGAACCACGGTGTTGGAATCCACACAGGACACAAGATTGAACGCATTGAGGCGGAAGGGAATACATTAAGGGTTATCTGCCCGGATCTGGTGCTCGAAGGCCAGATGGTCCTGGCAGCCATAGGCGTCAAACCAAACAGTGAACTCGCTTCCAAATCGGGTCTCGAGCTTGGCCCATCCGGTGCTATTGCCGTAGACAGAACTCTAAAGACAAATGACGAAGACATCTACGCTGCCGGCGATTGTGCGGACGCCTATCACGTTGTGACAAAACAAAAGGCCTGGGTTCCCCTGGCGCTCAGAGCCAACCGGGCCGGGTGGGCAGTGGCAGACAACGTAACCGGCAAAAAGACTGAACTCCAGGGTATAGTTGGATCAGCGATCTTTAAGGTCTTTGATCTGGAGGTGGCCCGAACCGGCCTGAGTGTGGCCGAGGCGGAAAAATCCGGTTTTGATCCGGTAGAAGTGGTGATCAAAACCCGATCCCGTGCCCATGCACACCCGGGGTCCACAACAATTCATCTCCAGATTGTTGGCGATAAAAAATCAGGACGGCTTTTGGGGATGCAGATAGTGGGAAAAGAGGGTGCCGTTCACAGGATCAAAGCTCCATCAGTCGCTTTACACTCAAAAATGACTGTTGAGGCATTCAGCCAGTGCGATCTGGCCTATGCGCCACCCTTCAGCCCCACATGGGATCCCATGCTCACCGCTGCTAACCAGCTTTTGAAAAAGCTTTGAGTTGTTTTTATGCCTATCAAAGGGATATATTTAATTTTACTGATCTTCGCCCTTGTTGTCTCCTTTTCCTGCTTTTATCAGCACATCGAGAATTTCTTTGTCTTTTATCCACAGACATCTTTTGACAGCGTTCCCGCGGACCGGCGCTTGACCTGCGAGGATGTCTACTTTGATACGGAAGATAAGGAAAAGTTACACGGCTGGTTCTTCCCCCTCAAAGATGAGACCCCCGTGATCCTTTTCTGCCACGGGAACGCGGGTAACATATCCCACCGTCTTGATAATGTAAAATTCCTTCTGGATCAAAACATCCGGGTCTTTATCTTTGATTATAGGGGATATGGAAAAAGTTCCGGCAGGCCTTCCGAGACAGGCCTGTATAAAGACGGGCTGGCCGCATACGACTTCTTAGTAAACCAAAAGCGCATACCGCCAGAGAGGATCATCCTCTTCGGACGCTCCCTTGGCGCAGCAATAACCCTTGAAATCGCACTCAAAAGGAATGTTGGGGCGATCATCTTAGAGAGTGCCTTTACATCCTCAAAGGGCATGGCAAAGACCCTGTTTCTTTTTAAACTTTTCGCGTCTCTTTTACCGTCCCATTACAACAATCTGGAAAAAATAGGCCTCATCACAGTTCCCAAGCTTATTATTCATGGCGAGGACGATGAAATTGTTCCTTTTTATATGGGACAGGAAATGTACAATATTGCAAAACCCCCCAAATATTTCTTCCCCATAAAAAATGCCGGTCACAATGACACATACATTGTCGGGGGAAAGAAATACTTCGAAAACCTGGCCGCTTTTGTAAGATACCAAAAAATTCCAGTCCCCGCGCTAAATCATCTCCAAAAGTGATTTTATCACCGCCTCCTGGTCTTCGTTAGCTATCTTGAATTTGACACCAATTCCCTGCGCAGTGGTCCTGATGACTTCGCCGGCAATCTTAACATGTTTCCGGTTTTTTGGGAGCGGAAAAGTCAGTATAATATCCTGCCCAACCAAGAAAGGCATACGGGTTTCTATAAACATCCCTCCGGAACTTACGTTTTTAATGAAATCGTTACAGAAACGATCTTGAGCAACGTAGTCCACAACCATGTTATAGGGTTTCCTGATATTTTCTCTTGTGTCGTCGGAAAATTTCACCTCATGGTCATTTAACAAATCCAGGTCATGTATCAAATCCAGGTCATGTAACAAAGTTCGCTGCTGACTCTCAGACATATCCATGATCATTTCAAACAAATGAGCAGTGACCGGGGATTCGTTCATTTGTCTGCCAAAAACAGCCGTGCTGGAGGAATCTGTATAGCTGTTCAACTTCTTTACCAGGTCCTCGTTAGCTTGCTCTATTGAAACGACATATTTGTGCATTTCCCGTAAAGCAATCATCAGATACTTGTTGGTCTTTTCCAACCCGTTAATATAACGGAGTATTTTTTGGTCCGGGTCTCTATCCATGTTTGTCTCCCTGAACCACAAGGACTTACATCTATATGTGAGAAACAGGGCCTTGATATTGAGTCAACGAAACGCTCGATTAGGGATTATATAATTATGCTTAAAGCTCGTACTTCTCAAAAACATACACCCGTCGGCATATTTGCCTTCGCGAGGAAATCGCTAAAATTATGCCCTTTAACAAGAAAATAATCAATATGGAAACGCCTTCAGGATAGACTGGGAAGAAAGGGAAATAGTCAGTCAGCAACGGGTTCTTGAAACACTTTCGGATTTGAGCTGTGAGCTCTCGCCTTCTGTGTTTCTATGCCGGATGATCTCTGACAGGATAACCCCTGCAGCAACACCTACGTTTAAAGATTCCACCTGACCCGGTGACGGGATACGGACTACCTGTTGACAGCGCTTCCTGGCAGCCCGGCTAAGGCCCTTCTGTTCATTTCCCAGTACTAAAACCAGGCTCCTTTTCCAGTCGAATTGATAAATGGATTCAACGCCGTCACCGGATGCACCTATGATCCAGAACCCTTTTTTTTCCAAAATATCAAGAGCCCTCCCCATATTCACTACCTGTGCAATGGGGAGATGCAAAAAAGCCCCTGAGGAGCGCTTGAGCACCCTGGAAGTCACGCTGGCCGAGCGGTCTTTTGGAATAATAAGACCATGGACACCGAAAAATGCAGCCGTCCTTATCAGCGCGCCTAAATTCCCCTCATCCGTGATGTGATCAGCTGCTATCAGGAGGGAATGTCCCTGAGACTTGAGGGAGAAGTCAATAATGCGCTCCAGGTCCGTGTAGTTAAAATTACCTGACACTGCCACAACACCCTGGTGGGCAAGGTCAGGAATAAGGCGAGACAGCTCTTCTCTTTTTTTGAAACGGACAGGAATACCCCTCTCCCTTGCAATTCCAAGGATCTCCCCTGTCCTGGAAAACTTATTCCCATCGGCAATCCAGATCTCTATAATCCTGTGATGTCCTTGGGTAAGGGTCTCTCGAACTGAATGGAACCCCGGGATTAAAAATTGCTCTTCTTTATTAATGAGATCACCTCCCCCCAGATCAAAGTAGAATTGCCTGATCCCATTCTAAAGTCTTTAAAACTATTGGAATAGCAAAGGAAGGCAAGTACTCGTCGGTGCTTTATTTCTACCTGTTACTCCCAATTGAGCTTAAACAAAGGGATCCCTGATGTCTAAAAAATCAAACTTTCTGAAGTCCGCATCGGAGGTATAGAGCCTTTTTACATCGTGCTGCCGGAGAAGAGCTGCCAGATGGGCGTCAGGGACGAGGTTTCCGCGGACCGGAAAGCGCCCTGTCACCTCGCGGTAAACATCGAGAAATCCCTCCGCCTCCGAAAGAGTGCGCACGCGGGTAAGGCTCAGAAGCGAATCCACGTTGCCGAGAGCTTCGCCGGGCGATAGAGGACGTGAAAATATGCGCGGATGAGTCGAGATTCGCAGGTAGGACATCAGTGTGGGCCAGGCAATGCAAAAAAGCTCGGGATCAGAGGTCCGGTTCATCAAAAAACGGATCGCTGCCTCATGCCTCGGGCTGGACCGGTCCGAAGCGTACAAAAAAATATTGACATCGACCGAATAGCTCACTTTTTATCCCTGTCGAGGATGGCATAGATCGCATCCTTGTCTGACAGGTCTACCAGAGCGTGCATCGGGTGGGAGACCCACTCAAGGGCTGGTGCCTCGCCCGGGGTCTTCTGCCGAGCAAGGGCTTCCGCCAGGAGCTGAGATACGATCTTGCCCATAGAACGACCTTGCTTTTTCTGAAGGGCCCTGACCTCTTCCAGGATTGGAGTGTCTATGTCTACTGTCGTTCGCGCCATGATGCATTGATGATATTTCTTTTTGCATCAGATGTCAAGAAGTTTGATGAAATGTGGAAAATGGGGTCAACCTATTGAAATATATTTTGCAAAAAGCTTTTTAAGGGTTTGTTCCTGGCGGGCGGCCCGACATCGCTCCGCCACAATAATGGCTTCTGCCTCACTTATGGCCTTTTCAAGGTCATCGTTGATGATGATATAATCATACCACGTACATTCTTTGATCTCATTTGCGGCCTTTTCCATTCTCATCCTTAGGATGCTTTCAGTATCCGTGCCGCGCGCCTTGAGCCTGCTTTCGAGCACATCTAAAGACGGCGGAAGCAAATAGATAAGCACGCTGTTTTCAAAATGATCCTTTATATTTCTTGCACCCTGCGCATCCACATCCAGAAGGATGTCGATCCCCGAAGCGATCTGTTCATTAATGGCTGCAAAGGATGTACCGTAATAATCATTATACACTTCTGCCCATTCCACAAAGTCCCCGGCCTCTATCAAATCCTCGAAAGTCTCCTTATCTACGAAATGATAATCTGTGCCATTCTTTTCCACACCTCTTGGACTGCGGCTGGTATGTGAGATTGAATACCCTAATCTGTCAATCCTTTCTCTTAAGGCACTCACAATAGTCGACTTCCCGGCACCGGAGGGTCCGGAAATTACAAAGAGTTGACCCGGCATGGTTACTCTTCCATATCTTCTTTGCTTATTGCGCCGTCGGGGCTGAATCTCTGCGCAATGGTTTCAGATTGAATGGCAGATAATACGACATGATTGCTATCGGTTATAATCACCGACCGGGTGCGCCTACCCTGCGTGGCATCAATCAGCCTTTTGTCCTCGCGGGCCTCATCGCGGAGTCGCTTAATAGGAGCAGCATTTGGAGAGATGATAGCAATAACCCGCCTGGAAACAACTGAATTCCCAAAACCGATATTAACGAGTCTGGTACTCATAAACGAATCTCCTTTCACTCCACATTCTGAACCTGTTCTCTTAATTTTTCCAATTCCGCCTTCATTTCCACAACGACCCTGGAAATGTGTGTGTCAGATGCCTTTGAGCCGAGCGTATTTACTTCCCTGTTCATTTCCTGAAGCAGAAAGTCCAGCCTTCTCCCAATGGCATCGTCTAAGGAAAGATACTCCCTGAATTGATTCAAATGGCTCCTGAACCGAACGACCTCCTCTGTAATGTCCGATCTTTCAGCAAAAAAGGCAACTTCCTGGGCCATACGATTCTCGTCCACAGCCACATCCTTCAACATATGCTCAACGTTATTTTGCAGCCTGCTGCGGTATTCTTCAACCAAATCAGGTGCTCGTTCCTCGACCTCATTGATATAGCCTTCAAGCAGTTCGAGCCTTTTCACAAAATCGGCCTCAATAGCCTCTCCTTCCTTGATTTTCATCAGATCAAGGGAATCAAGGGCCTGCATCAGGACCTCCTGGAAACCAGGCTTCACTTTTTCAATATCCACCGGTTCAGGTTTGACAAGAATCACATCCCTCATCTGGCAAAGAGATTCAAGCTTGATTTTTTTATCAAGGCCAAATTGCTCGCCCAGTTGATCGAAAATCTTTAAATAGGAGTTTACCAAAGGCACATTGAGCTCAAGGTCATAAGGGCTCTCATCCCCGTTATTTTCCATTTGAATTGAAACCTCAACTCGGCCTCGTCTAATCCTGGAAGATATTATGGCCCTGAGGTCCTTATCGAGAATTTGATAACTTTTTGGGACCCGCAGGATAATATCCCGGAAACGATTATTGACCGACCGGATTTCCGCAACAAATACAATATCCCCTTGCTGAACCTCACCCCTGCCGTAAGCCGTCATGCTCTTAATCAATGCGTTTCATCTCCCTCAACTGATCCATGTATTGTCCTCTCACCCCATTAAAGAACCCGATGACCTCCGGATCCGCATAATCCGGGTATGTCCATTTAAGCGGACTGAAACTTCCCTTTTTGAATATCAGCGTGAGATCCGCATAAATCCCTTTTGACAAATAGATCCGATGGACATAATTCTTACCCGTAGCCAGTATCAACCTTTCAGGCGATATGCACCCGGGATCGATGTTAACTGTCCTGTTTTCCCCGCGTAGATACATCTGCTCAACTTCGTTGGTTTTCAGCTTTACTTCAACAAGAGTCCCGACTGGGACAAGTTTTTCGAAAGAAACAAAGCGCCGGTGGAGTGGCCAGCCCATTTCCTTGGCATAATACCTTGTGCGGTCAAACAAAAGTTCGGGGCTGATATGGTCTACCGGGCCATAAATGTCTGAGAGTTGACCTATAACCTTCTCAATATTCCCTTTCTCATGCGAGAACAGGCTCGAGATCAGTTTGACCGGATCCGGCTCACGGGGATGGCTCATATCCGTCGCTTTACTGTTGACTGGCGATTCTAACCAAATCTTCTTATCATATAAACAGTTCGGTGTAATAACTCCTGGATTCCCGCTCCCCGCCTTCTCGGGGACAGGCTTAGCGGGAATGACGTACAATTTTTTACAACTGTCATCCGCGCGTTAAGCCTGCTCTACAAAGTCGTGGGATGGGAATCAAAATTATAAGGTCACCAAAAACATTCACCGCGATTAAATACAAAGACACAAAAAGTCTTTAATTGTCAATCCTCAATGCTCAATCCTCAACCCCCTATTGTCTTTTTCAAGTCTTCTGCACTCACAGTGGAGGTTCCCACCTCACCAACCACAATACCAGCGGCAAAATTTGATAAAATCGCGGCGGACTTCAAGTCCAGTCCGGATGCCAAGCCCAATGAAAATGTGCCAATGACAGTGTCACCGGCACCAGTTACGTCAAAGACCTTTTTGGCAACCGTAGGAATATGGGTTATCTCTCCACTGTTTTCAAAAAGTGTCATTCCGTCCCTGCCCTGTGTGATCAGCACGGAACGACAGGTCAATTCACTGATTATCTGCTTTCCCGCTCGATTCAGCATCTCTTCATCCAGGATCTCAAACCGGCAGAAGGCCCCTGCTTCATGATGGTTGGGGGTAATCACATCCACACCGTGATAGTATTCGAAATTGCCTGTTTTTGGATCAACAGCAATGATGACTGATCCGTCCGGGACGGAATGGACCAGTCCTCTCAATTCCTTCATCAGCGGTGCGGAAACAACGCCCTTTCCGTAGTCGGAGACCACGACAGCATCAAGATTGTCCAAATTTCTTCCAATAAAATTAAGGATTTCCTTAATACTTTCAGACCTGATATCTTTTCGACTTTCTCTATCAAAGCGAACTACTTGCTGGTTACGCGCCACAACCCTTGTCTTGATGCTTGTGGGTCTATCCTTCTCCACGACGATACCGTCGGTTCGCAGACCCATCTTTTGGATATTATTCAGAATTATCTCACCAGTAATATCCTTCCCTATCACACCACAAAGGATGGGCTTTGCCCCAAGCGTTGTCATGTTGTTGATTACATTGGCAGCCCCGCCAAGCATTTTTGTCTCCCGCTTAACTTCCACAACTGGAACCGGGGCTTCCGGAGAAATCCGGGAGACATCGCCCCATACGTATTCGTCCATAATGATATCACCAATAACAAGAACCCTCGCCTTGGGAAATCTGTCAATGTATTCTTTCATGAGCTTTGCTTTATAGTGATGTGCGTTTATAAAAACCTGACCCGCCACAGACGGTGATTTTTCATATTAAAGCTCCCTGCAGTCCCGCTTCCAGCGGGACAGGGAATCTCCAAATATAAGGAATTCTGTTAATTTTATATTCGCTCGCTAACCGCGCAGCAAGCTACGGGGAATGCGCTCGCTGTGCATTTTCAACAAATTGTTTTTATATATCATTGTATTACTTTATTGTCCATATAATACACGAAAACGTCAAAGCGGATTCCAATTTGATCAAATTAGGAGGATTTCCAAGGCATTTTAATCCAAAACCACAATAATTGCACGTCGCACAACCAACCACGCAGATCTATCCACCTAAGCGGAGAAAAGGGCCGTTTCTGGATGGAAACTAGCTATTGACTATTGACTATTGAAGATTTAAGGATTAAAAGCACTTTTTTTAATGTGGTCGATCTCTAATGGAGAATCGTCAATTCCGGAACGCTTTTTCTATAAGGAGTGTATCGGTGAAAATCATCATTGTCGGTGCCGGGGAAGTGGGTTTTCACATCGCCCAGAGACTCTCTGAGGAAGGCCAGGATGTGGTCCTTATTGACAAGGACCCTCGGCAGATAAAGCGGATAACCGAAAATCTCGATGTCCAGGCATTTTTAGGTTCGGGAACGAGTCCCAGTCTCCTGAAAAATTCGGGAATTGAAACCGCAGACATGCTGGTAGCTGCCACGGACAGTGACGAGGTGAATCTGATCGCCTGCC
Source organism: Deltaproteobacteria bacterium (assembly GCA_019308785.1). GTDB lineage: Bacteria > Desulfobacterota > DSM-4660 > Desulfatiglandales > Desulfatiglandaceae > JAFDHL01. The sequence goes on from JAFDHL010000075.1 coordinate 12,540, forward strand.
TGTTAGCCCGAAATCTCAACCAGTATATGCTCAAAGTAGCTCGTGTCAGGAATCAGGAATTTTTACAGGAAAAGGAACTCCTTGGCCAGCGCTCCCTGGACATCGACCATATCATAAATCCTCAATCGCTGATGGTGAAAACCATCCTGAGTCTGATGGAAGTCCCGGGCGCATCTGAGGTCATCGACTTTGTTGATGGACGGGTCAAGCTGATCGGTTTTACGATCAAGAAAGATTCTCCATTCAAAGATCGCCAGCTCCTGTCCTTTAAAGATTTGGAAGAAAAGCTGCTCGTGGGAGCAATTGTCCGCAGGAATCAAGTAATGATCCCACGCGGCAATGACACCATCCAGGAGCATGACCTGATCTACGTGATGGTGAGAAATGATGAACTTAATGATGTGCTTGGATTGTTCGATATCAAGGAAGAAACACTTAGAAGAGTCATTATCATCGGCGCAGGACAAACAGGTACGGCCTTAGCTACGGCCCTGGATCATAGCAAGGTCAACGTAAAAATCATCGACAAGAACAGCGAAAGGTGTGCCGACCTTGCCGAGAAACTGGAACGGGTAATCGTGATTAACGGTGATGGAGCGGACAAGAACCTTCTCCAGGAAGAAAATATCGGGGACGTTGATTTTATGGTTACCATCACCGGGGATGAAGCAAACAATATTCTCATCTCGCTTCTTGCTAAGGGGCTCGGGGCAAAAAAGACTATTACACGTGTCAGCAAGTTAAGTTACATTCCTCTGGTGTCAGCTATTGGGATTGACACCGTCGTAAGCCCGAGACTGTCTGCGGTCCGGGCCATTCTTCAATACATCAGACGCGGCAAGGTTATCTCAGTAGCCCCACTCAAAGGAGAACAAGCCGAGGCGATCGAGGCTGAGGCCTTAGAAACGTCCGATATTGTAAATATTCCCCTCTCAAAAGTGAAATTCCCGAAAGGGGCTATCATTGGGGCCATTGTCCGGGGCGAACAGATAATAATACCCCGGGGCGATAGTGTCATCATGCCAAAAGATCGCCTCATCATCTTTGCCCTTGAACAGGTTGTCCCCAAACTGGAAAAGCTGCTCACCGTCAAACTGGAATACTTCTAATGCAATTCCGGGTCATTACACGGTTTATAGCGATACTGGTTATTTTCTTAGGCATTTCCATGGCAGGACCTCTGCTTGTCTCCTTCATTTACGACGACAGCAGCACCCGGGCACTGCTCTTTTCCATGCTCATAACGTCTCTGATTGGCATCATCCTGTTTTTTTGCACTAAAAAACAGGGTGATACCCATCTAAACCACCGTGACGGTGTAGCCGTTGTGACGCTTGGTTGGGTAATGGCCGGATTGTTCGGGACTCTTCCTTATCTCTTTTCAGGCGCTATACCTGATTTCACAAATGCATATTTTGAATCCATATCAGGCTTTACAACCACCGGAGCCTCCATATTGACAGATATTGAGCGTCTCCCCAAGGGTATTCTGCTCTGGAGAAGCCAGACTCAGTGGCTCGGGGGCATGGGAATTATCGTCCTTTCCATTGCCATACTCCCGTTCCTGGGAGTCGGTGGTATGCAGCTTTACCGGGCGGAAATCCCAAGCCCGGTAGTGGACAAGCTAAAGCCAAGGATATCTGAAACTGCCAAAACCCTGTGGAAGGTCTACCTCTTAATTACTGTTGTTGAAATCATGATGCTGTTCGCGGGTGGGATGCCTCTTTTCGACTCGGTCTGTCATGGTTTCTGTACTATGCCGACAGGGGGATTTTCAACCAAGAATGCCAGCATAGCCTATTTTAACAGCCCTTACTTTGATAGCGTCTTTATTCTATTCATGCTCTTTGCGGGCATCAACTTTTCACTTCACTACAAATTAATCAAGGGAGACCTAAGGATATTTGGAAAGGACCCGGAATGTCGGTTTTTCCTCTTTATATTAGCCCTATTCACACTGATTGTAACTCTCAACACCTATGGCTCCGTATACGAATCCCTTATCAGTGCCTTCCGGGCTGCAGCATTCCAGGTAACCTCCATCCTTACCACTACTGGCTTCGTGACGACAGATTATGGAAAATGGCCTGCCTTATCCCAGCAGATTCTTTTAGGTTGCATGTTTTTAGGAGGCATGGCCGGATCAACTGGAGGCGGCATGAAAACAATGCGCATCATGCTGCTAATCAGACACGGTTATCAGGAAATATTTCGTATTATCCATCCCCATGCCGTCACTACGATCAAACTTGGGGGCAAACCGGTCCCCCCCGATATTCTCGGCAGTATTTGGGGTTTTTTTATACTGTATATCGGTCTTTTCATCATTGCCACCCTGATCATGGCATCCTTGGGGCTGGATATGATCTCTTCCTTAGCCTCGGTTGCCGCCTCCATCGGAAATATCGGTCCCGGTCTGGGAATAGTGGGGCCGGACAAGAACTATCTTTTAGTCCCCATATTCGGAAAATGGATTTTGATATTCTGTATGCTTTTGGGAAGATTAGAGATCTACACTGTAATTGTCTTGCTGGTGCCTGAATTCTGGCGCAAATGACATTTCCATAACGCATCTCCCGGGATTAATAAATTTTGGTTCTTCTCCAATTTAGTTGGAGAAGAGTGGTCAAGGATTCCAGTGGTTGTTTTCTAAAGACTTTATCAGTGTTTTTAATATTCTTTCGATTTCTCCTATGTCTTTGTTCAGTGTACCCAATTCACCTTTTTCAATTAAA
>JAFDHL010000076.1 GCA_019308785.1 Deltaproteobacteria bacterium
TACCCGCCCGCCTCAGGTAGCAGGGTCATGTACAATCCAGCAACCAATTTTTCGATTCCTGAAAAAAGAGTCCCATGCCCTTCAAGATGCATACACTTTTGAACGTTACTAAATCATTACAAGATGGTGGCATTAAAAAGCCCCTCGGAGTTCGAGAGGCTTTTTGATCATTATATAAGGCCCTGATCCAGCATGGCATTCACTACCTTCACAAAACCTGCGATATTGGCTCCTGCCATGTAATTGCCTGGTACACTATACTCGGCGGCAGCATCCAGGCAGCTCTGGTGAATGCTTTTCATGATTATTCTAAGCCGGCTGTCCACTTCTTCCTTGGGCCAGATCAGGCGCATGCTGTTCTGGGCCATTTCAAGACCCGATACAGCCACACCCCCGGCATTTGCCGCTTTTCCAGATGCATAAAGGAGGTTGTTGTCCAAAAAGATATCAATGGCTTCCGGTGTGGATGGCATGTTGGCCCCCTCACCGACCAGTTTTACCCCGTTATTGACCAGGTTTTGGGCGTCCTTTTCATTGATCTCGTTCTGGGTAGCACTTGGAAATGCGCAGTCGGCCTTATGGTTCCACAATGGATTGTAATCCAGAGTGTTATCCACTTCCGTGTAAACCGATTCCGAATACTTATCAACATACTCCTTGATCCTGCCCCGTCTGATGTTCTTTAGCCTCATTACAAAGGCCAGTTTGTCTTTGTCTATGCCCTCATCATCATAAATATAGCCGGATGAATCGGATAAAGTGACCACTTTGCCGCCCAGCTCTATTATTTTTTCCACGGTGTACTGTGCAACGTTTCCGGCACCTGATACTAAACAGGTTTTGCCTTTAAGGCTCTCATTCTGCACGGCTAACATTTCTGCGGCAAAATAGACACAACCATATCCGGTTGCCTCGGGCCGGACAAGACTGCCTCCCCAGCCAAGTCCTTTACCTGTAATTACGCCGGTGAATTCGTTGCTTATTCTCTTATAAGCCCCAAATAGATAACCGACTTCTCTGGCTCCTACACCAATGTCGCCCGCAGGAATATCGATATTGGGGCCTATATGCCGAGAAAGCTCTGTCATGAAAGCCTGACAAAACCGCATGACTTCATTATCAGATTTTCCCTTAGGATCGAAATCAGACCCACCTTTTGCTCCTCCCATGGACAGGGTGGTCAGAGCGTTCTTAAAGACCTGTTCAAATGCAAGAAATTTCAGAATGGAAAGATTGACAGAGGGATGAAAGCGAAGTCCTCCCTTGAAAGGCCCTAAAGCACTGTTCATTTGTACCCTGAAGCCTCTGTTTATGTGAATCTCTCCACTGTCATCCATCCAGGGTACGCGAAACATAATAACCCTTCTCGGTTCAGCTATTCTTTCTAATATCTTGGCATGACGGTATTCGGGATTTCGATCCAGTACCGGCTGAACCGTTTCTACGACCTCTTGCACGGCCTGATGAAATTCCTTTTCTCCGGGATCTCTTGCCTTTATTATTTCTAAAATGTCCGACATAATAACCTCCTGTTTGATTTTCGATTTTTTTTGTTGAAAATTGAAAAAAGGATGTTTTTTGAATCATCAATCGCAAATGCTTAGTCCCCAATAATTACGCACTGAGATTTTCTGCCGTCGATCTTAAGTGTCAATGGTTTTGCCGGTCTCACATGACGCAAAAAGGTTGTTTCCTGAATAGCGGGCAGTGAACTTACCCATTTCCAGTCGAAATGATCTTCCGAATCCGGCCCTTCGGTGACCGTTATGTAATGGATGCCAAGGGAGGTTATATTCTGGAAAAAATGAGAACCCTGGGAAGGATCGGCCTTTAGTTTTTCATTCCTGAGCTCAATAATGGCACCAACACCGGATATATTCCGCCATTGGACCGGAATGCCAAGCCACCTGTCAGCAGAACCCCACCTTCCGGGACCGATTAGGAGGTATGGACGCTTTTCCTTAAGCAAACCCGCGTTTATCCGGCCGATTTCCTCGGCCATCTGGAAGGTGGATTCCGGCCTGAAATCATCGGGCTTGACATAGACGATATCAGCTATTTTCTCATTTTTTCCATTTCCAAGAGCCTGGTTGGACCGACAGAAAGCCCTTTCATATTCATCCTGTGTAATTTGTACTTCAAAACGTTCTTCATCAGCTACCATTGGTCTCATCTGAAGAAGATAGAAATAACTTTTTCGTTTTTTATCAGGATTCAGGTTTACGGAAAACTCTATTTCGATAGGGCATCCCATTCCCCTGCGCCCCAGTTCCAGTAAATCGGATAATAAGTTTGGCAAAGGAAAAATATTGTATTTTAGTATCTGAGCAAATGTTAAGACCTTAGGCCCCTGTATATAGGCAGTGTCCCTGATGCGGTGTTCTTCGGGAACATACGTACTTGCAAGTGTCATTACGGGAGATTCTGTTTCCGCGTCATCAACTTCCCTTTTTTCCAGATTGGAATATTCCTCGAAGTTGAGATCATCGGGATAATCCTTGATTTTCAGCGCATAAAAGAAACGCTGGGCGCCTGCTAAAATGTCATCGACTGTGGAAAATTGTGGCATAATGCCCGGATACTTGGGAGAAAAGCGCAGGGTCTTTTCTCCTTCTACAACGATTTTGCCCAAGGCTAAGGCGATGTGGGCAATTCCTTCTTCAGGTTTCATATGGGAAACCGGATAAAAATTGTGGGACTGGGCTACGCCGGAAATAGCAGGATAGAAATAATTCCCATATTCCTTTCCGGCTAACTGCTGGATAATGACGGCCATAGCTTCTGCATGGGGCTGATTCAAGGTGTTTCTGGAAAATGCCTTGGGACCTTCATAATATGTGGAAGCGTATACCAGTTTTATGGCTGTGATGAGATGTTGAAGCCGTTTGGAAGGTTCGGGATGGTTGTTGGGTATCATATAGGTTTCATAAAGCCCTGCGTAAGGCTGGAACTGGGCATCTTCCAGCAGACTGGATGAACGTACAGACAGGGGTATTTTGACCTGAGCTACGAATGCTTCGAGTTCATTTACAAGCCACTTTGGCATGTGTGCATCAAGGAAGCCTTTTGTGACTTCTTCATCGGTAAAGTCTTCCTTGGCAAATCGTTCAAGATGGTTCTGTGTTACGAAAGACTCAAAACCGTCCGTAGTGATGACCAGGGTTTTGGGAATCCTGATGTTGATTTCCGAGTATTTTTCGTTAAGTTTGGAATTTTGTTGAAGCAGGGCGGACATAAAGGCCAGGCCACGTGCTTTTCCCCCTAAGGAACCTTCACCGATTTTAACAAAGTCCATTATGTATGGATCGAAGTTATGGCGATTATACCGGGCGACTACCCCTTTCTGTCGCCATTTGCGCAATGCGCGGATGTTGGAAATAATATACTGCCGCATATCATCGATGCTTTTAAAATCCGATGCCTTGACCTCACGGAATGTGGAAGCAAGGGTGAATTCAGAACGGGTCATGATCCACCTGGAAAAGTGATTCTGTTCTGCATGATACAAAAGACATTCGTCCGGCACCCGGGCAACTTTGGCCTCGAGTGCACGAAGATCCGGGGCCCGGTCAATTTCCGTGCCGTCGGGCATGCGGAAAATGAAATCTCCAAAACCCAGATGAGTCAGGAAAAAATCATGTAATTCCGCAAGGAGATTTGGAGAGTTCTTGTCAAGGAACATTGCTGGAATTTGACTTGCCTTATCTTTGTTTATGGGCTCCGCACTCAGCAGAAGCAGGGGAAGGTCAGGAATCTCTTCTCTGACTTGAGAAAGCAAATGAAATCCTGCATCAGCATCCATTTCACCATTTCTTGGTAGGCGGGCATCAGATATTATGCCGAAAAGAAAAGAGCGATACTTCTGGCAAAGCTCCATGGCTTCTTCATAGTTTCCGGCCAGTAATATTTTGGGCCTTGCCCGCATTGTGACGAGCCTGTGCTCTTCTGTTAGTCCGCTTTCAAGTACTGCCTGGGTCTGTCTTACGATTTCTTTGTAGATAAGGGGAAGAAAGGATGAGTAATATATAGGGGAATCCTCTACTAAGATCAGGACGCGGACATTGGCTCTCTGGGTATCAAAATCAACATTAAGGCGGTCTTCCGCATTTTTGACGAGGGCAAGAAGCAGGTCGGAATTGCCTGACCAGATAAAGAGCTTATCAATTCCGCTGCAATCCCTGTTTTCCGGAGGCGGGTAAAGACCCCTGGTATTATGAGCCAGAAGAATGACAGGCAGATTTGGCCTTATCTTCTTTATCTCCAGACCGAAAGAGAAGGCATCCATTTCATCCAGATGCGGCATGGTAATAACCATATCGAATTCTTTCTTATTTAAAACCGCCAGGGCCTCATAAGCCGAAGAAGTGCGAGTCACACGGGGGGGTTGGCTCAGGTTCAGCCCGCTGTATTCATTTATAATCCTTGATGCAAGGCTCGTATCTTCCTCCATTATGAATGCATCATAAGGACTGGAGACCAGGAGGATTTCTCGAATCTTGACGGACATCAATTCGTGAAATACTTTGAAATCAACATAGAATTCACTGGATAAATTATTGCTTTTTTGAGTCATATTAATACCCGGATTCACCGGTGTTTCTGACAAAAAGGCCTCAGAGCGCACCCGCCGGTTTTAATCCCCAAATTTAGGCGCTTCAGGAATCAATAATCCCAAGGGCCTCATCCCTGTATGCGTCCATTACATAGGGAATGCCCGTAACTTTTGCACATTCCTCAGTAAGAGCGAAGATGTCTTTCCTGCTGATGTATTGAACTTCCCAGTTCCTGGATCCGGCCATTATCTGCTGGAGTCCCACCTTGATCTTATCCGTGGCACTGAATATGCCGATAGCGCCCAATGGAAGTTTGTCTGCTTCAGACCCGTACCTTTCCTTTAAGACCTCATAATTCATAAATATTTCTTCTTTGGTAGATCCGAATCTTGAGACAGTCGCAGGGAGTCCTCCGTCTTCACCTCTCAACCACTTCTCGGTGTTTTTGCCCACCATACCGGGGATCATCAATGCCCGCCCCATGCATACGGCCTTGCAGTAAGGAGAACCTAATGCCAGGGCCTTGAAAACATGATCCTCTGAAGAAAAACCACCTGCGAATGCGATATCCGGCACCCATTTTCCCTTGCCTGCCAGGCGATCACACAATTCATACGCCATTGAATGAAGGTATATGGAGGGAATTCCCCATTCGGTCATCATCCTCCAGGGGCTCATGCCGGTACCTCCCGGTGCGCCGTCTATGGTCAAAAGATCTATTTTGGCATCGCTGGACCAGCGTATGGCCATGGCCAGTTCTCTCATCGGGTAGGCGCCTGTTTTGAGTGTTATGCGCTTGGCACCGAGTTTACGTATCCTTTCCACTTCATTCATAAACCCCTCCTGATCAATAAATCCGAGACGGGAATGGCGCTCAAATTGCTTCAGGGGGCCTGCCTTGAAGGCTGCCTGAAAAGCGGGGTTCTCTGGATCCGGGGTGACGATGTAGCCGCGTTTTTTCAGTTCAATGGCCCGATCCAGTGAGTTCACCTTGATTTCTCCACCAATACACTTTGCTCCCTGGCCCCATTTCAATTCAATGGTCTCTACGCCCAGCTTGTCTATTACGTATTCAGCGACACCGTTACGGGTATCCTCAACGTTCATCTGAACAAGAATATCCCCATAGCCCTCGTAGTAGCGACGGTATTCTTTGACACGACGGTCCATCTCGGGCGATTTTGTGACCTTGCCGTTCCTGTCAAGTTCCAACTGAGGATCTATCCCGACTACATTTTCACCGCAAACCAGGCTGATACCACTTATAGCAGCGCCTATTGCAAAATGTTCCCAGTTTCTGCGCGCAATATCGGTGCTGCCAAGGGCACCCGTGAATATAGGCACCTTCATCCTCACCTTGTCGCTGGCACCGTAAGACGTTTCAGTATTTACGGCCGGGAAAGTGGCCTTATCGGGATCCGGTTCTATTCCCTTTGCTCCAAGGGCATATCCCATGATATTGAGATGGGAATAGTCAACGGGGTAGTCTTTATCCGCACCGGCGGTTATGCTGCCGAAAGGTTCCGGATAAAGGAGTTCTCTCCCTCGGAAAGTGGCCCTGAACATGTCGCAGTTTCCCTTGCATCCGTCAACGCATCTGCTGCATATGCCGGATTGCGGCGCGACATCTCGAGAACGGTTTCTGGTTTGAAGAGCTTCATTAGCATTGGGTCTTTGTAGGTTCATAATTTCCTCCCTCACTGCAAATTAACAAAACAAAAAAAGGCATCTTTCCTCAATGGGATAAAGACGCCTTTGTCTCAGGTATACAGAAAAGCTCCGCACTCCTTTGTGCGATTCTTTCTGTTGCATTAAAAAAAGAATTTAATCTCTTATATTCTATTTGTCAAGTGCTTTTTTCATGCAGCCCCTTTCTTCTTGACATGTAATTCTGTCTTTTCATAATAGAAAGTAAATTTTTATCGCTATCATTCGGGCCATCGGCTTATTTGAAAGGCATTTATTTAAAGGAAGAAACATGAAAGAAGAAAATTTCCTGAGTATCATAGGGAAGCACCAAGCGCATCTGGGCGGACTGATTTCAATCCTTGAAGATATACAGACAGAGTACAGCTATCTTCCCGAACAGGCCCTTAGACTCGTGGCCCAAGAAACGGGATTTTCTTTGGTCGATATATATGGAGTCGCTACCTTCTATAAATTGTTCAGTTTGAAGCCCAGGGGAAAACATCTCATCTCAGTGTGCTCTGGAACTGCCTGCCATGTCCGCGCCTCGTCCGGCGTTGTTGAAGAGTTTGAACAAAGGCTCCAGATCAATGCAGGTGAAACCACTCCGGATGGTGAAATCACGCTTGTGACAGTGAACTGCCTCGGGGCCTGCGCACTTGGACCCATTGTAGTGGTAGATGGATACTACTTTTCGAATGTTAATAGGCAAATGGTTGGAGAAATCATTGATAATGCCAGGGCTGGGATTGACAGGGTAGATGTTGATACAGACGAAAGAATATTTCCAATCGAGGTCAGCTGTCCGCATTGCAACCGCAGCCTAATAGATAAAAATTTCTATATCGATGGATATCCTTCGATACGTGTGACCGTCTCTTTCGGGCGAAGACACGGTTGGGTCAGGCTGTCCTGCCTTTACGGAAGCTATTCTGTTGAACAGGAATACGAAGTGCCGATTGACACTATTGTCGATTTTTTCTGTCCCCATTGCCATGCTGAACTCAGCGGGGTATCGGATTGTACGTCCTGCGGTGCTCCGATGATTTCAGCGTTCATACCGGGAGGCGGTGTTTTGCACATCTGTTCCCGCCGTGGGTGCAAGGCTCACATGCTGGATCTTCACGGCGCCAGCCTTTGACAGGGGGAAGTTTTCGAAAAGGACCAAGACTGCCTAAACTGGAATGGCACAGGGATATGCTATGAAACGACTAAGATCAATAGAAGATTTTGAGTCTTTGCAAAGTCGCATAATGACTGACCATGACGCCGCTGTCCCCACCATTGTTATTCCGGCGGGCACCTGTTGCCAGGCAAGTGGTGCGAACGACCTGATTCGTGTAGCAAAACGAGAGCTGCTGGATAAAAAACTGACAGACACTGTCCGGTTGCGCATTACTGGCTGCCAGGGATTCTGCCAGATGGAACCCTCTGTGCTTGTGGAGCCGCGTGGCACCTTTTATCCAAAGGTGGGAATGAAGACCATGGCTCGAATCGTCGAGTATGTAGCCAGAGATGAGGTGCTGGCAGATGAGCTCTTTATGTCCCCGGATACGGGGGAACAGATCGAAAGACAGGAAGACATCCCGTTTTTCAGGAATCAGGTTCGCACAATTCTGAGCAGGAACGAGAAAATAGATCCGCTCTTTATATATGACTATATTAACAACCAGGGGTATTCGACCCTGGCAAAAGTGTTCAAAATGGCCGATCCTGATTGGGTTATTAATGAGGTCAAGGTTGCCGGTCTCCGAGGCCGTGGCGGTGCAGGCTTCCCTACGGGCCTTAAGTGGGAGTTCCTGGCAAATCAAGCGAATGGTCATGGCAAATTCTTGGTATGTAACGCGGATGAAGGAGACCCGGGTGCATATATGGATCGCAGCGTCCTTGAAGGGAATCCCCATGGCGTTATCGAAGGAATGATAATTGGAGCCTATGCGACGGGAGCAACCGGGGGTGTGATCTATGTCCGCAACGAATACCCCCTTGCCATCAAACATCTGATTATTGCACTCCGCCAGGCGCGTGAAGTGGGGCTTCTGGGAGAAAATATTCTGGGAACCGGCTTTTCCTTTGACATCAATCTGGTCAAGGGGGCCGGGGCTTTTGTATGCGGCGAGGAGACGGCATTGATCCGTTCAATAGAAGGGAAAACTGGCGAGCCGCGGCAACGGCCTCCCTTTCCCGTGCAGAAGGGAATCGAGGGAAAACCTACGGCAATCAACAATGTGGAGACATGGGCAAATATTCCAATAATTATCGAGAAGGGAGCCCATGAGTTTGCCAAGATTGGCACTGAGAATAATTCAGGCACAAAGATCTTTAGTCTGGTCGGCAAGGCCAAATATACCGGTCTGGTGGAAGTACCGATGGGGACCACCATTAAGCGTATCGTTTATGAGATTGGCGGCGGACCTGTAGGGGATGCCCGGATCAAGGCAGTGCAAACGGGCGGGCCATCCGGCGGCTGCATCCCGGCCGATCTGTTTGACATTCCGGTCGATTACGACAGCCTGAGCAAGGCCGGATCGATCATGGGGTCCGGCGGCATGATCGTTATGGACGACAACACCTGTATGGTGGACATAGCTAAGTACTTCATGAATTTTTTAAAGGATGAGTCGTGTGGCAAGTGCTTCACCTGTCGCAAGGGTACCCAGCGGATGTACGAAATATTGGACGATATTTCGCAGGGTCATGGAACGTTGGAACAACTGCAGCTCCTCGAGGAACTGGCACAGGTGGTAAAGGACACGACCATGTGCGGCCTGGGACAGACAGCTTCAAACCCCGTGCTTTCCACGTTGCGCTATTTTCGGGAGGAGTACTTAGCCCATATCCAAGACCAACGCTGTCCTTCAGGGGTATGTAGAGCCCTCATTACCTATTCGATCAATGAAAAATGCAAGGGGTGTCAACTCTGCCTTGATGCGTGTCAACAGGATGCGATTAGTGGAAAAAAGAAGGAACTTCATTTCATAGACCAGAGCAAATGCATAAAGTGTGGGGCCTGCAAGAGTGTTTGTAAACTGGACGCCATAGACGTGGTCTAACGATCAGACTAATTATAGGGAGAGGAAAAGAGCAATGATCAATCTTATCATAAATGGATTGCCTGTCTCAGTGGAGGAAGGGGCGACGCTCCTGGAAGCGGCAAGATTTTTGGGTTTCCCCATCCCGACCCTGTGTTACATAGACGGGCTTTCCCCTTATGGCGCCTGCCGGCTCTGCGTAGTAGAGATCGGTGAAGGACCAAAAGCAAAACTGGTTACTGCGTGCACGTATCCGGCAGAGGAAGGGCTTAAGGTAAGAACTGCGTCTTCACGGGTCATAAAAGCACGCAAGATGATTCTGGAACTTCTCCTGGCCTCTTGCCCGCAGTCCAAAACAATTCAGGATCTTGCTGCGGCCCACGGAGTTCGCCGGCAGCGTTTCAGGCAGGAGTATGAGGACTGTATCCTCTGCGGCCTTTGCGTGCGTATGTGCGAGGAACAGATGATGGCAAAGGCCATCGGGTTTCGTGGAAGAGGCCAGAACAGAAGCGTTGGTACGCCATTTGATATTCAATCAGATATCTGCAGACTCTGTGGCGGCTGTATGTACATCTGCCCGGCCTGTCAGCTCCGGTGCACCTATACGGAGCCTGAAAAGGCCGTGTGCGGCGGGTGTGAGAATCTAAGCCCGCCATGTCTCGAGAAGGAGCAATTCGATGACATGATGTGCTACATGGACCCCTGTGTGGCATGTGAGATAACTAAAGATTAGACATAAGAAAGGAGAATTCTGTGATGTCACTATCAAGTATAAACGCCTCGGCTGCAACGCTGACGAAGAACAGAACAGAAGGATCGGTCGCACCGTCCTCGGGTATGTGCGTGACATGCGTGGATGGCTGCATCGGCATGTGCGAGATCGGCAAGTCCGCGTACCGGGGTCATGAGGTAATTTACCCCCAGCCCTTTGGCGTGATAACCACCGCTGGTGAGAAGGAATATCCTGTGGACTATTCGCACTTCAACATTATGGGGAGCACGGTTGGCGCTTACGGCATCGAAGCTGACAGCGATAAGGCAATATTTCCGGCCGTCGACCTTGAGGTGGTTATCGGCAATGATAAAGGTATAAAGTTCCGTTATCCATGGATCATCCCCGGGATAGGTTCCACCAACATTGCCAAGCAAAACTGGGAAGGTGTGGCCATCGGATCCGCACTGGCCGGAACAGGCCTGACTATCGGCGAGAATGTTGTGGGCATGGATCCTGAAGCAGTGATAAAGAATCATCGGGTGGTTGACACAGTGGACCTTAAGCATCGGGTACAGCTTTACAAGGATCACCAGCGTGACGGCTATGGAGCCATCATCGTTCAGGCAAACATCGAAGACACACGTCTGGGTGTGCATGAATATGCCATTGAAAAACTTGGGGTTGAATGCGTTGAACTTAAATGGGGTCAGGGCGCCAAAAGCATTGGGGGCGAGGTCAAGATCAGAGACCTGGAGAAGGCACAAATGCTTCAGGAACGAGGGTATATTTTACTGCCGGACCCGAGCGATCCGGTGGTGATAAATGCCTTCGAGCGGGGTGCGTTTAAGGAGTTTGAACGACATTCCCGCGTTGGCATGGTATCGGAAGAGCTGTTTGCAAAACGGATAGAGGAATTGCGCAAAGCAGGCGCTCGATACATTTCGCTCAAAACCGGCGCTTATCGCCCTGCCGACCTGGCGTTGGCAATCTCCTTCGCCTCAAAATACGAATTAGACTATCTTACTGTTGACGGTGCGGGCGGCGGCACAGGCATGAGCCCGTGGCGAATGATGAATGAGTGGGGTATACCAGCCGTTTACTTACACTCGCTTCTCCACAACTATGCGAAATATCTGGCTGACAAAGGCAGGTACGTGCCACCCCTTATATTGGCCGGCGGTTTTTCCCTGGAAGATCATATTTTCAAGGGTCTTGCTCTCGGCTCACCCTTTGTGAAGCTTATAGGTATGGCCCGGAGCCCACTTGCGGCCGCCATGGTTGGGAAAACAATCGGCCGTGCAATTAATGATCATCAACTTCCCGTATATATTGAACGTTTCGGTCAGTCCAGGGATGAAATATTTATAACGGCTGCCTCCCTGCGCAGGGAATTAGGAGACACGGAATTCGAGAAACTGCCAACAGGTGCCATTGGGCTCTATACCTACTATGAACGACTCGCTCATGGGCTGCGCCAACTCCTGGCAGGCGCCCGTAAGTTTTCACTTGAGCAGACCTCTCGCGACGATATAGTTGCCCTGACTGAAGAGGCTGCCAAAGTCAGCGGTATCCAATATGTGTTAGATGTGGATAAAGACAGAGTTGAGGGGATTCTTAACGGCTAGGGGCCGCACGAGAGGTTAAAAGCGCCAACCTTCCGGAGTATGAGTTTTAAAACACAGAATACAGGATAGCATCAAAAATCATCTGAAAGCACGATTGCCTCGGCCACATGTAGCATGGATTTGCGGGAGTCCATGCTGCGTTTTTGGATCCAGCGGTATGCCTGCTCTCCGGTCATGTTTCGCCGGCGCATAAGGACCTCTTTTGCCCGTTCCACTAACTTACGTGTCTCCAA
>JAFDHL010000357.1 GCA_019308785.1 Deltaproteobacteria bacterium
CTGGTAATGTGTCCGTTAATATATTTGGATCAATCAATTCAAAGCTGCTTTTACCTGCTCCCTTGGGTTTTTTTTGTCTATCAGTCATATCTTAAAGCTCCAATTTTGTTTAGTAATGGTGGGCATCAATCAATTTCATGTTGAATTGCATCCTTCGGTTTAATTTCGAAAAATCTACAGCACTATGACGGGCTCTGTCAAATTTATATGGTGATCTGCGTAAAAATGTACTGAAAAGAGACGGCCAACCAAATTGGAGGGAATCAAAATGAGAAACCATGAACTCCACACAGATTATCAGGACCACCTTGAATATTTCGGGATTACTAAGATTGACAGCGCCGTAAAAAGTCGAAAGCTAAAAGCTTGTTGATTATGAGCATATACTCTTAACTGATCGATGTTGGGTTATTATCACTTAAATTTTCTCCAGGCAGCAAAAAATTGTTGCCTACTGCTCTTTGACAAACGAAAAATAGTACCCCGAAGGGCATTATGCCCAGCAGAGCTCTTCTCCCGGCATCATTTTCGCTGCTCTAACGGCAGCAGCCCGGAAGATGTTCACTCCGAGGGCCTTCAGGGTTGCACAGAAGCGAACTGCTTTTATGCCTCGCACCCGAAGATGCTTGACTCCTGTTCTTCTGTCGTACTCGGACATGGTGGCTTCCACACCTGCTCGCCACCTGTAGCGATCCTTGAACTCGTCGGAGTGCTCATACAGCCTGCGCTTTGCTATGCGCATCTCTTTATCTGTAAAGCGGAGATAGTAATACTTCTTTCCCTTCTTTACAGGGCATCTGCTTAGTTCCGGACAGTTCTGACAACTCGTTGCACTAAAGGCAATGCTAATCTTCTTTCGCTTTTTGACCTTTACCGGAGCGTTACCTTGCGGGCAGGCAACAATTTCGCCTTTGGGTGAAAATTGAAAATCAGTTATGCTTAACTTATCTTTATCAACGGATCCCATGGTTGGCGCAATAAGTTCTATCCCATGTTCTTCCGCAATTTCGCAGTTGTCATCACTACCGTAAAGAGAATCGGCCTGAAGTTCCTTGGGTTTAAGGTCCCGTTCCTCGACGGATTCAATGGCAGGAACGATCGCATTGGCATCACTTTCATGCGCGGGTTCAACCTCAACATGGGTGATTAGATTCAGGGATTGCTTCTTTTCTTTTTCATCGTCACAAAAAGTTTCCATGACCTGAACTTGAAAACCTTGTCCTTTATGGCCGCTGTAGCTAGCGTCCGGATCAGAGGGGTTCTGAAGAGAATCAGAAGGAATATCCTTACTTTTCTTGAGTTCAACCGGGTTGTCTTTGTCATCGGTAAGATGGCAGTGCTCGTGTAAAACTCTTTCAAGTAGTTGGTAACTGTTCATGCGGGTTATGTCTGGGCATCCCTTAAACTGCTGGACCAAATCAAAAAGGTCCCTGCTGACTTCAGAGAGGGTCTTTTTCGATTTGGATGGCTTGACTCTCGAAAAACAGCCGAGGGCGTCTTTGGTAAGATATCTATCGGCAATCTCTTTATCGATGGTATCAAATTGCTCTTTTTGTCCTCGTTTGAGATTTTTTAAAAACTTGTGAATGCTTTCTGAAAAGATGCTAATTCGGCCCAGACGCCGCATGTTGGATTTGATGTGGACAGAATCAATCCGCTGAGTGTCGATATTCACTTTGAAAACCTGCGCTAACTGGTCGGTGCCGGCACTGAAAATGTCTTTCTCTATATTATTTTGGGTAATGATGTTTCTACTATTCCATAGTGTTTTCAATGAAATATATTTAGCACTATCGCTCTCTTCGCTAACGTTGAGAGAATAGTGCCATTGAATATTGAACGCATATTGCTGGACAGTTTCTTCGTCGGTGAAATCGAAGGTCTGCTGTAAAATAAGGGCGCCCAACGTGGAAAAAAGTTCCTTTGTAGGCCGGCCGAATGTGGCATTAAAAAACTTACTGACCTTATCAACTGGGATTGAAGGCAGAATATGCTCTCGAAATAAACCCGGCCATCCGGAGTCGAGCAATTGCCTTCTTTTGGGAGACAGAAACGCCCAAGGGTCGAAAATGTCAAGCTGATTCGGATCTTTCACTTTAATCATAATTTTTCCTTTAACCCTTTGATTTGATGTGAAATTCCATATCATATCACAGTGAAAAAGGCAAGTACTATTTTTCGTTATTTGTTATTATTTCAGGTAGATGTTTGCCTGCGACTTTTTACGAGACCATCAAGATTGA
>JAFDHL010000358.1 GCA_019308785.1 Deltaproteobacteria bacterium
AGGCGACTGGTCCCTGTGTAAAGCAACATCAAATTAGACTCCAATTCTAAAATTCTTTCTGGTGAAATAGTTACAGGTTCGATCCGTATTTCACCGTTTTTCAGGAAACGTATTACATTCACCCCGCCGTAGGCGGCCGCAACCTGATCCTGCGAGCCCACATTCTCCTTTAAAGCAGACTGTTCAAACTCAATGGCCATATTGGCCAGTTGATATCTACCGATAATCTGCCCCCTCAAGGCCGTCAATACCTTGAAAAGTCCAACAGCAAACGATGAACTCGATCCCATTCCAGCGCGGGCAGGCAGGTCTCCCTGATGATGGATTTCGAGCCCGCCAAATTCGCCGTCGATTCCGAGGTATTTCAGGCCTTCACGCACAGCAGGATGAAGAATCTCGGATATCGTGGAAACGTTTTCAATGTGCGACCATATCACTCGATACTTTGTTTCGAAAAATGGAGGCAGAACACGGCAGGTAATATAGCAATATTTGTCAATGGTGGTTGAAAGGACTGCTCCTTCCTCTTTCAGGTACCACTGCGGATAATCTGTTCCTCCGCCAAAAAACGAAATCCTGTATGGGGTTTTTGAAATAATCATGTTATTGCCTCTTGCTTATTTCTTTCCATTGTAGTCTCCAACATCCCAACCTGTTAATCCTCATCTGTCAAGAAACGCTCTCCCTGCTTTTACTCGATCCCTCCAATAATCTAACAAGTCCTGCATTGTTTTCTCAAAAGATATCCGCGGTTCCCAGCCCGTATGCTCCCGGAATTTCGATGTGTCCGGCACTTGAAGATCGGCATCCAGTGGCCGGAATCTCTCTTCCTCTTGCTCAACACGGATATCCTTGCGTGTGGAAATAGATAGCAGATGGTTAAGCAGCTCTCCTACTGTGCATGAAAATGTGCCTCCGATATTGTAATACCCGCCAGGGACGGGATTAACCGTGACAAGCATATAATAGGCCCTGACCGCTTCCCGCACGTCAGACCAGGTACGCAGGGAATCCAGATTGCCTGTTTTTACCACCGGCGGAATAAGGTCTTGCTCTATCATGGCAATCTGCTTGGCAAAGGTTGATTCGGCAAACACATCGCCCCGCCTCGGGCCGGTATGAGTAAACATGCGTGTTGTCATTACTTTCTGGCCATAGGCTTCGGCATGGAACCTTCCGATCATATCCGTCCCAATCTTGGAAATGGAATATGGCGATGCCGGATGAAATGAGCATTCCTCATTGATGGGCAACTTTTCTTTTGGAACCCGGCCGAATACTTCTGAAGAAGAGCAGACATGAATAACAGGATCGATATCCCTGCATCGCCTGAGGGCTTCAAGCAGTCTTTCTGTGCCAAGAATATTCGTATCCAGTGTATGGATAGGCGAAGTAAAGCTTGTGGTGGGATAGCTCTGGGCCGCCAGATGAAAAACATAATCAGGTTTACTCTCGTCAACAGCGTTTTGTAATGAAATATAGTCACAAAGATCGCCATCGATGAAATAAACCCGATCTTTTTTGTTTGCCCTTTCCAGCAAATGCTCGACATTATCTAACGGGCTGCGCCACCGGCACATCCCGTAAATGTCCCAATCAGTATTTTCCAGAAGATAGTCGGCCAGATGCGAGCCGACCATACCGGTGATGCCGGTAATTAAAGTTTTCTTTTTCATATTAACCTTTTCGATAGGCGTTAAAGCGATTGGTAAAAAGACAAGAAACAGAGCCGAGAATAAAATTCAATTTGGTTTATATACAGCTCCGCCCCTTCGATTACATCCCGTATCGTTCAATAACAAGCTGATATATTTGAGATTTTTTAATTTTTTTGAACTTTAACTTTATAAGTCATCAAAAAACATACCTGTTTTCCTTAAAATTATAGCAAAGGCCGTGCCACCTTTCTTTATTTTAAATTTGCTAATTATTTAAAGGGGATAGACCTAAGGAGCGGGATTGAACCCGGAAGAAAAGGCAATTTTTTGACGCATAGGGAAAAATTTGACCTATTTCATTTGGGCAAACTCTAAGGAATTTCAGAATTAAAACACGTGAGGAGGAGGGTAACATAAAGAAACAAACGAGCATGTTACATGATGATTCAAAGCGAGAAATTGGGAGTCGTTAAAAGGAAGGGTTTTGAAGCAGCTTCTAAAAAAGCTGTAATCGTCGCATCTCTTCAAAAACCTTTTCCGAAACAAGCTCGCGAAGCAAACTCTGATATGAAGTCATCCC
>JAFDHL010000359.1 GCA_019308785.1 Deltaproteobacteria bacterium
GATATTATTGCGGGTTTGCCTTTTCGATAAATCTCGTTAAAAATCCGATACATTTTCTTTGCAGTTTTAGGGCTGGTATAATGACGGTTATTGAGTCCCGACAATTCTTTTCGGGAATACCCCAAAATCCTGCATAATGAATTATTGAAAAAAGTCAGATTCCCTGGAAGATCGACCTCAAAGTAACCTTCTTCAACGCTTTCAAGTATTGAACGATATTTCTCCTCACTCTCCTGAAGCTTCTGAAAAGACATGGCCTCTATAATATTGATGGCCGTTTGCGAGGCAACACCCATTAAAAGGCTCATATCGCTCTGGGTAAGTATCCTTTTTGACTTAACGTTATCGACGGTTAAGATGCCTAAAGATCGTTGTTCGTAGACAATGGGTACGCAAATAAGTGATCGGACTCCCATTTGTCTTGCTAATTCCAGGCTTCTTTTTGAAAAAGCCTCTTCAATTTCGGCAATATCATTTATGAGAAAGGGCTTCTGCTCTTTGAAAGAGAGTACAAACACTCCTTTGGATTCAGGATTGTCAAGGTGAAACACTGCTTGTTGCAAAAATTTTTCTTGCTCCTTGCTGTAACCGTAACCGGCCCTGTAAAGCAGCCGCGTCTCATTTTGGTTGGCAAGCATAATCATGCCGCGATCAAAATCAAGGTGCTTTTCCATTGCATTCATCACGGTATTGACGAGCTCGCCTGTGTCAATAATACTTGACGTGGCCTGGCCGATTTCCTTGATAAGAAGGACATTCCCGTACCGAATATCCATTTCAAATAAAAGGTCCTTTGCCGCATTTCCCTGTGTTTCGATGGTGTTAGAAAGTTCCTTCTTCTCAAGGTGGTCCGAGAAAAACCAAAACAGCACTGTGAGCAAGGCAAAGCCCAGTACAAGAATAACCCAATTTACGACAGGCAATAAGAAGAAAAAACCAAAACATGCCACAATGCCTATTAAGGAAGAGTAATTACGTAGCCTTTTCCAGATTAGAAAAGGGGTCTTCTCCCAGGTGATAATATAACGGCCCACTTCGTCACCCCTGTGAATGCACTCAGGGTGTTCGACCTTTGCATACTTATTGGTGAACAACTTGGCCATGGATTCCAGAAGACCCATCCGGTTTTCGCATTGATGAGGTTTTTCCTCAACGCCAGGCCTGGGCTTGACAAGGACTTCCATTTTATCGCTTGCGATTTGCCTGGTCTCGAACTTGAAGGCACGGCTCAGATTGGAGGAAAGCTTTTCCAACATCCAGTAAGCAGTACCCGGCGACATAAACCCCAAGGCGTATTGTTTTAAAGGACCGGATGCCTGGGATGATGCCGCAGAGCGTCCGACTTTCCGGGAAAGGTCCGGGTCACCCGTCTTCTCGGTCAGCATTTCATGAAAACGATCCACCTGATCCTGAGTGAACCAGTGACCCTGGTCGTCCACTTCATACCTGGCAATCCCTGCATAATTTAGAACAGGACCAATATTCACGTCAGGGTGAGCATTTTTGACATACTCAATATAGTTCATTACCAGGCGGCTGTTATACAGGGATCCGGTTGTATGACGGCCGAAATCAGAATCAGAGATCATGCTGATACTTCCTTATAAAGGGAAATGTATTTATCTTGTTTGTATGTAACTCAGGTTGTCAGGTTCACGGTTCAAGGTTAATCGCTTTGCTGTTTTCTTCATATCTCCTCTGCAACAAAGAATTCTCTCCGGATTCGTGTGCAATAGCACCTGGTGTTCCACAAGAACTGGATCAATTAGGCATTTGGCTTAGAATCGAACCCGTCTTTCATTAATCTAACTTTGAACCCTGAACCTCTTAACGTTGAACCTGAGCAGAGCACCAGGAAAAAATCAAGAGAAAAAGTTGACTTTTTTTAGGCAAAACTCCTCCATTCGGATCAAAGCCGGTTTTTGAAATTTAGATTAACCGAGCCTAAAAATTGCGTTTTTAGTTATTCGCATTTCGGCCTTACAGGTGGAAAACCCTGTCCATGATGTCCGACTTTGGCAAACTGGTTTAACTAGATCTCTTGAATTTTCAAGGATCAGAGCACCTTGGAGCCATAATCAAAGAATTCGGACGGACAGGGTGAGGCATTCTACTCAAAGCCGTCAATAGTATCCTCCTATCAGGGGAACATTGCGGCAGTTACGATAAAAAGCCATCCTGTCCGCCGAAACCGCGAAGCCCTTAATCGCAAAGGTTAAGTCCAGTG
>JAFDHL010000360.1 GCA_019308785.1 Deltaproteobacteria bacterium
GGTCAGTTGATGGGGCAGTCGGAATTCAAAGATCTGAAACCTTTTGAAGGGATCAAATTAGAGGAACGAGAGGGTCAAATCCGTGCCACAGCATGGCTGAAAAACGTTCCATGGCTATGTGTGGTGAAAATTGATCAGGATGATATCTTTGAGGCGTTACAGCGTGTCCGCAGAATTGGTATATATGTCTTTGTATTAGGGGCTATTCTCATTGTCTTGACCGTTCTTCTGACCACCAATCAACTGGTCTCGATCCTGGAGACAAAGCGGCGAAATATCCGGTTTTTGGATCAGCAGCTTCGCCGCACCAGTTATATGGCGTCATCAATGGAGCTGTCTTATGGTTTTTTTCGGGAAGTAAAGGATAACCTGGCCAATATAGATGTAGCCACCACATGGATTCATGATCTGACCAGGGCAGATGAAATTGAGAAGAGCCTGGATCAGATCAAATCGGAGGTGTCCCGCAGCCTAAAATCGATTGACAAATTTGTCAGGTTTATTAGCCCGGGCGAACCGGTAATCATGGAGGTAAATACTAATAAGATACTGGATGATCTCTTAGAATTTCTGAGCAGTGAACTCTATTTCAAGAATATTAGGGTAAAAAGAGATTACGAGGATCATCTTCCAGGTATCCGCAGTGATCATTCAAAACTACGCCAGGTTTTTCAAAATTTAGTTTTAAATGCCGTGTCCGCTGTAGAAAAAGACGGTGAAATCAGTCTCACAACCCGTGCCGGTCAGAACGGCATTACAGTGACAATCGCCGATGACGGGCCGGGAATCCCTGAGGAAAAAATAGAAAAGATCTTTGATCCTCTTTTTACCACCAAGCCGGAAGGAACGGGATTGGGACTCTCCATCTGCCTTAATATTCTGCATAAATTGGGGGGCAATATATCTGTAAAGAGTGAACCTGGAAAAGGGGCTTCTTTCGTAATCGAACTACCTTTTCAGTTCAAACCTTCCGATAAATAATAGTCATTAATCAATTCTTCCTGGCCCGTCGCCCATGATCAAAAGAGAGAATATCAAGCAGGCTATCGATGCCATTTCAGAACGTGATCCCGAGATAGGATATTCACTGAATGAGATGTTAGGAACCGGCAAAATAGACATACCCTCGCACCTTGATGTGTCCGCACAGGGAGATGATTTTCACTTCCTTTTTGATAAAGAAAAAGTCTCGATAAACAAATTCCTTTATTTCAACGAAGGCACTGTACCCATTGAACAGGGGCTTTTGATCAAATATGGCGAGATGACTAAAAAGCAGGAGCTTCTTAACAGAGCGGATTCCCTTGATTACAAGCACGTTGCCATTGAGATTCGAAAGGCAGGCCTCAAACTTATGGTCATCCACGAGATCGATTATATTTTAGCACGTTTAAGGAAGCATCAGGGGATGCCCGAAAGCAAAGACCGTCACCCGGATGATAAACACCCCGGTCTCATTTCCCTTCTGGAAAAAGTCAAACAAGATACACAGACCCTTGAGATGTACCAGGATGAGAACGATCCCTATGTATTATATAAAGGGATCGTTAATGATGGCACACCAGCCCATTTTATATGCTTTCCCTTTTGCATGGACAGCCTGATGCAGGTGGCAGACATGAACTTAGAGTTTTTTCATGTGCGTTTTCTCTTAAACTGCCTGATACGCGGGCAGGAAAAAAGCCTTTTTGTGTGCCTGGGGGACCGAAAGATCCTGGGGCTGGTCTATATTGTTTTAAAAGAGCGTATGTTTTTCAAAGGCCTTGAAATTAAGTTCATTGCAACCCTGCGTGGCAAGACCGGTAATCTATCAGAACCCACCTATCAAGCTCCCAGAGGTGTTGGCGCCTTTTTAGTGGCCGGGGTCTGGATGCTATGGAAAATCAGGCTTGCGAACGTTAATGAGATCTCCCTTGATTCTGAAATCGGGGCCAGGCGGTTCTATGAGGCGGTGGGTTTTCAATCCAGGGGCCTTTCCGAGTATGTGTTAAAAGATCCTAAAGGTCACCTTGTGAAGGCCATTCTGATTATGGCGAATAATTGTGAGGAACTTGGGAAGGGCGTTATTGAGGAGATCAGGGCGATTATCAAAAAACAGATAAAATTCTTGCGGAAAAAGGCAAAGAACGAAAAGGAAAAATCAGCGAGACAAGCGGTAATTGCAACGGTAAAAGAGTGTCTGAAATCAACGGCGCATCCGGAGTTTGCTGAAACAGCAGTTAGTCCGGAGTTTGCTGAAACAGCAGTTAGTGCGCTGAACAAATACGGAAAAAAAATACCGGAATCAGGAGAACTTATTAAGTTTGCCTCGGAATATGGTTCCGGGGATTCAAAGGCGTATATATAGTCTTTAAAAAAGTTTGTAACTACTCAGGTTATTTAGGCTGAAGCGTGCCCGCCGGACGGCCCCGACAGCGGGATCTACACTTCATTTCGACAGGCGGGGCTGAAGACTGT
>JAFDHL010000361.1 GCA_019308785.1 Deltaproteobacteria bacterium
ATCAAAGGTTTTAAGGATATCCTTCCTGAAGAGGTTGGAAGCTGGCAGCGGCTTGAGTCGACTGCCAGGAGACTATTTGAAGACTTCGGATTTTTTGAGATCAAGACCCCCATACTTGAAAGAACCGAACTCTTTAGCCGGGGTATTGGCAAGGAGACGGATATTGTTTCCAAGGAGATGTATACCCTGAAAGACAGCAAGGGAAGGGGTATGACCTTAAGGCCCGAAGCAACAGCCTCTGTTGTCAGGGCCTATATCCAGAACCGGATGTACCAAAAAAACCCCGTACAGAAACTCTTCACTGTGGGCCCCATGTTCAGGCATGAAAGGCCCCAGAAGGGGAGATTCAGACAGTTTCATCAAATTAATGCGGAACTGTTCGGTGATCCGGGTCCCAGAAGTGATGCGGATATTATTGTTATGGCTATGTACCTGTTTGAATCTATTGGATTTTCCGATCTCAGCCTTAATCTTAATTCCCTCGGGTGTCCGGAATGCAGACCCCGTTTTAAAAAGGAGCTAAAGGATTTCCTGCTTGGCAAAATAGATTCGCTTTGTGTTGATTGCCGGAGAAGATCGCAAACCAACCCGTTGAGGGTTTTTGATTGCAAGGTAGAAACCTGCAACAAGGTTGTCGCTGATGCGCCGTCTATACTGGAGTTCCTGTGTGACGAGTGCGGGAACCACTTTGAATCACTAAAAGATTATCTGAGCAGGTCGGGCATGCCTTTTGTGCTGAACCATCGACTTGTTAGGGGACTTGACTATTATACCAGGACGACCTTTGAAATACAGACTGACAAATTAGGGGCGCAGAATGCTGTGGCGGGGGGCGGGCGATATGACGGTCTGGTGAAGCTCTTAGGAGGACCGGACCATCCTGCCATCGGGTTTGCCGTGGGCGTGGAACGGGTAGTTTCGCTGATGGAAGAAGAGGACTCGCCCGAGATCAAAAGCCCTGATCTTTTTCTTGCCGCTTTGGGGGAAAATGCTGAAAGGGCATCTTTTCAATGGGTGGCGGATTTGAGGAGATCCGGCCTGTGGGTGGAAATGGATTACGGCTCAAAAGGGCTGAAAGCACAGATGAAAAAGGCCGGCCGTCTTGGCGCAAAAAAGGTCCTGATCGTGGGGGGTGACGAACTTTCCTCGGGAAAGGGTGTGCTAAGGGACATGGAGACAAAAGCCCAAGAGGAAGTGGGCCTTGAAAACCTTGTAAAAAACCTGAAGGAAGCCCTGTAATGAACGCAATAGTACTCCTGGAAAAAATATTTGACAGGATAACAGGATAAACAAGATTGAAATCCAGTTAATCAAAACATGTATTACAATCCCGCCTGCGGCAGGATAACTATGGAATATAAAGACGTGACAGAAATGACTATTAGCCGTCTTATACTGTTCAACTATTGAGTAAAGTACCTGTAATTTATGAGAAAAATTGTGAACAATAGTGAAGTTGTAATAATTAAAACAAGGATTTAAAAAAAAATGATAAACAGGATGAAAAAAATTATCCAGTTCATCCCTTTAGAACGATAGCGAAGACATAAGAATCGACTCATTAGATGACTGGAGACGAACCCATGACTGCGGAAGCCTCAGGACAGACAGCATCGGGCAAGATGCCCTGTTGATGGGATGGGTGAACAGCAGACGTGACCTTGGCAGCCTGATCTTCATCGACCTTCGTGACAGGGAAGGAATCACACAGATCGTTTTTGATCCCCAGATTGAAAAGGTCAGTCACGAGCATGCCCACATCTTGAGAAACGAATGGGTCGTCGCGGTAAAAGGGACTGTGTCCCGTCGCCTTGAGGGGCAGGAAAATGCCAGCTTGCCTACCGGTGACATCGAAGTCAAGGTCACCGAACTGAAGATCCTGAACCGGACGGAAACACCTCCTTTCCAGGTGGATGGCGCGGTAGATGCTTCCGAGAGTCTGAGACTAAAATACCGTTACCTGGAATTGCGAAGACCCGAGGCATTCAATACTTTACGCAATCGCCATTTGATTGCTTCCTGTATCAGAAAGTATCTAAACGGAAATGGTTTTATTGAGGTTGAGACGCCCTTTCTTACCAAGAGCACGCCCGAAGGGGCCAGGGATTACCTTGTGCCCAGCAGGGTCAGTAAGGGACTGTTTTATGCATTGCCCCAGTCCCCTCAGCTTTTCAAGCAGCTTCTCATGATTGCCGGGTTTGACCGTTATTACCAGATTGTCCGCTGTTTCCGGGACGAAGACCTACGCGCAGACCGCCAGCCTGAATTTACCCAGGTGGACCTGGAGATGGCCTTTGTTGATGAGGATCAGGTCATGGGGATCTTCGAAGACATGATGTCGGTGACCTTTTCTGAAATATTGGGATACCAAATAGCCCTCCCTATCAAGCGCCTTGAATACCGTGAGGCCATGGACAGGTTTGGCACGGACAGGCCCGACACACGGTTCGGTATGGAACTCAAGGACATAACGGATATTGCGGCCGGATCGGATTTCCGGATGTTTAAGGGTGTTGTCGAAGATGGTGGCGTGGTCAAGGCTATCACGATAAAAGGGGGTGCCCCGGCTTTTTCGAGGAAAGGCCTGGACGAACTTGGCGAAATGGCAGCCGGTTGCGGCGCCAAGGGCCTGGCCTGGATCAAGCTCACCGATAATGGGTGGCAGTCTTCCCTGAACAAGTTTTTTGGAGATGGAGACAAGGCGGCCGTTAATGAAAAACTTGATGCCGAACCGGGGGACCTAATTCTGATCGTGGCCCATAACCGCAAAATTGTAAATGAGTCCCTTGGCGTTTTCCGTGTTGAGGTGGCGAAGCGAATGGATCTGATCAATACTGACGGCTATGATTTCGTCTGGATTACCAGATTCCCGTTATTGGAGTATAATGAGGAGGCAAAACGACTCGAAGCGGTTCACCATCCCTTCACGGCTCCGGTTGAGGAAGATCTCCCCATACTGGAGGATTACCCGGAAAAGGTCAGGGCCAGGTCCTACGATCTGGTTTTAAACGGGGCAGAGATAGGCGGGGGAAGCGTGAGAATTCATGATCTTGCCATTCAACAAAAGATGTTCAGCATTTTAGGTATCCTGCCCGAAGAGGCCCAACTGAAGTTCGGATTTTTATTAGAGGCCCTGAAATATGGGGCTCCTCCCCATGGAGGGATGGCTTTGGGTTTTGACCGCCTTGTGGCCATCATGACGGGCGTCAGCTCTATCCGGGAGGTTATCGCCTTTCCCAAGACAACCAGTGCAACCTGTCCCCTTACCAATGCACCCTCTAGCGTGGATAATGCCCAGCTTAAAGAATTAGGCCTCCAGCTTGTTGGCCGCGAACAACATACTTTGTTTGACAAATGAATACCGCGAAACTGTTCTGATATGAAGTTGTCAGATTGGAAGGTTGAAGCGGTCTTTTCTTCGATTCCGAGCTTCTCGACCTGGTGATTTCAGGCAGTTATGGGCGGGTGAAGCCCCGCCCTCTGGGCGGGACAAGCCTCCCCCCTCCGCTGTTCTCCTCCGCTCCTTCGGAGCGTCGGAGCCAGGGGGTCCCCCATCCCATAACAGCCTGAAATCACGAAGGCCTTCCAGCAGTCACTACAAAAAG
>JAFDHL010000077.1 GCA_019308785.1 Deltaproteobacteria bacterium
CCCCAAAAAACCTTCGGTTTTACATTTTGCTATTAGCCAATAGCCATGGGCCATTGGTAAATAGCGATAAGCAATTTCTGGTAGGCGGAACAGGATTTGAACCTGCGACCCTCGGCTTGTAAGGCCGATGCTCTCCCACTGAGCTATCCGCCCAATTTGAAGGCCGAATTAACTACCAGCTTTGATCTCCTTTGTCAAGATAATCCAGATTGCTCAGTGAGCAGTTACTACACCGGGTGCGGATTCCTTTTGCGTTTCATCCGACCCTTTGATGCTAAACGGTTCGAATTCCTCTTTCAGTGCAAAGATTTCTTTTCCCTCATTGGGGACCAGGGCTTCCCGCAGAACTTCATCCATATGGTCAACCAGGATCAGCTCCACCTTTTTCAGGATCTTCTTGGGTATTTCCTCTATATCTTTTTTGTTCTCAAAGGGTATGAGTACCTTGCTCACACCCCCCCGGTGGGCGGCAAGTATTTTTTCTTTCAGCCCCCCGATGGGAAGGACCCTTCCCCTCAGGGTTATCTCGCCGGTCATGGCGATATCACGGTTGACCGCATTTCTTGTGAGGGCCGAGACAATTGACGTGGCAAGGGTGATACCGGCGGAAGGTCCGTCCTTGGGAATAGCGCCCTCGGGGACATGGATGTGGATATCGATCTTTTTGTAGAAATTATCGGGAAGGCTCAACTGCCTTGCTCTTGATCGGACATAACTCAGGGCTGCCTGGGCTGACTCCTGCATCACCTCTCCGAGCTTTCCGGTGAGTACCAGATTACCTTTACCCGGCATAAGGGTGGTTTCTGTTTGAAGAAGTTCGCCACCTACATCGGTCCAGGCCAGTCCTGTAGCAACACCGATGGTGTCCTTTTCTTCTGTGCGCCCATACCGGTATTTGTGCACCCCAAGGTATTTGTGGATGGAGTGAGCCTTAATAGATATTTTTGTATCCTTTCCCTGTTTTACCACTTCCCTTGCGACCTTCCGGCAGATGGAGGAGATCTCGCGCTCCAGGTTTCTCACGCCGGCCTCTTTGGTGTAATGCCTTATGATTGTGAGGATGCTTTTATCAGTAAAAGAGAGGTTCTCATGCTTAAGACCGTTTGCTTCGACCTGTTTCTTAATAAGAAACTGCTTTGCAATGCCCATCTTTTCCAGTTCCGTGTACCCGGGCAACCTGATAATTTCCATTCTGTCCTGGAGGGGTAAGGGAATATTGAGTAGATTATTGGCCGTGGTAATAAATAATGTGTCGGAAAGGTCGTAGTCCAGGTCCAGATAATGGTCGTTAAAGGCGAAATTTTGCTCCGGATCCAGAACCTCAAGCAAGGCCGCGGACGGATCGCCACGGAAATCAGTGCTCATCTTGTCAACTTCATCCAAACAAAAAACAGGGTTATTCGATTTTGCCTTTTTCAAGAATTGAATGATCTTGCCGGGGAGGGCGCCTATATAGGTCCTCCTGTGTCCTCTTATTTCGGCCTCATCCCTTACGCCCCCTAAGGAAAGACGGACAAAATTTCGGCCCGTTGCCCTGGCAACGGATTTGGCCAATGAGGTCTTACCAACTCCCGGAGGACCCACAAGACAGAGGATGGGCCCTCTTATTTTTTTAGTCAGACGCTGGACAGCCAGGTACTCGATGATCCTTTCCTTGGGTTTTTCAAGGCCGTAGTGATCCTCCTCAAGGATGGTTTCAGCCTCTTCAATGTCCAGCTTCACCTTTGTTTTGTCATACCACGGGAGATAGAGAATCCAGTCTATGTAGTTGCGTACCACAGCGGCCTCTGCCGACATGGGGGACATCATCTTCAGCTTTTTGAATTCCTGCTTTACCCGGGTGAAGGCCTCCTTTGATAACCGTTTCCTCTGTATCTTTTTTTCCAGTTCGTCGAGTTCCGCCTTAAAGTCGTCCTTAGAGCCCATCTCTTTTTGAATGGCGCGCATCTGTTCGTTTAAGTAGTAATCCTTCTGGGTCTTTTCCATCTGTTTTTTTACCCTGGACTTGAGGCGATTTTCCAGGCGAAGGATATCTGTTTCATTTGAAAGATTTTCAAAAAGCTTTTCCAGGCGGAGGTTAAGGTCTTCAATTTCCAGAAGCCTCTGTTTGTCCGACACATTCAGGGCGAGGTGACCCGCTATGGTGTCGCACAGGGTGGCCGGATTTTCAATGGATGTCACCGTGGATACAATTTCCTGACTGATCTTGTTAGTCAGCTTGGCGTATTCTTTGAAGTTGGTATTAATGCTTCGTACCAACGCCCTGGTCTCAATGTTGATCTCATGCCGGCTCGGGAGTTTTGTTACCTCAACCATGAGAAAATCCTGTTTATCTAAAAAATTCCCGATCTTGCCCCTTTGTTTTCCCTCAATGAGTGCCTTGACCGTACCATCCGGTAATTTCAGAAGCTGGAGAACCGTGCCAAGTGTGCCAAAAGGGTGGATATCTTTCGGGGAAGGATCATCCACTTTGGCATTTTTTTGTGCTGACAAGAAGATCTCCTTCTTATGGGACATGGCATACTCAAGCGCCTTGATGGACTTGTGACGGCCCACGAATAGAGGAACAACAACGTTGGGGAATATCACCACATCCCTGAGCGGGAGCAACGGGTAGTAAAATTTTTCATCCATAATCAAATCCTGAGGATCTCTTTTATTCAAATTGAACATAGGTCTATGCATATTCCACCTGGTTTTCGTATAGCAATAACGGTGGTTTAGCCTTTGCAATGACTTCTTCATTGATGACACATTCCTGGATGCCCGAGGTAGTCGGGATATCATACATAATATCTAACATGACGGATTCCAGTATTGCTCTCAGGCCCCGGGCCCCTGATTTTCGATCTGTGGCATCCTTTGCAATGGCCAGAAGGGCTTCGTCCGTAAACTTGAGTTCAACGTTTTCCAGTTCAAATAGTTTCTTGTACTGCTTGGTGAGGGCGTTCTTGGGTTCAGTCAGAATCCTCACAAGGGCGTCCATACTCAACTCGTTAAGTGTGGCGATGATAGGTATTCTGCCAATGAATTCAGGTATCAGGCCGAACTTGATCATGTCTTCGGGTTGGACAAGGGGCATGATCTCGTTGATGTTTGCCCCCCCCTTGCCATGGATTTCGGCCTCAAAACCCATGGATTTACGCCCGATTCGATTCCCGATTATCTTATCCAGGCCGTTGAAAGTGCCGCCGCAAACAAAGAGTATATTACTTGTATCCACCTTGACAAAGTCCTGCTGGGGATGTTTTCTGCCCCCTTTGGGAGGAACGTTCGCCATGGTTCCCTCTATTATCTTCAAAAGTGCCTGCTGGACCCCCTCGCCGGACACATCGCGGGTAATGGATGGGCTGTCCAGTTTCCGGGCGATTTTGTCGATTTCATCAATGTATACGATGCCCTTACATGCGGCCTCAACGTCATAATCGGCCATCTGAACCAGGTTCAGGATGATATTTTCCACGTCTTCGCCTACATATCCCGCCTCTGTAAGTGTTGTGGCATCAGCGATTGTGAACGGGACTTTCAGGATCTTGGCGAGGGTCTGCGCCAAAAGGGTCTTGCCGCAGCCTGTGGGTCCGATCAGGAGGATGTTGCTTTTCTGGATCTCAACCCCTTCCATGTCTATCTTGGTATTTATCCGTTTGTAGTGGTTATGAACCGCCACGGAAAGGATCTTCTTTGGCTTGTCCTGTTCAATCACATACTGGTCCAATGCCTCTTTTATCTCAGCAGGCTTCGGCAGTTGATCAGTAAATTCTTCGTCAATTTCCTGACTGTATTCTTCGGCTATAATCTCATTACATAACTGAATGCATTCATCACAAATATATACGGATGGGCCTGCGATTAGCTTTTTCACTTCATCCTGACTCTTTCCACAGAATGAACAGAGCAGGTCGTCTCTGGATTCAGTATTTTTGGTCATAATTGATAACCTCGTAAAAAGCTTGCGCCTTATTGATAACCTTTATTTTTTTTGAGTTAGCTGGTTTGGCATTTCTCTTGTTGTGATGACTTTGTCCACGATTCCGTATTCTTTGGCTTGCTCGCTGCTCATGAAAAAATCACGCTCAGTGTCTTTTTGAATTGTTTCAATATCCTGGCCTGTGTGTTTGGCCAGGATTTGGTTAAGGGTGTCACGCGTTTTCAGTATTTCCCTGGCATGAATATCTATGTCCGTGGCCTGCCCCTGCATGCCGCCAAGGGGTTGATGAATCATGATCCTTGCGTTGGGGAGTGCATATCGCTTGCCTTTGGTCCCGGCTGCCAGAAGCAGGGCCGCCAGGCTTGCGCTTTGCCCCACACAGATAGTTGCGATCTCGGGTCTAATATACTGCATGGTATCGTAGATTGCCAAGCCGGACGTAGTGACCCCGCCCGGGGAATTCAGATAGAGATTAATGTCCTTGTCCGGATCCTCTGATTCCAGGAAAAGCATTTGAGCGATAATGGTATTAGCCATACTGTCTTCTACCGTCTCACCCACAAAGATGATTCGATCTTTCAAAAGCCGGGAATAGATATCGTAGGCCCTTTCTCCGCGGCTTGATTGTTCAATGACCATTGGGATAAGCATGGGATCTAATTTCCTCCTTTCTCATCTACTTCTGAAATCTTAGCATTCTCCAGAAGGTAGTTCAATGTTTTTTCCTCAAGCAACTTTTCTTTCAGGGAACCTATCATATTTTTGGCTTCATAATATTTCCGAATGGTTTCCATATCCTGGCCCGTGTTTGCTGCCAGATCCCTTAAGCTGTTTGCCAGATCCTCTTCATCTACTTCGATATTATCCTGTTTGGCTATTTCCCCCAAGATGAGAAGGTCCTTCACACGTTTTTGTGCAGAGGGTGTGAATTCCTCTCTTATTTTTTCTTCGGAAAGGCCGGCCTTTTCTAAGCTTGAGCCACTTCTCATAAGATTCTGAGCGACGTTTTCAACGGCATAATCAATCTCTGATTCAATCAGGACCTGGGGAAGCTCGAAGTCAACACTGTCCGAGATTTTTTTAAGGATCCTTTGTTTCAGGTCCCTGTCGATTCTTTTTTCCTCCTGGGCTGTGATGGATTCCTTTACCTTGTTTTTCAAATCTTCAAGGTCTTTAATATCAGCCCCGAGATTTTGGGCAAACTCGTCGTTCAACTCAGAGAGCACCATTTCCTTGATGTCCGTTATTTTGACCTTAAAATCTACGCTTTTGCCAGCCAGCTTTGAATGATAGTGGTCTTTTTCAAAATCGACCCTAATCTCGGTTTCGTCCTCTTTGTGAAGACCTGTCAGTGCTTCGTCGAACCCGGGATGAAATTCATTGCTCCCGACTTTCAGGAGAAAATTCGGTGACTTGATACCCTCCAGAGGACTTCCTTCCTCGAAACCTTCATAATCGATTACCGCGTAGTCATCTTTCTGGATGGGCCTGTCCTGGTCGATGGAGGTCAGCTTTCCGTTCGCTTCCCTTATCTGTTCAAGCTGTTTCCGAACGTCTTCTTCGCTAACCGAAAGCCTTTCTTTTTCCACCTCAAGTTCCAGGTAATCCTTTACTTCAAACTTGGGTCGGACCTCCATCACTGCAGAATATCTAAAATTTTGTCCCTGTTTCAGGATATCCTTTTCCAACAGCGGAGCGCCGAGGGGAAAAGTTTCAACCTCCTGTATAGCCATGGGGAATGTTTCACTAATCAGATTTTTTGTCACATCCTCTGTTACCTGGGTGCTGAAATGTGTCTCAAGGATTTTTCTCGGCACTTTTCCCGGCCTGAAACCGGGTATTTTTGCTTTTTTGCCCAGTTCCCTGTATGCCTCGTTCAGTTTCTTATCAACTTCCTTGGATTCAATTTCAATGGACAGTTTTTTCTTTACAGGACTGATTTCTTCCAGGTTGGTTTTCATATTGTGTTGTCCTCATTTTGTTCGTTTGCCTCTGGATATCTATCTATTTAATCGGCTATCAGGGCGTAAACTTAATTAAATAATTATAAAGGAATCCTCCGCAAAAAATGGCCTATTTTGACAAGAGATTTGATGATAAACAGAATTATAGTGGAAACATGAGAGAAAATAACAATGATTTTTATTATTTCAAGATATATCCAGGATCATTTTCCCTTTTGTGGCTGGTGCGAGAGAGGGGACTCGAACCCCTACGGATTGCTCCACTGGATCCTAAATCCAGCGCGTCTGCCAGTTCCGCCACTCTCGCTGTAATATGCCATCCACCTGATTTGAATGGACGGACACTGTCATAATTCTCAGGGATGTGTCAAGAACTTAAGGGGAGTTAAACCCCTTTTCATATTCCTCTAAAAAACGCTTGATGAGGCCTTCATCCGTAAAACTGTAATAGGCGTTGTGTCCGATGATAATATGATCAAGCACCTGAATGGCAAGCACCCTTGCCGCCCGGACGAGTTCTCTTGTTAGCCTTTTATCCTCGGCAGAGGGATTTGGGTCGCCCGAAGGATGGTTGTGCACGAATATAAGGCCCGCTGCCTTGTGTTCGAGAGCGAGTGTCATGATCTCGCGTGGATAAACGGCACTACCCGTAAGCGTTCCCAGGAACACGTCCTGATCATGAATCAATTCGTTTTTTCGATTTAAGAGAAAAACTTTGAAGATTTCCCTTTTCAAGTCCCGCATTGAATGAAACAAATAGTCGAACACAGCCCGTGATGACCCGAAAAAGGCCTTTCCCTGTGTCCTGTCTTTGAGGTATCTTCCGGCGACCTGATGAACGATCTTTAAATAAAGGGCATTTTTTGACCCGATCCCCTTTACCTTTGTTAAGTCTTCAATAGGCGCTGATAAAACGCCCGATAGGCTCCCAAAGCGCTTCAATGCCTCCCGAGCCGGTAGTTTGAGATCGCCCCTGGGTGTACCCAATGTAAGGAGAAATTCCACTACTTCCTCATCGGAGAATCTTTCAAGGCCGCCTTCCAGGAATCTATTGCGTAACCGTTGCCTGTGACCTTTGCCCCTTATTTGCCAGTTTTCTTTATCCATTTTATGGGAAAAACCTGTAAGAACTTCCATTGATAAAAGATCATAAAAATACTATCATAAAAAGAGGAAAAATCAATAGATGGCAGTCTTGTAGCAGGAGCAAATTAATTTTCTTGACAAAAAGCAAGTGTCTTATATACTCACAAATTTATGTTATTCTAATGGTAATCAATTTTTATTGTTCTTTAATAAGGTTTAGTGCTGATGATTATTGACCTGAAGACTGTTTTGCTCGCTCCCCGCAGGTTTGAATTTTCAATTGAGCCGGGTTGGTGGCAGGGGGATCGGGAAAACGATCAGATAATAGGACTTGGCGGTCCTTTGAAGGTTGAAATAAACATCGCCAAGGCAGGAAGCAAGTACGTGCTGGATGGTCGTTTGTCCGGACGGCTTCTAATCAGGTGCGACAGATGTCTTGAGCATTATGAAAGCGATCTGGAGTCCGACTTCAGGTTGTTTTTGGCCCTTATTCCTTCAGATACAGGTCAAAGCGAGCTTGAACTCCTGGAAGACGATATGGCGGTTGATTTCACATCGGGCAATGAAATCGATCTGGAAGAGGTTGTCAGGTCGCAGATATTTTTATCTCTGCCCCTGAAATGCCTTTGCCGGGAGGACTGTTTGGGGCTCTGCCCCGTCTGTGGCTCCAACTTGAACATTGAGACGTGTGAGTGTCAGCGGGAGATGGGACATCCCGCCTTTTTGAAAATGAAAAACCTGAAATTCAAAGGAGAATCAGAATAGGATATGGCTGTACCAAAAAAGAAAAAATCAAAATCCAAGCGGGATACGCGGCGAGCTCACGATAGCGTAAAGATGCCCAATATCTCCCATTGCCCCAATTGTCATGAACCTGTATTACCACATCACGTATGCCCCGAGTGCGGGACCTACAAGGGCAGAACAATAATTAAGACCGAAGAGAGCTGACATGAAGGTAGCCGTGGACGCCATGGGCGGGGATAATGCTCCGGAAATGGTTGTACAGGGTGCAGTTGAGGCTGCTTCTGAATGGGGAATCGATGTTACCCTCGTTGGAGACAAGAATGTCATCATTGAAAAGCTCGGTTCCCGTTATTCCACGGATCATATTTCAGTACATCACTGTGAAGAAGTGGTGCGGATGGATGAAGCGCCCTTAAAGGGTGTACGGAGAAAAAAGGATGCCTCTATCAGGGTAGCTTTTGGTCTTGTGAGAAGGGGTGAGGTAGATGCGGTTGTAAGTGCGGGCAATTCAGGTGCCAGTGTGGCTGCGGGTGTTTTGACCCTTGGCCGGATGGAGGGCGTGGAAAGGCCTGCCATCGCGAGCATCTTTCCTGGCGAGAGAGGCAACGTGGTTTTGATCGACGTGGGTGCCAATGTGGATTGCCGGCCGGCTCATCTCTTCCAGTTTGGTGTAATGGCTCATGCCTTTGCCAGTTCCTGTCTGGGCATGGAAAGTCCCAAGATAGGACTCTTGAGCATTGGGGAAGAGGGAAGTAAAGGTAATGAACAGGTCCGGCTGGCCCGGGAATTGTTTGAGGAGAGTCAATTCGATTTTGTCGGGAACGTAGAAGGACGCGATATTTTTACAGGAGATGTAGAAATTATCGTTTGCGACGGGTTTGTGGGGAATGTTGCGCTGAAGATGAGTGAGGGGATGGCACAGGCAATAACAAAGCTGCTAAGAAGAGAGTCAATGAGTTCCCTGTTGGGTCGCACTGCTTTACTGCTCGGTCGCCGGGCTTTTAAGAGTATTGAAAGGAAGCTGGATTACGAAGAGTATGGTGGGGCCCCGCTTTTGGGGATTAATGGTGTGGGCATAATATGCCACGGGGGATCTTCAAACAGGGCTATCAAGAACGCTGTTAAGCTTGCAGCCCAGTATGCAGACAGTGGAGTCCTGGATAAGATGGTTGTGCAATTGAACAAGTATAAGGACTTTATGGTCTAATAAGCCAAATGCCAGCCCGGGCAGGTTTAGCTCCCGGGAAGAGAAAAGCGTTATGAATAACTCCAGCTCAAGGGTTGTTGTTATAACCGGAGGATCAAAGGGCATAGGGCGTGCTGTGGCCTTCAGGTTTGCAGAAGAGGAAGCCAGGATCGTTCTGGTGCATTATGATCCGGACGAGGCCGAATCAAACACCACATTGAATGCATTATCCAAAAGGGGGCTGGAGGCGGAGAGCCACAGGGTAGACGTATCTTCATTTGAGGCCGTGGATGTCCTGTTCAAAGATATTCTTTCAAGGTTTGGGAAGATAGATGTTCTGGTGAATAATGCCGGAATCACCAAGGATACATTATTGATGAGAATGAGCGAGGAAGTCTGGGATACAGTCATCAGGGTCAATCTGAAAAGCGTATTCAACTGTACACAAGCGGTGATCAGGCCCATGATCAAACAGAGAGGCGGGCGTATCGTCAGTATTTCTTCGGTGGTGGGACAGATAGGAAATGCCGGACAGGCTAATTATTCAGCCTCCAAGGCAGGAATCATGGGTTTTATAAAGACTATTGCAAGGGAGGTTGCGGCGAGAGGAATCACCGTAAATGCCGTTGCCCCGGGGTTTATTGATACGGATATGACTGCCGTGCTTTCGGAAAAGGTAAAGGAAAGCTTTATGCGGCAGATACCTCTGGGCAGGATGGGCAAGCCTGAAGAGGTGGCAGAGGCGGTTTACTGGCTTTGTTCCGGTGCCGCAAGTTATATTACGGGACAGGTTATTCATGTCAGCGGCGGTTTGTATATGTAGGAAGTGTTCATTCTGCCGGAGGCAGGTTCCATAAATTCTCACAGACGGACAAATTAGGGCGAAAAGCAAAATTTAAGGAGGTAATGGTATATGGCATCTGTTGAGGAAAAGGTAAAAAAGATTATATGCGAACAGTTGGATGTGCCTGAAAAAGACGTTGTTCCAGAGGCCTCGTTTGTGGATGATTTAGGCGCGGATTCCCTGGATCAGGTAGAACTCATTATGGCGATGGAAGAAGAGTTTGACCTTTCTATCCCTGATGAAGACGCAGAAAAGATTGCGACCGTTCAGGACGCTATAGATTATGTTAAAAGTGGAAAGAAAAAATGATGCCGCCCACAGGGTGATCCGGGCCCATCCGAGTTTCAACTATACAGGATCCGGACGAATACCGGATATGGGATTGCCCCTGGGAAGCATACAATTGTTGAATCTGAGTGGATTGTTGGCAGAAAGGTATGTTTGAAAGAGGAACAACAATATGAACAGAAGGGTTGTGGTTACAGGCCTTGGGATGGTCACTCCCCTGGGCACAGGAGTTGAGGAAAACTGGGAAGCCGCATGCTCCGGTATGTCGGGGATAGGGCCCATCACAAGGTTTGACACCTCCGATTTCACATGTCGGATCGCCGGTGAGGTCAAGAATTTTAGATCCGAAGATTTTTTAGATAAGCGGCAGGTCCGGCGGATGGATGTCTTCATCCATTATGCACTGGCTGCCGCAAGGATGGCCATGGAGGATTCCAGACTGAAGATTGATGCCTCAAACGGTAGCCGGGTCGGCTGTGTGACCGGGACAGGTTTAGGCGGCCTGAACATGATTGAGCATTTTCATAATGTGGTTATGACCAGTGGCCCCCGCCGGATCAGTCCATTTTTCATTCCCGGTATAATCGCCAACATGGTCCCCGGCCAGATCGCTATAGAGTACGGAGCCAAGGGGCCCAATATATCTATCGAAACAGCCTGTGCGGCCAGTTGTCACGCCGTTGGAGAAGCCTTCCGGTTTATCCGCGAGGGTATTGCAGACGCGATGATCACAGGCGGAGTGGAGGCGGTTCTGACGCCGCTGGCCCTTGGGGGCTTTTGTTCCATGCGGGCCCTTTCCACAAGAAACGATGAACCGGAGAAAGCTTCACGTCCATTTGATCTGGATCGTGATGGGTTTATCATGGGCGAAGGCTCGGGAATACTGGTTATTGAAGAATTGGAAAACGCGCTTGAAAGGGGAGCCGATATCTATGCGGAGGTAATTGGTTACGGTCTGAGTGGCGATGCCTATCACGTCTCTGCGCCGGATCCTGAAGGTGACGGGGCGGCCAATTGTATAAAAATGGCCCTTGATTTCGCCGGATTAAGGCCCGCAGATCTGGATTACATCAATGCTCACGGCACATCTACTCCGTTAAATGATCTTTCTGAAAACAAGGCCATAAAGAGGGTATTCGGGGAGCATGCCTACAAGCTTGCCATAAGCTCCACCAAATCTATGACCGGTCATCTCCTCGGTGGTGCCGGGGGCGTGGAGGCAATTTTTGCTGCACTTACAATCAAGCATGGTATCATCCCTCCCACGATCAATTATGAAAACCCAGATCCTGAGTGCGATCTGGATTACGTTCCCAATGTGGCAAGAAAGGCAGAGGTCAGGACTGCCATGTCATGCTCTTTTGGCTTTGGGGGTACCAATGCCTGTTTGATTTTGAGGGCGTATGAACCATCTTAGCCGGAAGGTTAAGGCTGACAGCTCATGCTATGGAGGAGTTGTCAGCCATGGGAGGGCGGGTTACCGGGTTGATGTAAAAGCTTTTGGATGATACCAATTGATTGGTAGCGTTCAAAAGTGTATGCATGGGATATGAATTCATCCGATTCCCGTGTATGGATCCTTAAGTCTGGTGCCTAAAAATCCGGATAGGTCTTGTCAAAGCGAAGGGTATGGGGCTCTT
>JAFDHL010000078.1 GCA_019308785.1 Deltaproteobacteria bacterium
AGCTCGGGGGCTTTGCAATCCCTCCGGGACGGCCTATGCCGGGCCGGTCTTTGGTCGAGGACGTGGTTTCAGGGGTGGTTTCGGACCTGGTTTTGGCCAGGGTCGAGGCTACGGCCGGCGCGGAGCTTATCCTCCTGCTGGAGGATGGTATGGACCAGCCTACAATGCCCCTTATGGGAGTCCTTACGCCATGAAACCCGAAGATGGGGTTAATATGCTCAAAGGTGAAGCCGATGCCGTGAAGAGTGAACTTGATGCCATACACAAACGCATAGAGGAGCTCGAGTCGAAACCTGCTGAATCATAACCCAGGAAAAAATGACCGGACGGGCCTTCAGGGCTGTACAAAAATTCATTTGCACTGGAGGCCCGGGATACCCTGCGACTGGATGGCAAAATCCATGGCCTATGAGGTGGATAGTTTTCCGCAGTCAAAATTGTTTTACCTGAGACTTCGACACCACAACCTCATAAGTATAGCAATTGATAGGTGCATGCCTTTCCGGAAATCTGAACGGAAATTTATCCCCTGAAGGCAGGTCAAACTTATACGCCATCCTATCAACATCCACTACAAAACCATCAAAGTTCTTATAAAGGGCCGTTAGCTCCTCAAGACAAACAACATCATCACTTTCGTTCTCCACAACCCCCTTAACTGTAATTGTTCCCTCTTTGTGTTCTGTTGAAACAACAACCCTGAGTTTCTCCTTTGGGCTGTCTTGATTATTATCCATGTATCTTCTCCCTATATGTGTAACCGTTCACGGGTTCAGAGGTTCAAAGTTCAGGGTTAACCGAAAACCCTCCTGTCATCCGGCGGGCATGTCTGAACCTGTGAACGCCTACAAATATCTCTGTGCACCCTATCGCCACTTCTTTCTGCTCTTCACTTCATCATGGTGAGCCGTTTTATTCCCCTGATCTGCCTGAAATTTGCCCCCTGGCTGACGCATCGAAGAGCAAGGTCAGAATCAACCACTTTTGTTCCAGACAGGGCATCCACTCCGTAGTCAAACAGGATTGGGGACAGGGGAGCCGTATCGCCTAACAAGATCACATAGGCACCCGGACTACAGAGTTCAAGCATGTGATCCAGGGTATGGTTCGTTAAGGCAGTACCTGTAATGGCTACAACATCCGCCTGGGGAATCAGATTGTCTGCCTCAGCTTCACCGAAATCGTCCTCCTTTGGATTTTTTTCAATAACCCAGACTTCCTTTGAATATTTGCGAACCCTGGGGATGAATGGGAAGTGCCCCACAACAGCTATTCTCTTGCCCTTCCCCTTTTCTATGATCAATTCAGCGGCATTAAGCTCAATGCATGAGTTCTCATCAATCTCAACAAGTGAATTGATGGTTGCCATACCGACAGATGCTTCAAGTATACTTTGGGAATAGGCCAGTTGGGCCAGTTCCATAGGAATTTTGTCCAACAGGAAGCCGGGTTCCTTTACCATCGGTGGTTCCTGGCGGAGGGCATCTCGCGGCAGCGTTGCTGCCAGTCCACAATATCGAGTCAAAACGCCGGTATGAAAGATTCCCTGGCGTATATCTTTCACAGCAGTATCAAAATTTAGCGCTAAAATTAAATCATCCAAAATCTTCATGGCCACTCCATTCATGTTCAGCTTGATAGGCTCTTTCAGCACCTGACCTTCACCATCATTTTTTCTTTATAGCCTACTGTGACCTCCATGTATCCGGAGAGAAGCCTATCCAGATCTAAATCACCTGTATCAACTCGCAGACAGTCCAGCCTGTTTATCTTGTCCCTTGTTGCCACCACCATGATGTTCTCCCTGTCCACTTGTTTTACTACTTCCGGGGTAAACTGCTTACTCCCTCTGCCAAGAATAAATCCATTGCCCCCAATAGGAGTCAGGATTATTTTTCTTTTCTTGTATTTGTCAAACAATGCTAAAATGCCTTTCTCGTTCAGATCTCTTCCCACGGATTTTCCCTCGAAAATCGCATCTATCCCTAAAAGTGTTTTTGGAACTCCAAGTTCATCGGCGATGGCCTTCAAGGTTGTTCCTGGACCGAGTAGATACAAAACCCTTTTATCCATCTCCTCCACAGTATACGTGGCAATTTCCTTTTTCCACTCCACGGAGGATCCACTGATGCCTGAGGCTTCCTTAGCACCCTGCAATAATTTCTTGACATTGGGCACCAAGAGATAACCGTAAAGTCTGGATGCCAACCTACCCTCTCTAAAGGCGTTTTCGTCTATATCCAGGACTTCTTCTTCTATCAAATCCGTGCTTTCTACAAAGGCTTCTATCATCTCAGCAGCCGCTCTGGCACTGACCGAAAACACCGAACTGAAAACTTTCACACCACCGGGCACCGCAACGACAGGTATTTTAGAACTGATCGCATCGTAGATATCCCTTGCAGTGCCATCGCCACCCACAAAAACCAGGAGTTCTATACCGCTATTTACCATTTCCTCGCTGATTCTTTTTGTATCCTCTGCCGCGGTGTCCCCTACAACCGTCCCGATCACTATGAACGGCATATCATCGCTTCTGATATACTGCTCTCCCATCTTACCCGGTGCGACAAACAGTGTGATCCTTTCGTTATTCCTGATGTGGGATAGAACATCTCTCGTCCTTTTCGGGGTAACTGGTCTTGCGCCCAGCTCTATTGCCCTATTATACATCTCGCCGTCGGTCCCTTTGAGACCAACACTGCCCCCCATTCCTGCTACGGGATTCACGATCAAACCTATTTTCCTCTTCATATCTCTCTCTGCTTTCTCCTCGTCTCCATCCTCATGGATTTACTGTTTTCCATCCTCCATGCTATCCCCGAGTTTTTCGAGCAAAGCAAATGTACCGAGGTTTGGGTATAATTGTCCTCTAAGGGCAATTGAAATCCATCCCTTTTCTTCAGAGATCACTATGATCAGGGCATCACTTACCTGGCTGAGACCAAGGGCTGCACGATG
The DNA here is from genome assembly GCA_019308785.1 of Deltaproteobacteria bacterium. Classification (GTDB taxonomy): domain Bacteria; phylum Desulfobacterota; class DSM-4660; order Desulfatiglandales; family Desulfatiglandaceae; genus JAFDHL01. Next base: position 2,962 of record JAFDHL010000078.1, read on the forward strand.
CCTGGATCCCAGATCAAGGGCTTCCAATTCAGATGTATGCGGCGCTAAGGGGAGCAGAACGCTTGCTTTTTGGATGCTGGAATTCCGGACAATCACTGCCCCGTCATGGAGCGGACTTCCAGGATAAAAAATGTTCTCTAAGATTGGCGCGCTAACAGCAGCATCAATGATAACTCCCCCTTGAAGATGTTCATCCAGGTTGTCTTCATGCTCCATTACAATGATTGCACCGTGACGTTTCTCACTCAGTTTAGAAACTGCAATGGCTACCTCCCGAGGGACCTTTATATTAGGGGAAATGCAGCATTTGAGATGAGTCTGCAGCAAACCCTGTTCCAATTGATTAAGTCCCTCCCTTATTTCGTATAGTTTCTGTAAAAGATAGCTCAGGAGAGAACACTGCTTCAGGCAAGTGATACCCTTGTGAAGATGCATAACCTGGCGTTTCAGGTCTTCAAGTTTTTCCTTAATTGCATCTTCTTCACTTAATATGTCTTTATAAATTAACTGACTCATCTACATCTTTTCTTTCATTATACATATTTTCTCAGCGGACATGGAATTAAATCATTTGCATTTGCATCATAGTATTTGAACTCTTCAAGCCGCCCATCAATATAGGAAGAAATTGCAGCATCAACTCCTTCAATATTAGTAATAATGCAGTCAACATTACGCGATCCTATCTCTACGAGTGATTTTTCTTCCATGCTTGCTGCCATAAAAATACCACAATCATTAAGTAGATTAGTGACTCGTTCGGCCTGACTTTGATTTTCTTTCCCGGCTCCAAAATTGGAATTATCCCGTAGCTCTTTGCCCACAATTTGCGCGTTCAGTATTTCTGTAACCAGAAAATATCGGCTTTCACAGAAGTGGCCTTTGCGGATAGTCTTTTTATCATCAGTTCCAATAGCTATTTTCATTTTCTCTCCTTTATATATGCTATGCCCGCCTTTCGATAAAAGAGGCTTCGTTCCTGTTTACCTTGATTTTTGCCGCATTTTCCCAAAGTATATGTTCCACTATGCTCCTAATGCTTTATCGCCTTGATTACAACAAAAGAATCTTCGCCGTAACCATCCTTTACGGTTTCAATTTCATCTATCTCTCTCAAATCATCAAAGATCGTTTCATTAAAACCGATTTTCGCGGCACTAAATGCCTGCATATTATATTTCCGGTGTCGATTCATCCACCCCCTAAGAGGCTGTGTCATAATGTCATTGCGAGGAGCCCCAAGCGACGAAGCAATCTCGTAAAGCGTTGAAATTAAGGGGATTGCCGCGCTCCCTTTGGTCGCTCGCAATGACGGGGAGGGATTGTGACACAGTCTCTAAAGGGAGTGGCTTTCTCGACGGTTTTCGGTAAAAACTCCCGCGCTTATACTGTGAATTACCGCCTCAAAACGCTCCGGCGATGGCTCGCCCAGAAAGGCCACGGAGTTGAAACAGTTCTTTTCTTTCATCTTTTTCCTTGCGCATCCCACCATCTGCTGTTAACCAAAGCCACTATTTTATACTTGGCAGAACGCCCTGCGCCTTTAAACCCAGGGCGAAAGACGCCCTCTCACTTTAGGGCGTCACGTTATATGGATGTCCTCTGGTTAATTTTTGCATCTTTTTCTTTGAATAGCCCAATATCTCCCACGCCTCTTTGTAGGTGGGTCTTCCATCTCTATTAAAGGGGTCTATAAGAATTTTTCTATTAAAAAATGGAGAAGGCTTCCAGTGGCACTCTTTACAACCCGTTGCGCCGAGGGCAAGTTTTCCACTCACCACATTATGGCTCAGATCAAAAGACTCGCAGCACTTAAACCCTCCATCCTTTGTAGGCATCATTGCCTTGTTCAATTGATTGTTTTCCAGGTAATAGATCATTCCACCCTTTACCAGCACAGGGATGTGGTATGCAATGCGACACCCGAACCTGTCCCTGCCTTCTGATAAGGCATTAAGATATGTCTCTATCTCTTCTGCGGTGTTTACGGCCCTTGATCCTTTTAATGCATCCAAGAGTGCAAAATTAGTGATTGAAAATTTATTTTTTGCATTGGCTCCGGTAAAATCCCTGATTCTCCACAGGTGAATAGGGATAACACGGTGAGAGGCCCTGTCCCAATCCCCCCACCAGATGGCCTGCAGGGGGTCCACCGGCCTGATTTTCCCTTTATATTTGACAAAAGCGGGACACCAACTGTTCTTGGGGGCACTTTTGCAGGATCGGTTCGGGTGTAAGGGATCATTGGACAGAAAATCTGTTGTCAAATACTCAATAGTGTGCCCTGTTGTGGCATTATCAATCACTGACGTAGCCGCAGTGGTCTTGTATGGGATATGACACGTTTCACAAGCTATTTTGTCGATATGTAACTCCGGGAATTTATGGTCCGGCTTTGGCGCACGTTCATCCGCGCCCTTTAGATGGCAATCAATACACCCTTTCATTGTACCATCAAGGTCATCCCGCACAGAACCAACCAATATATCTCCTTTTGCGATCTCGTGATCTTCTCCACTGCGGTGACAATAGAGACAGGTCAAACCCTTTGCCTTGTGCACATCTGTTTCTGGTTTCCAACTCCTTCCCCTCTTCATGTTATCCGGCATTACGTGGCAATTCCAGCAATTCTTGTCTGGCACCTTTCTCGTTATAAAGGCAGCAAGGTTTGCCGGATCGGCGATGTTTGTCTGTGTGTAATCGGTGTGAAAGGAGATGGCCTTGGGTTTGGCTGAAGGCACGGCCGGGTTTGATACTTTAAGATCCTTAAACCATCCAGCGCCTACCATGGGGGCCTCATAGAGGAATCCTCCTCTAACAGCAAGGGCGCGCTTTTTCCAGTTATAGCCCTTGAGGTGACAGATCAGGCAGTCTGCTTCAAGGACCCCACTTTTTTCCCAACTTGATCTGTAGTAATCACCGTCAAGATAGTTGTCACCCCTTGGTATAATATTATTTTCGGGAGCTCTTACAAATTCATCGTATCGATTTCCTTTGCGATCATACTCTGCAGGGCCACCTCCCGGATGGCAGACACCGCACGTCGTTGTCCAAAAATAGGATGATTTGTCAATATCACAACGCCTCATATTCACCTTCCTGGCCAACTGGCTGGAATCAGAAGAGGGAGGTCACCATTTGCCATACATACCATGTGAGATAAGCCAGGGGTTTTTGGAGTCCATATCATCCCTGATAATTATATTCCCCTTGGCATCGGTTCGCCCATGTTGAAAGTGGTAGGCATTAGTTATCTCATCGTAGTCATGGCATTCACCGCATGTATTCTTGGGGCTGTAAGGGATGTTGCTCTCCAGTGATATTTCATTTCCATCGTAATCCATCAGGATCACTTCGGGGTGTGATGGCTCCTCAGAACTCTCAGAAATAGGAGTCGTAAAAAAAATCGGAAATGCACACAAAATGAAATAATGGACAAATTTCTTCATGTGAACTCCTTTCTATGGGTAATTCTGCTTTGACGCAATTTGCTATTCGGTTTTTCAAAGCTCATTTGCTGGATAATCCTTCCGCTTGTTCCAAAAGGAGGGATTTGAAACGATCCAATGTGACCTGATATCCCTCTGCGTGTGGTTTCCTCCCTCAAGCGGCACACACAATACCGGCCGTGTGATAAATCTCAGGACCCTCTCACTGGTACTTCCGAAGAAGATGGCTTTCATATCATCGGAGTGCCCGCGGCTGCCCATGACAATCATCTCGACACCGCGTTCAACAGCCTCCTTGTTGATCTCAATGCATGGTGTCCCTTCACGGACCACCATTTCTACGTTGTCTCCATCCAGCCCTTCCATACGGAGGAAGTCCCGAAGCCTTTTCTTTGCGTTAAGGAACAATTTATTTTTGATCTCACTCTTATTTCCCAGATTTTCACGGATACACTGCTCTACGAAATCGTGATCGATTACGTGAAGGGCCATGATCCGTCTGTGCTTTTCTGCTGCCAGGGACCTCGCCTTCCTGAGCGCTGCGCCGGAACAATCAGAGAAATCAACAGCGATCAGGATTGTGGGTCTTTTGGGGGCGGGAGTTTTTGACAAAACCATCCATGGGCCTCCCTTTTCTAAAAAGGATTCGATAAGGACTTTCGTCATTATTGATATTCAGCAGTTCATAGGAAAAGCTTTGTAAAATCTTGAAAAGGTCCCTTATAGTTTCCGGGTCATTTCCAACAATTTCGATTGTTTCACCAGCCTCAATTTCCCTGAACGCCTGTGTAATTCTCAAAAAAGTGACAGGGATTATCATACCCCTCAAATCGAGAATGTGGACGACTGCAGTTTCCAATGAAGCACTTCTCGCAGATCTATTTCTCGTCTGCCTGGCGCAAAAGGGATACTTGTACGCATGAAACGTTATTTTACAAAAGAGCGAAAAGTTGCTGAAAAGACTATAGAACGGATTGATACATTGAAAAATTTAAAAGTTAAGATCTTCCCATACAGTTTAAGGATCTAGAAGGTTGCAGTCAGTCAACTCTTTGGTTAAAGCGTTTTCCCTGCTATCCTGTACTGCGTCGCCCCTGTTTGGACTACAAAACTCTGCTATGTTGAATGGAGACCAGATTCCTACATTGCTCTCTATTGCTTTGTGAAAGAGGTCGAGATAATACTAACTGTAGGTGTCAAAAACTGGTCGCCACCCCAGACATCGATGGTCTTCCTGAGTCAGGGAAAACAGCAACAAAATTGGGGTTAAGGGATCCTTTGGGATATGGGCCCGACTCTTCCTGCACTCTTTGGAACACCTTCATAAGGAGTCCACCCCTTATATTTCAATGTCTTCGGATCTCGCTTCGCCTTTAGTATTTCAATGCTATCCTTAAGGCCTTTATAAAGTCGAGACATCTCCAGCGCCATTCCAGCGATCTGAGCAACTGCCTGGACAAGGTTCACCTGCTCTAACGATCCTTCCCAAGGCTCAGCAGAGTATACTCTCAATGCCCCTATTGGGTTCTGTCGCACGACTATAGGTACAGAGAGAATCGAGGCAATTCCCTCTTTTTTAGCTTCCTCAGGGTATTGGATTCGAGGGTCATCCATCACATCTTCAATGGCAACCGGTCCATCTTTTAAAGAGTCGGCGATGGAGCGCATGGCGCTCAGCGGACCCTTATTGACATATTCGTCGCTCAAGCCGTAAGAAGCGGCTACCTCAAGTTCATCAGTTTTTCGGTTGAAAAGAAATAAAGCGCATCCTTTGGCCTCCAAAGCGGTCTTCACGCTTTCCACGATGAGCAAGGTTACTTCTTCGGGGTCCTTGGACATTGCGATTGCCTTAGTAATTTTCAAAATGGATTCGTAATTCATTGTTTCTCTTTTCATGATTCCCTCCTTAATTAAAGGTTCACGGGATATCTCAGAGACGGCTGGCACATTTTGAGTGGTTTCTCCATACGCTTAATTCATGAAAAAACTAACAGATTGACATCAATGATACCGGTTCAGGAGTCCGTCTTTCATTTGGTCACCTCAAGAAGCTGGGCTACTCTTTCTCAAGCGCACTCGATACACCGTTTTTTCGTCATTGTCTTTGATGTTCAACAGCTCATAGGGAAACGTCCGCAAGATCTTGAAGAGATCCCTTTTGGTTTCCGGATCACTCCCAATGATTTCAACGGTTTCACCTGGCTTGATTTCCCTAAGTGCCTGCGAAATGTTTAAAAGTGTCACAGGGACTATCATGCCCCTGAGATCCAGAATGTGGTCAACTACGGATTGCAATGAAAAGCCCTTAGATTGTTGTATTTTGTGTTTTTGAAGAAGACAGATCCCACTGGTAACCTACTGCAAGTCCCGGGCGATTAGGCACTTTTTCTCCCTGCCTGGTCGACTTTACGCTGTTAAGCTTAATTTAACATATGTTAAATTATGAGGCTGCCAGACGGACTATCTTGAACTTATACCTTTTTCAGCAAATGCGTTTTACGAACATTCGCAGGCATTATCTCCCCCCTGCGGGAAAGGCCATTTCATCGCAACGCCAGCAACCCTGCTCCCGAAGGTCTTGAAAAGGCTCAACCTCTTTATCGCAGAGCCATCCGTACCCGTCCGTGTCCTTAAGATATTTGATGGGGCGGGTTGGCGTATGACCGCAAAGATAGGTATAGTCGTCTATTCTTACTTGTGTGTTGCCTTCCATGATAACCTCCTCGTCATTATAAAAGGGTTTTTCTTATTCTTTCATTATATATTCATCGCATTATCCATGCCAAAAAAGGCAGACACGCAGAAAAAATTCGTTATTTCTTAAATACCTGAAAATTCAAGAGGTTTGAGATAAAAGAATTGGAATACCATATGCGTCATTTTTTTATTTTCTTTGTTGTGTTAAGATGTTATTTAATATGTGTTAAATAACTATTAAGGAAGTGACCATGTTTGAACAGGAACTGAGCGCATACTGGGAAACGGTGGTCAATACAATACAGGACGGCCTCATGGTCGTGGACAGGGCCGGGACCATCCTCTCCGTTAATCGCGCCCTTGAAGCCATAACGGGCTTTTCTAAAGAGGATCTGATTGGCAGCCCTTGCTCGGCGTTACACTGTGATATCTGCGAAATCGCTCGAGACGAAAACGGGGATCACTGGTGTGTTTTGTTCAGGACCGGCAGTCTGAAGATGCGAAGGTGCACGCTGGCGAGGAAAGATGGACGCTATGTTCATGTGTTGAAAAACGCTTCCCTTCTCCATGACTCCAATGGCAATACCATCGGTGCCGTTGAGACACTGACGGACATCACTGAAATCATTCAAAAAGATCACCAAATCGAAGCGTTTCAGCGTGAAATTCGTTCACAAGACCGCTTTCATGGGATCTTGGGTACCTCCGCTTCAATGCAAAAAGTCTTCAGCCTTATTGATAGTGCAACACAGTCTGATGCGCCCGTGATCATTTTTGGAGAAAGCGGAACCGGGAAAGAACTTGTTGCGGAGGCTATCCATGAGACCGGGGCTCGCAGAGGAAAGCCTTTTATGAAAGTGAATTGCGCCGCCCTCAATGAATCCCTGTTGGAGAGTGAACTGTTTGGTCATGTCAAAGGGGCCTTCACAGGTGCCTATAGGACCAGAAAGGGGCGGTTTGAGGCTGCTCGAGGGGGTGACATCTTCCTGGATGAAATCGGTGACCTACCCCTTTCCACACAAGTAAAGCTGCTGCGGGTGCTGGAAGAAACGGTGATTGAGCGAGTGGGCGAAAACACGCCTATTCAGGTTGACGTTCGGATTGTCTCTGCCACGAATAAGGACCTGGAAGGACTCGTCGAAAAAGGGCTATTCAGAGAAGACCTTTTTTACAGGATTAATGTGATACCGATTAGTGTTCCACCATTAAGGGAGCGTGTGGAGGACATTCCCTTGCTTGCACAGACTTTCTTCAGGAGAGTTCGAATGAAAACCGGAAAAGACATTCAGGGCATTTCCGAGGAAGCGATGAAAAAACTGGTGGATTACCATTGGCCCGGGAATGTGAGGGAATTGAAAAGCGCTTTTGAATATGCCTTTGTCTCCTGCCAGGATTCCATAATCCAACCTCATCACCTCCCTACCAATATCTTATGGGGGCAAAAAGGCCAGGGGAGGCCTACATCTGTTCCTGTTAACCGTGATGAGATCAAGAAAAGACAGCTTTTAGACGCTCTTGAAAAGGCCGGGGGTAACCAGTCAAAAGCTGCACGGATCCTCGGGGTGTCGAGAGTGACGGTCTGGAATCGGATGAAGAAATTCAACATAAATCTCAGGCGAGAGATAGGGGCTTGAAATTCGTGGCACCGCTCTATATGGATAGGCCAGATTGTTTTTCGTGATTTCGGTCGGGAGAATGCAGTGATTGGTTTTTCCTATTTAACAGTAAGCCACGTCGTCAAAAGTGTACAGGGAGGAATCTGGCCGTTTTTAACCCCCAATACTGTTCATCTGACGAACACATTTACGAGGGTTGTATGCCAGCAGGCCATGATCCTTGGGTTTGTTCAGAATCGTATCCCTGATAAGATTCAGCAAATGGCTGTCTCCTTTGCCATCCCTTAAAGGGGTTTTTATGTCGGTTTCCTGATCAGAAAAGAGACAGCCCTTTAAATGGCCATCTGCCGTCAATCGCAATCGATTGCAGTTGTCACAAAAATGATTGCTTAAAGCCCCTATAAAACCGACCTCTCCTTTGGCCCCTTCAAGAGCATATCTTTCGGCCGGTCCATCCAAAGGATTGTGACTGATGGGTTGAAGGACTCCCAGAGTTTGAATTCTATTATGGATTTTTTTTGCGGAGATAAATTTCTCAGCAGTCCAGATATTCTTGTCCCCAATAGGCATAATCTCGATAAAACGGACATGATAAGGCTTTTCCAGGGTTAGGGCGGCAAAATCCAATATTTCATCATCATTGAAACCTTTTATCGCTACCACATTAATTTTGATGGGGTTGAATCCCACGTGCTCCGCCTCCTCAAGTCCCTCCCACACCCGTTCAAAAAAGTCCCGTCCGGTAATACGAAAGAACCGCTCAGGTCTAAGAGAATCCAGGCTCACATTGATCCGGCTAATGCCACAGTTTTTAATGTCAGCAGCAAAACTTTTGAGCAACACCCCATTGGTAGTCAGTGTGATTTCCTCCAGTCCTTCT
>JAFDHL010000079.1 GCA_019308785.1 Deltaproteobacteria bacterium
ATGCTCACCTCCACGGAGAAACTGAGCAAACAGTATGGCACTCCCAACCTTAAGGGAATAGGATGCAGGATAAGGCGGAATTAACACACTGAAAAATTTTTTTATGGTGACGAAAGTTTAATTTCAGTATACATTGCATTCAGAACGCCCCATGCTTATAGTTTATGAAATGATATAACTGTGGCCCCGGGCAGTTTTATTGACCAATTTATCTCGCAAAACCATCAAATCACGAGTCTATTTATGAATCGATATTATAGCATCAAATATTCATGCGTTTGCATCGTCCTGGCTCTCCTTTTGCTACCAATGAATGCACAGGCACAGGCCGAGCATCCCTTTCCGAAGCCAAGGGGTCTGGTCAATGATTTTGCCAATGTCATTCCCCCGGCCTATGAGCAAAAGATTGCTGTGATCACAAGGGAACTTCTTCAAAAAACCGGCACTCCCGTGGTCGTTGTGACCATGCCTGATATTGGAGATGCGGAGTACAACGATTATGCCAATCGCCTGTATAGCGCATGGGGAATTGGCAAAAAAGGGGAGGATAATGGGGTCCTGATCTTTGTTACGATTAAAGAGAGAAAGATGCGCATTGAGACCGGCTACGGGGTGGAAGGCATCCTTCCTGATGGTCTGGTCGGTGAGATACGGGATCGTTATATGATCCCCCATCTAAAACAAAACAAGTTCGGAGAAGGATTGCTCAACGGGACCATTGCTGTGGCACAGGTAATTGCGAAGGGTTCCGGCGTCGAGCTGACCGGTCAGGTGCCGATGAAAGCTCCTACTAAGAAAAGGCGATCCGGCCTGGGCTTTCTTCCCATTATTCTGATCATTATTTTTCTCATGTTTTCCTCCAGACGGCGCGGCGGTTCCTGGCTGCTGTTCCCGCTCTTGCTAATGGGAATGGGCGGAGGAGGCAGGTACGGCGGCGGCGGATTTGGCGGGGGTTTCGGCGGATTCGGAGGCGGATTCGGCGGATTTGGAGGGGGAATGAGCGGCGGCGGCGGAGCCGGAGGAGGGTTTTAGGATGGCAAAAAGCATTAAAGATCCAAAAGAAATATTCACTGAAATCACTGAAGACTATAATATGATCTTTGGTGATGACCTTGTCAGCATTATTCTTTACGGAAGCGCCACAGGCAAGGATTACCGGCCCGGGAAGTCTGACATTAATTTCATGATTGTCCTTTCGGAGTCCGGAATCGAGGCACTCGACCGGGCGTTTGATGTTATAAAAAAATGGCAAAAAAGAAATGTGGCGATCCCGCTCTTTTTGACTGAAGGTTACGTGGACACGTCCTTAGATGTTTTCCCTATCGAATACCTGAATTTTCAGGGGAACTATGTTCTCGTCTTTGGGAAGGATATTCTGAAAGACCTTGCCTTTGATCCGGAATTCATTCGACTCCAGTGTGAGCGTGAGATCAAGGGCAAGCTGCTCATACTCAGAGAGGCATTTCTTGAGACATCGGGAAAGGGCAAAGCATTAAGAGAGGTAATCGGGCATTCTATCTCAGCCTTTGTCGCCATTTTTAAGGCACTTCTTTACATGAAAGGCCAAGACCTGCCCAGCACAAAACGAGAGATTGTCAGCGCAACGGCGGCGGCATTTGACATGGACGCCGGTGTGTTTGAAAAGCTGCTCGACATAAAGGACGAAAAAGTCAAGCCGGGTGATATGGAAGTCATGGGCTTGTTCAAAGATTATTTAAGGGAAGTACGAAAATTGACAAAACTGGTAGATACCTTAGGAGGACAACATGAGTAAAACACTGAAAACCGTGCTGATTATTGTCGGCATACTCATTTTGATCGTTGTGATCCCATTTTCATATCTGAAGGGGACTTACAATACCCTCGTAACCATGGATGAGGGTGTCAAGGCGGCATGGGCTCAGGTTGAAAACCAGCTTCAGCGCCGTTACGACCTGATCCCAAACTACGTGGAAACTGTCAAGGGGTATGCAGCCCACGAAAAGGATGTGTTCGTAAAGGTCACGGAGGCGCGCTCAAGGGTGGCGGGAGCAAAAAACATCGGTGATAAGATACAGGCCAACAATCAACTTACCTCTGCACTTTCCCGTCTTCTTGTCGTTGTGGAACGCTATCCGGATTTGAAGGCCAACACCAACTTTATCCGCTTGCAGGATGAACTGGCGGGCACTGAAAACCGCATTGCTGTGGAGCGCCGGCGCTTTAATGAATCAGTCAGGGTCTTCAACACCAAGATACGCACCTTTCCGACAAATATGATTGCAGGCATGTTCGGTTTCGAGAAGGCAACGTTCTTCGAGGTACCTAAAGAGCGCCAGGAAGCACCCAAGGTGAAATTTTCAAAAGAGTAAAAGGAGAAAGACAAACCATGATCAAGGCCAAACTCTGGTTTCGATGTGCAGCCATGCATGATCCCACCACACCTATCATTGTAAAACCGGCCGTGATCGGCTGGGAGGCCAAGGAAAGAAATGTAGACCTGACCATTGAAAGAGCATTTAAGGGCGATGAACTGGTCCTGAGGATGAAAGGATGGGTCACGGTTGATGTAAAAAAGGCTGTTGAGATCGTCAAGAAACATGGCTACCTGAAGGTTCTGGAAGAACGCGACCTTGTTGTGGAGCTGGAAACTGAACAGGATTACAAAAAACTGGAAAAAGAACTTCTGGAGAACTTTAAAGATCAGTTGAACCTGGAAAAGATATGATATTGTGAATGTCAAATGTAAAAACTCAAAATGGAAGAAAAAGACATAGACCCGATCCAACTCCCCATCAATGGAATCCTGGACCTGCACATGTTCGCACCTAAAGACGCCGCATCGGTGGTAAAAGAATATATCCGGGCATGTCTTGAGAAAAAAATTTACGAAATCAGAATCATTCATGGTAAGGGAAAAGGAGTTCTAAGGGAGACAGTACACGCCCTGCTTGAAAGGCATCCCGACGTTATGAACTTCAGACTCGATAGCGGTCCCTCAAGTTGGGGGGCAACCCTGGTCTTTCTAAGGACTAAGTAACTGAGGCAGTCTCTTAAGTTATTAAAACAATCAGTGACTACTCACGTAGTCAGACTGAAGGTGTTTAGACTGAAGACTGTCCACCCTCCGTAGTCCCGCTTGAGCGGGACGGAGGACGGGAAGGGAAAAGAGAACTGAATTTTTTTAGGGATAAAGCAGTTACAATAATAGGAGCCCCATGTGTACCACGTTCAGCCCTTTACTAATCCCGCGTTTCGCGGGACCTTCAGCCTAAATAACCAGTTACAACAATCCTTTCTATCAATAACAGGCACAGGACCACAGGTGTAACCCCGTGGTTGTCTACTCGTGTGATTTCATCTGTGCTTTTGCCGTGGCAAACATTCTCTCCCTGTCAACCGGCTTTACATTCTTTACGATCCATTCCCTAACCTTTTTTCCTGCTGTAAGTGATTGTTTGTAGGTCATAAAGTCAAGTTTTACACCAAGCTCATCAGCTACTTTTGTTGCCAGAATTGGCCATATCTCACCAATATCCCCTATTACTGGAAGGCTGCCCGAAATCCTGGCAAACCCGGACATCTCCATACGAAAAGGAATCCCCATCAGCTTTGTCTTTGGCAGGCCTTTATCGACTGCATCTGAGACCATTTTGGATTTTCTTTCCTGTACCCAGGCCTTTTCCAGGTTTGGATCAAGATCGATCCGGATGATTTTCTTGTTCGCAAGTGAATAAGTCCAGCCTCCTTCCCAATCCGCCCATATGCCGTGGCCGGTAAAGAGCTCAAACGGCCCGTCATGGATTTCCTGGGAGAGCGCAAGGGCAGACTCGATAATCACGTCTGCACTGTCAACAAGCCTTGCAATCCGCTGGCAACGTTCAGAAATTGACAGCGAATCTCCAACAGCCAGACCTACCTCCCCGCCACCCACTAACTGGGGCACGGTGACCAGGACAGGGATGTTGTGCTCTGCTCCCGCGCCTATTATAGTATAAGGGTCAGCACCGTTCCCGGCTATCTGTTCAAAAGGGACCCCGCAACGCCTTGCCAGGGCAAGGACATCACGGGCCAGCCTTTCCGTGCGAAACCCCGTGGGATAGGCCATATTTCCGGCCACTTTAATGATCGTATTTCCTTTTGCCCTTCTCATCCTGCGGTAAAGAGCCATGTCGATATAGATTTCGTGTTGATACTTTTCCAAGAGCGATTCTGAAAGGATACTGACCTCAAATTGACCGTCTGAAGGAAGTTTTTCCGCATCAAGACCAAAGGCCCTACCGTCAAACCGTTTCACCTTTTCAAGGGTGCCTCCCATCTCATGATTGATCACCGCAGAACTGGTAGAGACCCCGTCGATGATTCCCTTATGCATTAATTCCGCAATCAGAGTTGTAACACCTTCATGGATATTCGGACCGCTGCCCACTACAGCAACTACTTTGCCGCCTCTTTTCTTGGACTCAACGATCTCCTTGACAGCGCGGTTCAGTCTGGCCTTGGTCTTCGGTGCCAGGCCCTTATACATACTCTCGATTGCTTTTCGATCAATGGTCACGATCACATACTCCCTTCATTTGAAAGTTTAAAGCTCATGTCTAACAGTCTCTTTATCACCCGCGCATGTTTTTCCGCAGCCCCCTGGTTTTTCAGGGCCGCCTCCTTGGCACGTTCACCGTACTCATTAAGTGCCTCCGGGTGTTCCAAAAACCAGATTGCCTTTTCGGCCAACATTTCAGGGCCGGATATCGGCACAGCCGCCCGCGCTTCTTCCAGTAATGCCTTTGCATCTAAAAAGTCTTCCATGGAAGGGCCGTAAAACACGACCTTCCCCCAGATTGCCGGCTCTAACGGATTCTGTCCACCGAGCGGAACCAAACTTGCGCCGCAAAACACAAGCGTGCCGATGCTGTAAACCCTAAATAGTTCACCAAAGGTATTGATGATGACGACCTTTTCTGTACGCCTCGCCTTGTCCTCACCAAGATCGGTCCGGTGTTGGCAGTTAAGGCCTCGTCTTTCAATCATGAATGCAATCACCTGCGTTCTCTCGATATGCCTTGGTACAATTATCAGAATTGTCTCCGGAAATCTTTCAAGGATTTTCTCGTATACATCCAGTATCATCTCCTCCTCGCCCTCACGCGTGCTGCCTGCCACAAAAACCCGCTGTGAAGGGTCAAGATTCAGGACCTGCCGCATTTCCGCTTCCATTACCGGTTCCGCACTGCTCCCCAACAGGTCATATTTGGCATTGCCGTTTATCTCAATTTTTCGAGGGTCAGCGCCCATTGATCTAATGCGGGCGGCATCTTCTTCCAGGATCATACTGAAGACATCAAGGTTTTCCAGGACCTCTCGGAAAAAGGGGCGTAGCTTGAGGTATCCTCCAATAGACCTCACAGATATTCGCCCGTTAATCAAGGCAGTCTTGATCCCCATGCGGTGCGCCTCGAAAAGCCACGCGGGCCAGATTTCAGTCTCCAGGAAAACCATGACATCGGGGCGAACCGTAAATAGTGCCTTGCGCACCGAACCCCAAAAATCAATGGGTGCGTAAATCACAGGAACATCGTCCTTAAATGTCTCCTTTGCCATTTTTCGGCCGTGTTCGGTAAACATTGAGACTATGACCGAACAGCCCGGGATGATCCTCCTCAAAACCTTAATTATGGCGTCGGCCACCTTGACTTCACCAAGAGAAACAGCATGAATCCAGATCCGGGGATATCCTGAAAGACCCTGGACCGCCTCTTCGGGAATGAATCCCAATCGCTCTTTAAGGTGCTGGCCATGTCGTCCAGTTATTCGTGTATAGCCCCAAAAAGCGGGAAGCAGAAACATGAATAGGCTGCTTGTTAGAACCTGATATGGCCTGTACAAAAAACTCATGGTCTTATCTTTCTTCTTTCTCAAAAAAAGGAAGGATAACGCCACCCGATGGGATGACATGTACTTCCGGATTGGATGGACAGATTGTCGCACTTATGTCAATGGCCTGTTCCAGATCTTCTGCATATATAAAGCCCATTTTTTCACCCGTTTCTCTCGGAATATCCTTTGATAACAGAATGATCTTGAATTGATGCTGAATGGCCAGGGTCATTCCCAAGGCCATATTGAAATCAATGGCACCCTCTTCCATGATCAAACGATTGTTCTCAAAATGGTCAAGCACACCTCCTAAGAGATTCTTGCCGTACCTTGAGTGAAATTTTTCAAAACTGCCCACAAACGCATCAGGAAGATTCCCCTCACAGTCTGCGGCTAAAATAATACAACCGCCTTCTTTTGTAACCATAGAGGCCGGTGCAAGGGGCTTTACGATCTGGGGACCTTCTGCGTAGGGAAAGGAAGTTATGATTGTCAGGTCAACCTTCTTCGCAAAACTTTGAGAAATGATTTGCTTGCTCTTCTCAACCCCTGCAAGATGGGCACGGACTGGATCTCCTGAAACCAGATCATAGACCTGGTCTTTCTGATCCAGGATGCTGTTGATCACGTAATCAAGCTTTGCCGACCTTGCAATCGCACAGACCTGTTCATAAAAAAGATTTCCTTGTGTTTTTCCAAGGCCAGTCCCTTCTTGAAAGGTATATTTAAAATGATGCTCACGGATGGCATCAAAATCTGCGACACCCGGAAAAAGGATCTTTCCTCCCCCACCGAATCCGTTCATGGGGTGCGGGAATATGGAGCCAATGCCTATCCTGAATGTTGCCTCATAAACTGTACGGTTGATCTTGACCTCCCGGCCTGTCTTTAGCCTGCCCACGGGCACAAGGTCCGGGGCATGACAGTCATGATTGTCAAACTTGTATTTTTCTAAGAGTTCCCTACCGAAGGTCGTTTCCAATTCCAGCGGTGTCAGACCACGATGCGTGCCGAGAGAAATGACCACAGAGATATTATTGCTCGGAATTCCAATATCAACTAGCTCCTCGAGCAAGGATTCAAGGACTAGTTTCTTAGGAGAAGCACGGGTGAGATCCTCGATGAGCACCGCGACTCTGTCAGAGGAGGAAAGGCGATCTTTAAGTGGGGATGCTTGTATAGGGTTTCTTAAAGTTTTTTTTGTCAGTTCACTGATATCTCTTGGAACCGGTTGATCGATAAGATCAGCGAATGTGAGAAGTTTCCAGGCAGGGGGGATTTTAAAGTGTACTTTTTGATTTCCATAGAGAATAAAGGCATTGGACATAACAAGCTCTACACCAACAGGTACTTTTTTCTGACTTCCTCATTCTCTCTCAGGTCTTCAATACTCCCATGATACCGGATTACGCCATTGTCAATTATGTATCCCTGATCACTGAGTCCAAGGGCAACCTTCTGATTCTGTTCCGCTAAAAAAACCGTCAATCCTTTATCTCTCAGCTTACCTATCCGTTCTTCCAGCGTTTCAATGATCATAGGTGCCAGGCCCTCGGTCGGCTCATCCAATAACAGGAAATCGGGATTCGTCATGAGGGCCCGGGCGACTGTCAGCATTTGCTGTTCACCACCACTTAAGAAACCGGCCTTACGGGAGTCTATATGTCTTAAGGCCGGAAAAAATTCATAGACGCTGTCCTTGGTCCACGTTACATCGCCCTCAGCCTTCCTTTCCGATATCTCAAGATTGTCTCCAACTGTCAGATCTGCGAAGACCCTCCGGTCATCAGGAACATATCCAATTCCCTGCCGGGCAAGCTGATAAGGCTTTTTGCCTGAAATTGGTTCCCCTTTAAATTTGATGGTCCCTCTACGAGGAGGCGTCAGACCCATAATGCTTCTCATTGTGGTGCTTTTACCGGCCCCGTTCCTGCCTAAAAGACATACAATCTGCCCCGCAGGGACACTGAGCGAGACATCGAACAGGATATGGCTCAGGCCATAATAGGTATGGATATTCTCCACTTCTAACATGGCTCGGCACCTCCTAAGTAGCACTCCTGAACCCGGCTGGAATTCTTCACTTCATCGGGTTTGTCCTGGATAACTGTAAGCCCTTGATGCATGACCATAATGCTCTGGGCAACATTGAATACCACTTCCATATCATGCTCGCAGAACAAAATGGTCAATCCGCGTGAATCGGCTAATCGCTTTATTAGCTCCATGGTAGCTGTGGTCTCTTCGGGTGACATACCGGCAGTAGGCTCATCAAGAATCAGCAACTCCGGTTCATTGCCTAAAGCTATGGCTATTTCCAATGCTCTCTGGTCACCATGAGCAAGCGAGCCTGCTGTATTCCCTGCCTTATCCGAAAGACCTACACTTTCCAGGATGCTGTTAGTTTCCTCCACTGCTAATTTCCCCGCCGGATAAAAAAGCTTCCTGCTCTTTCCCTGCTGGGAGAGAACTGACACCTGAACATTTCTGAACACCGTAAGGCGGGGAAAGATGTTCGCTATTTGAAATGACCGGGCTATTCCTCTACTGCAGATCTTGTATGGGGGCAGTTTGCTGATATCCTCATCTTTAAAGACAACCTTCCCCTGATCCGGCTTTAGCTGCCCCGTAATCAGATTAAACAGGGTTGTCTTTCCCGAACCATTAGGTCCTATCACTGCCACAAGCCCCCCCTTTTCCACAGTGAGGTTAGCACCGTTTACGGCCTTGAAATCGTCAAATGATTTATGTATTTCCTCAACCCGCAGCATCTACTTACTTCCCCCTTCAACAGCCTCTTTAGTTTGGCGACCGAATTTTTCTATGATAAAGCCCCATACCCCTTCCGGCAGAAAGAAAATCAGCAAGATCAGTACGACACCAAGTATCAAAGTCCAGTACTCGGTGTAGATGCCGACAAAAGTCCTGAGGGATATCATTATTGCTGCACCCAAAATTGGCCCGGCAAATGTAAACCATCCACCCAAAAGGCACATGATGAATATCTCAAGCGAATAAACCCAGAATAAGAGATCCGGAAAAACCGAACTCTCCACTACAACAAAAAGAACTCCGGCGATCCCGGCAAAGAATGTGGCTATGACTATAGCGATGAGTTGATGGCGCTTGACATTAATGCCGATTGCTTCACATCGCTCCGGATTGTCTCGAATGGCCTGAAGGGTCGCGCCAAACGGGGACTTGAAAATCAGGTACAGTATTATAAGACAGATTACCATGATAATCAGGGTAAAGTAATAGGCACTGTTCTGGGAGGAGATAATGGGAGGCATGGGAATTCCATGGATGCCATCATCACCGCCAGTAAGGCTGTACCAGCGGAAAGCAATCGCCCAGATCAAAGACCCAAGGGAGATCTGAAGCATTCCAAAGTATAGCCTGGTCAACCTGACACAAAATGCGCCGATGAGCAGTCCTGTAAGCGCTGCAATGATGGGGCCGGCGATAAAGCCAGTCCACAAAGGCAGTGAAGTCTTGGTCAGCATAAGGGCAACGGTATAGGCCCCAACACCATAAAAGGCCCCATGATGAAACTGAAACAACCCGCCGTGGCCCACTACCATATTACAACTCATTGCCAGCAGGGCCGTCACGAAGATTACGGCAAGTATGTAAGTGTAAAACCTTGGAATAATCGGCGGTAAAACAAGTAGAATAATAAAGATAACCACCAAAGGCCCAACTGATTTTAAATTGAAAATATCCCTGAACAACGTCAACACCTCATAAAATTGCTTCGCTTCGCTTCACGATTTTATAAAGCGCGGCTCCGCCGCTTGGTAATTAAGTTTTCAAGGTGACTACTCACGTAGTCAGCCTAAATAACCTGAGCAGTTACTTTTCAAGAATGATAACATCAAGACAATAGCAGCGAAGCTGCGTTACATAAAATTTCTGCAAGAAATTTTATTACCATACAGATTTAAGCATTCCCCTGGGCCTCCAGGTCAATACAATCACCACTGCAATGTACGGAAAAACTATGGCGAATTGCGGCCAGAAAAGCACACCGAAGGACTGGGTGAGACCAAAGATGAGTGACCCTACCAGGGCCCCCCACATGTTCCCTAATCCCCCGATTGTGACAATAAGGAAGGCTTCGATAACAATGTCATGATCCATCCCGATAGTCACACTTATAGTAGGGGAAACCAGGGCGCCTCCTAATCCTGCAAGGAAACAGCCCAAAACAAACGCAAAGGCAAATACCCAGCTCACGTTTATACCGATTGCACCCACCATCTCTCTGTCAACAGCCGCTGCCCGGGCAATCTTCCCCACCTTGGTTTTGTTCGAAAAGAGCCACAGTCCAATGCCCACCAAAGGACCAATAATGAGGAGAAACAGGTTATAGCGCGGAAACGGTGAGTCAAATATGTTCACAGAGCCCCGTAATAATTCAGGCGCCATGATGGACCTGTAGTCAGCCCCCCAGACCATCTTTACCAGGTCACCAAGGATAAGCATCAGGGCAAAGGTGAATAGCAGCAGCATCAGGTGTTCTCTCTCGTAAAGATAGCAGAACAGGGACCTCTCTGCTATAAGGCTCACAAGGGCTACTACAAGCGGGGCCAGGATTAGTGCCAGCCAGAAACCGGTGGCGCCGCCGCCAAACAGGGTAGAAATGCTAAAGGCCGCAAATGCCCCGATCATATAAAGTGAACCATGGGCAACATTCGGGACCCTTAGCACTCCGAGCACAAAGCTCATCCCGGAAGAAACGATAAATAGAATCATTGCCCGGCTTAGACCGACAAGGAATTGACTGCCCAATGCCGCAACAGTAAAAGTTTGCCCGGTGTCCATGATTGATATTTTCCTATAAAGGGTTGAGTTGGGTTGTCAATTCGTTGAGTTGTGAAAGGCAAAATAATCTATTAGCTAAACTAATTTACCTCTCAACTACTCAGCTTTTCACGTATCTGCTCAATAAATAAGAACAAATCCCTTGCAAAGCCGCCCCACGCCTTCGCTGGGGTGGGCTTTTTGTGGATTCCCGCCTTCGCGGGAATCCATGAGATATTATCCTAAATTATTGAGACGTTCTACTTCTTCTTACGTGCCTTGGCAATCTCCTCGCATGTGGGCAATACATCAAAGCCGGTCAGCGTCTCGATATCTGAGGAAATTACAAACCCATGTTTCGGAGACATCTTTGTCACCCCTAAATACATAGGGTAGACAACCTGATGATCACATTTTCGCATCTCAATCTGGCCTGCGGGACTTTCTATCCACAACCCCTCTAATGCATCAATGAATTTTTCCTTATCCACGGCACCCGCTAATTTGAATGCCTCGGCAATGAAATTTGCAGTGTTATAGCCGTGAAAAGCGGGAAAACCAGGAGGGTTCCCATAGGCAGCTTCAAATTTTTTCACAAATTCCCTGTTGGCTGCGGTATCAGGATAATAAAAATGGTAGTCCATGGTTCCCAGTACACCCTCAGGGGCTTCCGCACCGAGGGGCTTTAGAACGGCGTGATCTGTTGCGGTGTGGATCCATACGGGAACCTTTTTGGCCATACCGGTTGCCTTGACCGCCTTCATGATATTGGTCATGCTGCGGCCTCCGGTACAAAAGATAACCGCATCAGGTTTTGCACCCAAAATTGCGGTAATATAGGGTGAGAGGTCGGGTTCGCCCGGCTTCCACCATGATTTCCCGATTATTTTTACGTCCGGCTTCATTTTTTTTAGATTTCTCCATCTCCGGTGATTCTCTCGCTTTTGGAGATCCAAACCATAAATGGCACCTTTTCTTTCTTTGCAACAGCATCGGATACGGCCAATGCAGCCCCGCTGTTAATTGTGCCCACAAGGACGTCAATCTCCTCCCTCATGACCAGTTCTTTGGCCATATTAAGGGCGATATCCACCTTGAACTTGGTATCTCGGGTAGTAAACTCGATCTTCTTTCCCAGGACACCTTTCTTGTTAATTTCTCCCAAGGCAAGCTTGAAGCCGTTGAGGGCGTCCTTGCCGTATACGGCCGCCGGCCCACTGTAGCAATCTATTATTCCTACTTTAATGTTCCGGGCCTCAGCATGAACAGGCAATAGGACAAATGATATGGCCAAAAGACTGCCCAACAAAACAAAACCTGTTTTCAGAAATCTTCGTTTCATCTTAAGTAACCTCCGTAAGCTAATGGTGAATCAAATTTCCTCTGTATTCTTCCTCTAACCGTTACATAATCATGTGAATATCCCAAGATCCCCCACGTAAAGCCTAACGAAATGTCTGTAAAACCTCGCGCCAATTGCATCAGAACCGGTTCGGTTAGGTCCTAATTACCATTATTTAAAACCCAATTCTTCCTGCCCTTATCAGCACCTCCTATCTTCATTACATGGTTAACATTTCCGCTTTCATCCATTCAGGTGGCCGCGGTCAAACGTTAGTAATTATACGCCTGAAATGCATAAAGGCAAGAAAAAGTTGTGTCCTCCCCGCGTCCTTTGGCGACTCTGTCTATCATTGTTCATGCCCGATTTCCCAACGTTTCAGATCAACTTGGCACAATTAGGCACTGTCATCTGCCTGGTCGCGGTAGTCGACCCATTCCGGAACCGGCCTGGAATGCCGTTTCTTACCGTAAATTAAGTTGTCAATATAGGGAAAAATACTCCGGGTCAGGATAAAAAATAGGCTATTGGCGATAAGCAGGGTGACAAGAAGCATCTTTAAATGGTATTAGAATGAAGTATTATTTAGAACTGACTTTATGTTGCGTTAGGATGAGAGATAGTAAGCCGATTGTCAAGTTGTTATGCTGTCTTAATCCAAAACAGGTCTTGTCATAGGGATATCAGTGTATTATTAATCCTGAAGATCAAAAAAATCATGAAAAGGATTTGGCATGAGCTACTATGTTGTCAAAAAAATGGGCCCTAAAATACCTGCCGAGGGTATTGAGATGCGAGTCATCTCAGGAGAGAAAATGACCATGGTGTTTTTCCACGTAGAGCCCGGCGCCGAGATACCCGAACACTCCCACCCCCACGAGCAGATGGGTACAGTGCTTAAAGGGTCAATCGAACTGACTATCGATAAAGACAAAAGGATAGTGAATCAGGGAGATGCATATCACGTTCGCTCCAATGTGGTTCACAGCGGAAGGTGTTTAGGATCGGCCTCCGAAGTTCTTGAAGTCTTTTCCCCTCCAAGAGAAGACTATTTACAGGAAGCGTGATCATTGATAGACCTTCATTGTCACATCCTGCCCGGTGTGGATGACGGACCAACCTCCCAAGATGAGAGTCTTGCCATGGCAAGGATTGCCGTGGAAGATGGCATCCATGCTGTCGTTGCCACACCCCACACCCTCAATGGCATCTATTCAAACCCCCTCAGGGAAGTTATTTCAAAAGTAGCCACCCTTCAAAAATCCCTTTCTGAAAACCATATTGATTTGTTGTTATATGTGGGTGCTGATGTACATCTGTGTCCGCATCTGGTGGATATGATTACAAGCGGGGACGCTCCCACCATCAATGATGCCGGGAATTTCATTCTACTGGAGTTGCCCTCACAGACGATCCCCAAAAAAGGAGTAAAAGATGAGATATTTGCCCTGAAGCTAAATGGCATCACTCCAATTATCACTCATCCGGAACGAAACGCCATAATACAGCACGATCCGGAAATCCTGTATGAGTTTATTAGCATGGGGGCCCTCAGTCAGGTGACGGCCATGAGTCTTACAGGAGACTTTGGAATGAGGGTTAAACACTCGACCGAGATCCTGCTAAAACACCGGCTGGCCCAAATAATTGCGAGCGATGCGCATTCATCTGGTAACCGGCCACCTGTCTTGTCCCGGGCGGTTGAGAACGCAGCGGAAATCCTTGGGAATAATGAGGAGGCTGAGCGCATGGTGACGGAAGTTCCCTCTGCGATAGTGTCCGGCGAGATGCCTGATATTCCTGAACCGACCCGTGCAAAAGGTATTGAGTGATTTTCCCGGAAAGGTTTTATTTGACTTTCAAAAATAACACTTGTTATAATTATTTCAGCATGTTATTAAACCCATTGACCTTGAGCAGCATGTACACAAATGGCGTTATCCAGCGTATAAGATTACGTTTCCTTCGCCTTTCGCAATTCTCTTTGCGCTATGCGCCATATCTTTTCCGCTTTGCACTTGATTGAGAAAGACCGTATAAATGCCGTTTAAAAAAAATATCCTCTGTATCGGAGCAGGTTATGTGGGCGGGCCTACCATGGCCATGATTGCTTATAAATGTCCACAATATAAAATCACGCTCGTGGA
>JAFDHL010000002.1 GCA_019308785.1 Deltaproteobacteria bacterium
GTCCCGTTTCCCGCTCCAAAGAAAGGATAAGGCGGCATAGCCAAGTGGCTAAGGCAGCGGTCTGCAAAACCGTTATTCACCGGTTCGAATCCGGTTGCCGCCTCCACAATAATAACAAGGGTTTGCAAGAATTATCAATAACTTGCAGGCCCTTTTTCTTTTTCCATCCCTTCTCTTCATCAAAATCATGCTTAAACCGCGATCCTTCCGTTTTTTAGCCCCCTTATACCTCCCCTATTGGTTTAAAAACTCTCGTATTTGGTAACTCAGAGTCATGAAACATAACTATTTTTAAACCAGATTTCCTGTTATTTCCAAGGGAATACGTTACCTTTATGCCAATATTTCTTGACAAAACATATGGTTACGCATAATCTCAGAAAAAACTGCAAGAGCTTCCGCCATGACCCTTACCAAAGCCCACATCATTAACAGCATTTACAACAACACCGACCTGAATAGACCCCAAGCCACAAGAGCAGTCGAAACCTTTCTTGAATCAATCAAGAAAGCACTCGAAAGCAGCGAAGATGTCCTTATCACCGGATTCGGGAAATTCTATGTGAATGAGAAAAAGGAACGGCGAGGAAGAAACCCTGCAACCGGTGAAGGCTTGATGCTCCTGCCAAGAAAGGTGATTGCATTCAAGTGCTCTCCAGTGCTCAGGAAGAAGGTAAATGGGGAAAGGTGAGGTTTTTATTTCATTCACTATTGTTTAACAGAATTGGTTTTATGATGGCGGCGCTTGCATTTGGCAAGCAGTCTTTAATAACCAAAGAACGCTTGTAAGAGTTGTGTACTGCAAAATAATGAAAGCAGTATTTACGGGCATAATACGTTATTATGCGGAAAATATATAGTGTTAATATACAAAATTTTTTCTGCTTAATACAATACGTTAGCCGACATCCTCATATTGGAGAAACAAAATGTTTAAGAAATACACAATCGCTGGGGAGAACAATCCCATTTGGCAGCTCGTGGAACCGGTAATACTCAAGACATGGGCGGGTGGAATGTCCAAAGCTTCTTATCCTCGTCTTTATCTAATTCATTTTATGTCTTTGCTGATAGCCCTAGTCACGTTTCTTGGAGGATTTGTGCTAAGGATATTACTTGTTGGGGCCATTCTTTTTTTGGGATACGCAGTCTTTGAGGAATCTTTAACTTTGGCATTTAGTGCTGTTTTTCCATCGTTTGGAATGGATACAACCATAATGAATAATGGTGACAAAAGTAGTTTGTGGATATATCACGTGTTGGGGTATGTAATTCTAATTAAAAGCGTGATTTTCGTTTTCGGGAAGAATTTTACCGACTGCATGCAAGATACCGCACTGTATCTGTTGTTTATGGTTACCGGAATGATTCCACTAAAATGGATAGCCCGAGGTCTTATCAAAGAGAACTATTTCGTGCAGTTGTTTGCGAAAAAACGCTTTATGGGTATGCACATAGCTCAAACGATTTCAGCGGCACCACCTGAGATTGAACAGCTATACGATAAGATCTTCGACTTATATCAAAAATCGAATGATGAGAATGCAAGAAAGCAATTGGAAGAGCTGTGTGCAACTTACTGAAAAATCAATGAGCCCCCGTAGAGTTTAGGCATGTCACATCAAAATCGGCTAACAATCAAATCCAGCCGACCTCCTTCGTCGTCGGCTGATTTGAAGCGTTAAAGCGCAAAGAAATAATACTTTAGGGATAGCGATATGATGAAGGAGAGAGATCCATCATATAATCATCCAGCTTTTCCGCAACCGAATGACACCACCATATCCGTTTGGCGGTACATGGATTTTGAAAAATTCGAGTGGATTGTGAACAACAGCCGTCTATTTATGCCACCCACTGCCCGGCTTGGAGACCCATTTGAAGGGACAACCCCCAGAGGTGAATTGCAGTGGTGGCAACGCAAGGCAGAGAACACTGATTCAGATGAACAAAGACAGATCATGAAATACAATCGAGGCCTGATCTCCCGCATGGCTAAACAATTTCGTGAAAACTACTATGTGAGTTGTTGGCACATTAACGAATTCGAAAATTATGCTATGTGGCAGTGCTACACAAAAAGCATTAATGCAGTAGCAATCAGAACCAGTTATGCATCCCTAAGAGCCTGTTTGCCAAGCTATGTCGAGATGGGATTGGTCCGGTATATCGACTACGCCATAGAGCGCCTTCCTTCACTGAACCTATTTGAGTACATCATGCACAAGGATATATACTACAGCTATGAAAATGAAGTTCGGGCTGTAGCGGCTTCCTTCATCGCATATGAAGAGTGGCAAAAGCATTTTAGTGAGAACCATTTCGAGTTAAAAAATTCCCCAGGATTTCTATTTTATGCGCCAACTATAGATTTAACTCAATTAATTGTTGGCGTAGTTCTTCATCCTGAAATTCCATCGGATGTTCAAGCAAAAGCCGTTGATCTTTGTATAAAAAACGGGCTAAGCCAGCCTACGTTGTCACGCAGAGCACAAGAGCCAGTATATTAAAGGCCTATTTTAATAAAGAGAAAATGCTCCATTAATTTTTTAAAAGAGAGCGCTTTAACAAGGCTCTTGCAGCCGATCGCTAAAAGCGTCGGCTGAAGAGCAGCGTGTGTGCCAGGCATGGCACGTAGCTAGTGAGGTGAAAGTCCTCATATCAGGTGTTCGCGGAGCCTAAGGTTAGGAGAAGGGCAAGGGCGTCGTCGTGAGGCTCCTCCCTATCCCGATTATGCTTTAAAGTACTACTACAAAAAGATGTGCTGTTCTCCCTTATTTAGAAGCTTGGCATGGGGGCAAACAAAATGAAAAATGAATCCCAAGAAAAAGGATTTATTGAAGAACGGATCCAAAGTTGTGGAGAGATTGAACAACGATTAGCTACCCTAGATTTTAACAATTGGTCAAAAGAGGTTGGTCTTTTGGGCAATCATCAGAGTTCAATGTCAAAGATTCATTTCATGATGGATGAATTAAATTTATACAATAAAATCCATGAATATAAATTCCATTTACGTGGCAACAAAATTATACGTTTCTGGTTCACTGGCAGTAGCGGAGAAATAGATTTTGATGAGATGGATATTAATGATTTTTTAGATCAGAATGAATACAATTTCAAAAATACACACTATATGCACCTATTTTTGTCTATATTTACATTGGGGTTATATCGCCACATCATTCCATGGTTAATAAAGCGGCAAGAGAGACAAAACAAAAAACAAATTGAAAAACTTAAACAAAAAATCGGAACATGGAAACCCCATAAGATTTAACTGCTTGCTTTGTATATCCTAGAAGCATAACAAGTTGCTGGAGAATCGACGGGAAAACGCTGGCGCGTTTCCCACGTCTCAGCTCCAGCGTTAGAGATGAATTATGGAAGAAATAACGGTTGAAACTTGGGAAGAATTTGAAGCGAAACTGGCAGACCTGCTTAAGCAGCGGGAAGAATGGACAGAAAGGACTTCTCTGTACATTTCCGATCTTTTGTATAGGGGGCAATCGAATTCCAGTTGGAAGCTTAAAACAACTTTAGAAAGAGTTGTGCATACGCAAATGAGTATGTATAAATACTACAAAACTATCCATTCTTCGAGATATAGAGTGGAAACTTTCACTGAAACATCTTGGGATATTCCTGCTCCTGAGAAATACAAAGATTGGCTTGAAAATGAAGTCAATTTATTCTTGGACAGTTTACCTGCCACCAACTACATGGTCTATCTG
This sequence comes from Deltaproteobacteria bacterium, assembly GCA_019308785.1. GTDB lineage: Bacteria > Desulfobacterota > DSM-4660 > Desulfatiglandales > Desulfatiglandaceae > JAFDHL01. The sequence continues at coordinate 3,735 of JAFDHL010000002.1, forward strand.
AGGCATCTAGGATTCCCGTCACCACTTTTGGATTGGACTTCTTCACCGTATATTGCCGGATTCTTCGCATTTGACAAAGCAAACGATGAAATCCCTTTTGTGTCTATATACGTTTTCTTGGAATATATGGGAGAGGGGAAAGAGGCATCAAGCTGGGAGCCAAATATTTCTACCATTGACGAATATGTCAAAACTCACAAAAGGCATTTCTTACAACAAAGCAAGTACACTATTTGTACAGAAAAAAAAGAAGATGAATTGTTATATTATGCTCACCACGAAGATAAACCAAATCGCAACGGCCGAGATCAAGACCATTTATGGAAATTCAATATACCAATCCGAGAACGAATAAAGGTGTTGAAAAAACTTGACAGTTTCAACATCAATTCATTCTCTCTATTTGGCTCAGAAGAAAGTCTCATAGACACGATAGCAACGAGGGAATTCATTATAAAGGAAAGGCACCTCTAACCTTTCGCTGGAGGTCGACGTGGGAAACGCTGGCGCGTTTTCCGCGTCTCAGCTCCAGCGTTGGGCAGCAAAAAAAGCATATCATTCAAGGGGGTAATATGGCCATAAAGAAAATTATCGGTATAATTGTTGTTCATTACATATTACTGATGCATATTGCTGGCGTATCGTGTATCGTTTTCTTTTGAGAAAGAAAGCTATGTAAATGGAATTCCATGTGGAGGATATGCCGCAGAGCTTGGAGTTGGACAAAAGTGCGAAGAACTAAAAGCTTTCTTTGAGAAGTGGGCACCAAAAGCAGAGCAATGTGATCCCGAGGCTCAAGAACTTCTTGGTCTTACATATTCACATTCTTCAGCCACATGGCACAAGGCTGTTGAATGGTTTAGGAAAGCAGCAGAACAAGGTTACGCACCAGCTCAATTTGAATTGGGTGTGCGGTATGAGTATGGCGAGGGAGTCTTACAAGATTTTGTGTTTGCCCACATGTGGTACAACATCTCAGCTAGTAAAGGATACAGCAAAGCAAGGTCCGCCTTATCCGAACTTACTCAAAAAATGACACCTGCATCTATAGCCAAAGCACAAGACATGGCAAGGGATTGGAAACCAAAACCTTGTCAGAGCGATAGCACAAAATAAAATTTCAAGGTAGATTGCCCAACAATGGGAAAATAGGGGTCCGTAAAAAAGTAAGTAACTCAACACATCCAGCATCAATCCGATTCTTTAATGGAATTAGCCGGGCAACCAACGCGGCTGCCACAAATCTATTGTATTGATTTTTGCGGGGGCAAAGCTGCGTGAACATCTTCTTAAATAAAGCAAGGAGTTCTATTTAAAATTTTTGTGCAAGATATGTTTTTTGCGCAACTAATGAAAAACAGGGTATAAAATTCCGATTGTTATGTAGGTCTTTACACCAAAGATTGTCTTATGATATACAAAAAATTCCTTCCGAACGCGAAATGAAATGCTAATCATAAATAGATGATATCATTAATGTTTGTTATGGATATTTCCAAAGTAGATCTCCTCCTGCAATATGCCCTTGCCATTGCTGGCCAGGGCGATGAGTATTTCCAGCGGCAGTTGGGACCCATCCATCTGGTCAAATATGTCTACTTAGCCGATCTTTCTCACGCTGAACGCAACCAAGGCAGAACTTATACAGGCATTGAGTGGCGTTTTCATAAATTTGGCCCATGGTCCACCGAGGTTTTCAAAAGAATTGAGCCTGCTCTTACAGTGGTAGGAGCCACAAAGACTGAAATCAGTCATCCAAAATACGAAGATGATTTTGTCCGATGGATTTTAACTGATGACGATTTAGTATTACAGTTGGCGGCCAAATTGCCTCTGTATGCTTGTTTGGCAATTCAGAGTGCAGTTCGCCAGTTCGGTTCTGACACTCCATCCCTTCTTAATCATGTCTATTTGACAAGACCGATGCTACGCGCTGCACCTGGGGAATTCTTGGATTTTTCTCCTGAAGAGAAAAATGAGCAAGCTTTCCCCGAATCTCCTTCAGTTAGGTTAACCAAAATGCAAAAGGAACACCGCAAAAAAGAGCTACAAGATTTAAAGGCTCGCATCCAAGCAAAGCTCGCAGAGAAGAAAAAATATAGAAGATTAGTTCCCCCTGATCCGCCTCCTCGATATGACGAAATATTCATAGAGGGGCGGAAATGGCTTGATGAGCTGGCTGGTGCCTCGATTGAGGCACGGGAAGAGAGGGCACGCTTTTCCGAGGATGTTTGGAAATCACCGGCACGGTTTGACCCTGATGTTTCCTGAAATATCAATCCAGAATGCAATTGATCCTTCTCCCTGGTGGATTCAGGACAACACAAAAGACTACCATAGGGGTCGTTTGATTTGGGCATTTGTGCCCCATGTTGATCAACTCCCGTATACGGTTACTCCTATAGGCAGACCTGAGGCTTCCGTACATGATGAAGCAACGGTAAGAATAGAGCCTCTCAGAATTGGACAATATCAACCCGAAATGACTTTACCAGTTGCGGGAATGCCATGTTATTCTGGGGAAGTAAGGACGCTATATCGTGCAAAAAGACGCCCGGTCTTAGTAGTGAGTGAAGGAGGGGAACCTGTGCAAAGAGAATTGACCGTCGGGAAACCAAAATCACATACGTCACCGACATTGCTTGTAGCTCCCTATTATGGAGGGGAGGCTGACGGTAGTAGAGCTGGCTATCATCCGGAATTTCTCAAACGGGTTCGCGAATGTGAATTTCCACAGTTTATCGGCGACATGCTCCCATTAGGAGGTTCAACGGAGTCTGTTCTTAGACTCGATCATATACAGCCTATTGGAAAGCATCATGATTCTATTGCATGGACAGAGCATTGCCTAGGTGAAGATGCCATGGAAGTAGTTGATGAATGGATTACATGGATAATGACTGGCTTGTTACCAGCGGATGGAATAATTCACGATGCGAGAAAGGATTTTTTGTAATTAGTGTAAATTTTCCCCTAATCAGAGATAAAGTCCCGTTGAAATGTAAAATAGGTAAAAAGGGGAGGGTTGAAAAATAGCCAGCCAAATTAAGGGGTTAAGCAGAGGGCAGGATATGCAAAAAGGAGTTAGCGATTTTCGCTAACTCCTTTTGTATTTGACGGTGCGTGGCAAAGGGGGTCGGGCCGAGCTAATCAGCTTATGTTTCTTGAAATACAGGTTTGAAATGCCTTAATATTGGCCTTAAGATTGCCCTTTCAAAGGCAAGAAGAGGAATTTAGGTGAGCACAGGCACAGATGGTGTGCTCTGGTGCGCTCGCAGAGGTTTTTGCTGGTGCGGGTCTGCAACGTTTATCTTCCTCTGGAAAGAAGTCATGCCTTAAAGAAGGGGTTTCCATCGAGTAAACCCTCCTGCCACCTTTCATCAGAAAGGCACATTTCAGCAAATGCTGAAAATATATTTTTAAGTGAAAATTCTTGAGGTGAATTCACCAATGGTTTGAGAGAGGATTTGTATAAACCGTGAAAAAAACCATAAAAAAGATATTCCTACTAGTTCCGTTGGTCATCCTTATTGGTTTGATTGGAGTCTATTTTCTATTTCCAGGGGTGACATTTGATCTACTGCGAAAAGCGGAAAGAAGCGCAGGCGGTCTTGAGCAGCGCAGCATCGATGTGAAAGGGCTGCGTATTGAGTACCTGGAAGGGGGGAAAGGCGATGCACTCGTACTGCTCCACGGCTTCGGTGCAAATAAGGACAACTGGACTCGAATCGGAAAGTACCTCACACCACATTTCAGGGTGATTGCACCGGATCTGCCGGGTTTCGGGCAAAGCAGTCCCGACCCTGAAGGCGACTATACCATCAGCGTTCAGGCTGAGCGGGTAAAGGCATTCGTCCGAACTCTGGGAATAAAGTCGTTCCATCTCGGCGGAAATTCCATGGGGGGTAACATTGCGGGAGTCTATGCAGCAAGCTATCCGAAGGACCTCAAAAGTCTCCTGCTGATCGCCCCGGCCGGTATTGCCTCTTCTGAACCAAGTGAAATGTTCCGCTGGCTGAAGGATGGAAAACCAAATCCCCTTGTTGTAGAAAGCGTCGAAGATTATGAGCGCTTGCTGGATTTCGTTTTTGTGAAAAGGCCGTTCATACCCCGTCCCATTAAGAAATTCCTAGTTCAGGAAGCTATCGAGCATCGGCCGCTCAATCGCAAGATTTTCAAACAGCTACGGTCTGTGGACGTTCCGCCCTTGGAGGAACTGCTGAAAGGCCTGAAGATTCCTGCCCTAATCGTCTGGGGTGAGAAGGACAGGGTACTTCACGTATCTGGTGCAAAGATTCTCGAATCGGTTATGCCGAAGGCAAAGGCGGAGGTTATGGATAGCGTCGGCCATCTCCCGATGATTGAGAAGCCTGAAGACACAGCGGAGTTGTATTTGAGCTTTCTTGAGTTAAGATAACCTAATTCAATCCCGGATTGTGTGTAATGGCGTTATAAAGAGAGGTGCATCGAAAAGATGGGAGATATGAGAGACGATCTAATAAAAGACCTACAGGGAGCAATATCTTATCTGCAGAAGCTTAAAAATGTGTTTGCGGAAAAGCCACTTGAAGAACTGAGTGGAGAGGACATTCATGCTCACCTGGGCAAGCTTGGGATTGCAAGGAATATCATTGATGGTATTGGTATGGATTTGAAGGAAATGATGGAAAAGAAAATATAATTACAGGATGTCAGGGCTCAACACCCAAGTTGAATGTTGAGACCGTACATCCCGGATATCACGTCCTGTCGACAGTGGGGAGCATTTCTTGCGGCTCAGTGAGCAGGAACTCGCCCTTTTCTATCCAGCCCTTCAGGATGTGAGCGATTTCAAGGGCTCTGACATATGATGATAAGGGGACAGAGGGGACATCCTGCCCATTAAAGCGGATCATGCCGCTCTTGAGTTCCGCATAACTTACCTGGCCCAGACTGGTTGCTTCTCCTTGCGGATAATCGTTCCCGTAATCAATAATCCGGGTAAAGATTTCTTCATCGGAAATGCCTGTAAAGCGGGCCATTTCTTCATTCAGGATGGGTATTGGTATGCCCAGGCCCACTGCAAGGGAGCAACCGTAGCCAAGCATGCTCACCCCGGCCACCCATTTGGGGTCCATCTCTTTCAGGTTGCCCTTGACCATAAGTGTGCCGGCAGGTTCCATGGGAACGCCGTTTTTCCCTCTTTTGGCATAAGCATTGTGCTGTGTCCCGGGGCCAATGATGTATCCCTTTGCGCCGCCCAGAAAGATCTTTGTGCCCAGACCCAGTGTTAGGTAGTAGGGATCGTTGAAAAGGGGACTCAACTGCCCGGATGTGGCATAGTTTGCATTTCCTGCATTGGGTTTCAAAACACCCATGTAGGTATATTTGGTTACCTTGGATAGATTAATTGCACAATTGTAATTTTGGTAAGCATTTCGAGGATTTAGCAATAGAGCATAAGGCAGGTCCGCAAGGGTGACCTTTTTTTTGATCTCGCGGTTCGGGTAACAGTCAGTCCCATATGAGGTGGCCGTCAGATTTACTTTTTTACCTGCCACAAGATCGTGGATGACATGGCCGCCGCCATATTTGAATTGTCCCGGATGTACTCTGTTCAAGGGATCATCCTCTGCAGGCTCGGTAGCACCAATAAAAAGATCTACAGCGGCTATGCCTGCATAGGCAGGGACTGAGTTCAACCACACATGTGAGGCCTTGATAGCCGGTTTGGTGTGACCGAAGTTAATAAAAGCCCCGGATGAACACATGGGTGAGAAAGTACCCGTTGTCACCACATCAACCTCACGAGCGGCCTTTCGCGGTCCCTTCCTTTTAACGATATCCGCCATCTCATCGGCTGTTACAACGACAATCTTTCCCTCTTTTATCTTACGGTTAATGTCTTTAATTGTCCTTGAAACCTTTTTCTGGGCCATTCCTTGTTTTCCTCCCGGGTACGAATTCAAACGGTACTATAAGGTTTATACCATACCATGACAAGTAAAAGTTTGGATCATCCGGTTAATGAGTACCGCGAAACTGTTCAGATATGAAGTTGGCAGATGGGAAGGTTGAAGAAAAGACCACTTCAACCTTCAACCTCACAATCATGTGTTGTCTTGAGGCGTACTCATTAACCGGATGATCAAAAAGTTTAGCCCGCCGTTCTATTCAGACTCAAAAGATCAATAATTCGCCAAGCGCTGTGCGCTCTGCGCCTTGTGCACCGTTCTTGACTTTCAGGCTGTCTTTAGATAAAAATAACTGCGTAATCATGGGCATTTTTTAGCTCAGTTTCCCAATCAGGTATTTTTAACACCGGGCTCTGTTAATATGGAAAATGTTATTAAAATAGGTGATTTGGTCATAGACACAAAAGGCCCTTTTTTTCTGATCTCAGGACCCTGTGTTATTGAAGATGAGACCAAGACCCTGGAAACCGCACATTTTTTAAGACAGACGGCTGAGGAACTGGGGATCCCTGTTATTTTCAAGACCTCCTACGATAAGGCCAACCGAACTTCTTTGGTTTCCTACAGGGGACCTGGAATAAAGAAAGGTCTGGAGATTATTCGCAAGGTAAAAGAGGAAACCGGGTTGCCCGTCTTGTCAGATGTCCACAACACGGATGAGATTGAGGAAGTAATCGGGATTCTTGATATGATTCAGATCCCGGCATTTTTGTGCCGTCAGACCGATTTACTAATCGCTGCAGCACAGACCGGTATCCCCATCAATATTAAAAAGGGGCAGTTTCTTTCGCCTTACGAGATGGGACCGGCCATTGAAAAGGTGACCTCCACCGGCAATCACAGCGTCATGGTTACTGAGAGGGGAAGTTCCTTTGGCTATAATAATCTGGTGGTTGACATCAGATCCATAGCCATAATGAAGAAATTCGGGTTTCCAGTAGTATTCGACGCTACCCACAGTGTACAACTTCCCGGCGGAGAGGGCACCTGCTCTGGAGGCCAGAGGGAATTTGTGAGTCACCTGTCCAGGGCTGCCGTTGCAGCGGGCGCGGACGGGGTTTTTATTGAAATTCACGCTGATCCGGATTCCGCGCTTTGCGATGGACCCAATTCACTGCCATTTGATGAAGTAAGGCCCCTGTTGAGGATGCTCAAGGAGATTCATAGTCTTATAAGATTCTGAACGATCAATGTTCTCTGGAGTAAACCTGCCTCCGGTATTACTTTCCTAGATCATAATTGTTCACCCTTTATGAAATCGCTGCGCGATTTCATGTAACGTCCCGCTTCGCGGGACTTTCTCAGCTCCCTATCCCACGACCGATGGCTCTCTGAGGCGTAAGCTGGGGTTGAGCTTGCGGTGAACTATTACTCATGATCGAGGTGACATGTGATGATAGAAGAAAAGGCCGCAAAAATCAGATTATTTTTTCTCGATGTGGACGGCGTCATGACGGATGGACGCATTACCCTGAATGATGAGGGAGTGGAGGAGACCAAATCGTTTGATATCAAAGACGGGCTGGGATTGAAAATGCTGATTTCAGGCGGAGTTGAAGTGGTTATCGTTACAGGACGAAGATCACGGGCGGTGGAAACCCGTGCAAAGGACCTGGGCATTAATGAGATATACCAGGGCGTTGCTGACAAGGGAATTATCTGCAAACAGTTGATGAATGATAAAGGCGTCAAAAAGCACGAGGTCTGCTGTATGGGCGATGACCTTCCCGATCTCGCCATGTTTGTGGAGGCAGGCCTGTGCATAGCAGTGGCAGATGCGGTTAAAGAAGTTCGTGAAGCATCTGACTTTGTCACAAGGAATAAAGGAGGGTCCGGGGCTGTCAGGGAGACGTGTGAGTTGCTTTTAAAGTGTCAGGGAAAATGGGACCGTGCCTTGTCCGCTTTTGCCGGAAAATAGGCTTTACAGAACAAATTTGCCGTTGATATAATGTAAAAAGCATTCAGCGGTACACGACTTTTTGCGAAGTTATCAAGCAAGCGAGTAAAAAGGCGCAAAGCAACTTTTTGCGAGGTTATCAAATTTGATCAATGAGAATGTTTTTTAAAAGGCAATGGCCGATTTTCGGGTTAGCGGTATTGCTGCTCGTGGTTGGTTTTTTCCTCATAAAACCCGGCAAAGAGGTTGCCCAGGAACCCATTGTTCACGAGACCCTGCCTGGAGATGGGCTTAAGCTCGAAGGTATCCATTATACACAGGATGATCCGGACAAAGGGATAAAATGGGTTCTGGATGCCAGAGAGGTGAGATTTTCAGGAGATAAGACGACCCTCTCTTTTCATGACTTTCGGCTGAGAATAGAACCCGAGAACAGGGCGATCTTCAAATTAAAGGGGAAGAGGGGGGATTATTCGCGTGATTCGGGGGAGATCAAACTGTGGGGGGATTTGGAAGGATTTTCCGGAGCCGGATACAGGATCAGGACGGACGACATCCTAATCAACGAGAAGAGTGGATATGTGAGTACAGATAAACCGGTTAAGATATTCGGCCCTTCATTTTCAATTTCAGGTAAGGGTCTTTTTATGGATCTTAAGAAAAAGAGGCTCAGAATACTCTCTGATGTTGTAACAATATTAGAAAAGGGGTCTTTGATCTGATGAGAAGCCTAAGATTACAGCCATGTTTTTTGTCCGCATTGCTCATATTAGGGTTAGTGTTTGCAGGCCCTATACGATCAGAGACGGTGGAAGATAATATCAAGAAAAGTGCGCAAAGGCCCATGGTCATCAAGTCAAAAACCCTTGAAATGGATGATGTATCAAAGGTTGTGACATTTACGGGTGATGTTAATGCTAAAATAGGTGATTTTATTATAGACAGTCAAAAAATGCGTGTTTACTATGAAAGTTTACCTACCAGTAAAAAGGCCAGTGAGGCTGATTCGAGCATTAGCAAGATTATAGCCACCGGACGGGTAAGAATTAGTCGTGCTCAGGGAGGCCTGGCAACTGCAGAAAAGGCGGTTTATTTTGAGGACGATGAAAAAATTGTTCTTACTGGCAACCCGGTTGTGAAGCAGGGAAATGATTTTGTAGAAGGTGACCGAATTACCATCTTTCTGAAAGAGAATAGGAGTGTTGTGGAAAGCTTTGTGGGCAAAAAGGTGAAGGCTATCATTTTTCCCAAACGCGAAAAGAGGTAGCGCTTGTGACCGCTGCAAAAGAGATGCTCCAGGCGGAGGGCCTGGTCAAGGTTTACGACGGAAAGAGGGTCGTGGACCAGGTGAATATATCGGTCAAGAGACAGGAGATTGTCGGTCTTTTGGGCCCTAACGGAGCAGGTAAGACTACTACCTTTTATTTGCTGGTGGGCCTTACGCGGCCATATAAAGGCAGGGTCTTTCTGGACGGACAGGATGTAACGGATGATCCGATGTATCTCAGGGCCAGAAAAGGGATCAATTACCTGGCCCAGGAACCATCCGTATTTAGGAAGTTGACGGTTGAGGAGAACCTGCTGGCCATTCTTGAGACACTGGATATCTCTGCGAATGAGAGGAATGTTCGTCTTGAGGAGCTGTTGTCGGAACTCAACATTGCCCATCTGGCCAAACAGAAGGCTTCCTTGCTTTCGGGGGGAGAGCGAAGAAGGTTGGAGATAACGCGGGCCCTGGTCACGCAACCCAGGTTCATGCTGCTGGATGAACCGTTTGCCGGGATCGATCCTCTTGCCCTGAATGATATCCAGCAGATTATCAGGCAGTTAAAAGACAAGGGGCTGGGCATTATCATATCAGACCACAACGTAAGGGAAACGTTAAGCGCCTGTGACACGGCGTATATCATAAGTGAAGGAAAGATCATTGAACAGGGTTCTCCGGAAAAGATCGTTAAAAGCAAAATCGCTCGGAGCATTTATCTCGGAGAGGATTTTAACATGTAAGGGCCCAGTCCGCCCGGGCCGGCCCTGCCAGCAATGGCAGAGCTTACCCCTTTACCTTAACGCGGTATTACCCGTGCTGGGATACTAAGCATTTCATTATGGCTATAGAGCTTAAACAATCGTTAAACCTGACCCAGCAGCTTATCATGACTCCCCAGCTGCAGCAGGCCATTAAGCTCCTGCAACTCTCCAGGCTTGAGCTCGTTGATACGATAACCGAGGAAATGGAAGAAAACCCGGTACTGGAAGAACAGGTTTCAGGTGAGACTGAGGAGGATAGCCAGACAGAAGACGTGAAAGATGTGGTCGAGGAGAGTACTTCTGATGTCCCGGAGGTGACGGTCGTAGAATGCGCACGGGATGACGTGGACTGGGAGAATTACCTTTCTGAGTATAATACGGGATGGGCCGGATCGCCTTACGAAGAAAGGGAGGCTCCCCCTTTTGATAATTTTACATCCACTAAAACCAGTCTTAATTCCCACCTCATGTGGCAGCTCAACATGAGTAATCTCGACAAAGAACAAAGGGAGATTGGCGTTCATATTATCGGGAATCTGGATGAAGACGGATATCTGGACATCCCGTTGGAAGAGATTTCCACAATCACAGGATATCCGCTGGGAAAAGTGCTCGAAGCGCTCTATTTCATTCAGAATTTTGATCCGATTGGGGTCGCTGCACGAGATACGAAGGAATCATTGCTCATTCAGGTCAGATTCCATAACCTCGGTGGGACGATCGTTGAGAGAATAATAACGGATCATCTGAAAGACCTTGAGGTCAAGAGATACGATCGAATTGCAAAAGAGCTTTCCGTGCCGTTTGAGGAGATCCTCAGAGCAGTTTTCGTAATTCAGGGGTTGGAGCCAAAACCGGGCAGAGCTTACTCGGAGGAGGAAACGATCTATATAACCCCTGACATCTATGTTTTTGAAATGGGCGATGATTATCAAATCGTGCTGAACGAAGATGGCCTGCCCAAATTACGGATTAGTGCCTACTATAAGGACATACTGCGAAATAAAAACTCTTTGTCTGAGAATGCCAGGACATATATACAGGAGAAGCTTAGATCGGCAGCCTGGCTGATAAAGAGTATTCACCAGCGGCAAAGAACCATATACCGGGTGACGGAAAGTATTGTTCGGTTTCAAAGGGATTTTTTTGATAAGGGTATGACCCAACTCAAACCTCTTGTTCTTCGTGATGTGGCTGAAGACATAGAAATGCATGAATCCACGGTCAGCAGGGTGACCACAAATAAATATGTTTTTACGCCGCAAGGGACCTTTGAGTTGAAGTTTTTCTTCAATAGCTCCATAAACAGTGTTAACGGAGAGGCGGTTGCCTCGGAAAGTGTAAAGGAACATATTCGGAATATCATTAAAGCGGAAAATAAAGACAAACCTTGCAGCGACCAAGAGATTGTACGTATTCTGAAAAGACGGAACATAAACGCTGCACGTCGAACCGTTGCAAAATATCGGGAGTCGATGGCTATTTTGCCGTCAAGAAAGCGGAAGAACTTTTATTGAAGTATATCTTTGACATCTTGTTATTCCTTTTTTAAACTACCGAATTTTTGGAGGGGAAGTATATGGATATCACTGTGACATTCAGACACACGGAACCAATGGAGAGTCTAAAAGCCTATGCTGAGGACAAAGTATCCAAGATAAAGAAATACCTGGATTTTCCAATGGAAGCCCATATCGTGCTGACGGTCGAGAAATTCAGGCATCAGGCTGATGTAACGTTAGATGTCAACGGGACCAGGATTAAAGCGGTCGAAGAGACAGGGGATATGTATTCGGCAATTGATCAGGTTATGGATAAAATCGAAAAGCAGGTAAAGAGGCGTTTATCAAAGATGAGAAGACGTCGATCCGAAAACCTGAAGAGGGAGGGGGGCATAATTGGTGAGGAGGCAGACGAGATCACGGTGCTCGGTCAGGATGAGCCGGTGATTGAGGTTGAAAAAATGGTCGCAAAACCCATGGACCCGGAGGAAGCTGCCATGCAGCTTAATCTGTCAAGACGGGAGTTTTTGGTATTTAGAAATGCAGGTTCCAGTGAAATCAACGTGATTTATAAGCGAGGGGACGGAAACTTGGGGCTTATTGAACCTCTTACTTAGTCATCCATAAATGGCTGTTTTTCACAATCTCGGCGTCAATCTGCGGGATCACTTGTGCGGCGTACTTATAGTACGTCTCCGCGTAATCCCTTGATTTCCTTGATCTTGTAAATCCCGCTGGAGCGGGACTGAATTGGAAACTATATAGTACCCAAAATTGATTTGTGGATGGGCACTGGTTAATACCGACCCGGAAATGAAAGATTACTGAGAAGAGCCCTAATTTATTAACAGTTTGATGGATTTATGCAATGAAAATGTCTGAAATTATAGAAGAAGAAAACATTATTCCTGATTTGAAGGCCAAGGACAAAAATGGCGTTCTGGAAGAATTGGGTGATATCCAATCGTGAGCCTTCAGTAAATAAAAGAGATCTTGTCAGAGTCCTTGTGGAAAGGGAACGCCTCGGAAGTACCGGTATCGGTGACGGAGTAGCCATACCCCACGGAAAGCTGAACGGTATTAAGCACCCCCTGATTTCATTTGGGAGGAGCAATAAGGGTTTGGACTTCGATTCAATGGATGGGCAGACCGCTTATCTTTTTTTTCTTCTTGTTGCACCGGAAAACTCCTCCAGTGTCCATTTACAGGTCCTGGCAAAAATAGCAAAGATTTTGAAGAACGGTACTTTCAGGAAAAAATTGATGGAAGCCCGGACAAGAGGAGAGATTTATCAGACAATTATTCAAACCGACGAGGAATTTTCACCCGTCTAAAGGACCTAAAAGGGAATCATGATAGGATTGTTGATTATTTCCCATTGTGATCTGGGAAAGGAATTACTGAACGCCGCTAAACTCATTATGGGACGGCTTGAGGCCGTTGAGTACATCTCTATTACCCAGACAACAGAGAGCTCGGAAATGCTCAAGTCGATTTCCGAGAAGATAAAGAAGCTTGACAGCGGTCAGGGGGTTCTGGTCCTTACAGATATGTTCGGCGGGACTCCATCTAATCTGAGTCTTTCCTTTCTGGAGGAAAAGAAGGTAGAGGTATTGACCGGAGTTAATCTGCCGATGGTTGTTGCCGCTGTCCAGGACAGGGAACGCCTCAAGTTGGGTGAACTGGGCGAGAAGGCCCAGCAGGCGGGTAGAAAAAGCATTGCATTGGCCGGAAAATTGCTGGAATCAGAATGATCTCTCTTAAAATAATTAATAAAGAGAATTTTCAGTATTTTATAGATGATATACTGGATATTGAAAAGTCCTCCTTTCCTTCTCCCTGGAGCCTGAATGCCTTTAGAGAGGAGACAAATAAGCCGGCCTCCCACCTGTGGGCACTAATAATGAATGGAGAGTTCGCCGGGTATATCTGTTTCTGGGTGTTCGCTGGTGAGATCCATTTAATGAATATTGCAGTCCATCCCGGCAGACGCGGAAAAGGGCTCGGTCGGTATATGTTAGATAGGATGATTGAGGCGGGAATATCCAGAGGGATTCAGACAGCCTGGCTGGAGGTTAGGCCATCAAACCTCACGGCGCGAAGGCTATATGAAAAAGCGCGTTTCAGGGAGGCAGGCCGCAGGCCACGATATTACAACGACACCGACGAAGATGCCATTGTAATGTCACTATCACTCCTTCAGAATAAGGATCATTGCCGGGGTCTCGGCAAAACACCGTGTTGTGACCTTGACTGTGACGGAAATGCTTCAATTCAGGTTGCTGGGGATCTTTAAGCCGGCCTGACGGGAGTACGCTCGCTATTTTCAAAGGCAATCAGGAGGTAGAAGATGTCGTTAAAAGTGGCTGTAAACGGTTTTGGGCGCATCGGTAGAATGGTTTTCAGGGCAGGATTCAACAATGACGATATCGAATTTGCGGCTGTAAATGATCTTACAGATCCTCAAACCCTGGCACACCTGGTCAAATATGACTCGGTCCACGGTGTCCTGGATGCGGATGTATCGAGCACGGACCATTCCCTTATTGTTAACGGGAAAGAAATTGAAATATTTAAAGAAAGGGAACCTTCAAGGCTGCCCTGGCAGGATATCGGCGTTGAAACGGTATTTGAATGCACCGGCCTTTTCAGGGACCGGGACAAGGCTTCCGGCCATCTGGAGGCAGGGGCAAAAAAAGTAATTATCTCAGCACCGGCACAGGGGCCTGATATCACGGTGGTAATGGGCGTGAATCATCATGAATACGATCCCCAAAAACACCATATTATTTCAAATGCATCCTGTACAACCAATTGTCTTGCCCCGCCCTGCAAGGTCCTGCTTGACCGTTTTGGGATTGAAAAGGGCCTTATGACCACAACCCATTCCTATACCGGGGATCAGCGATTGCTCGATTTTCCCCATAAAGACCTGAGAAGGGCCAGGTCGGCAGCAGTTTCCATGATCCCAACTACAACAGGAGCTGCAAAGGCGGTTTCCCTGGTCCTGCCGCAACTGGAGGGCAAGCTGAACGGCATGTCTATTCGTGTGCCAACGCCTAATGTATCGGTGGTGGATCTGGTCGCCCAGCTCAGCAAACCTGCCACGGCAGAAGAAGTAAACACTGCCATGAAAGAAGCCGCCGAAACTGATCTTAAAGGGATTTTGATCTACTGTGATGAACCCCTGGTGTCTGTGGATTTCAACGGCTCCACTGCTTCTTCAATCATAGACGCTCTTTCCACAATGGCGATCGGGGATATGGTGAAGGTTCTGGCCTGGTATGATAACGAGTTTGGTTACTCAAACCGTATGGTGGATCTGGCAGTTTATATGGCCAATAAATAAGTTAAGCTTCGAATTTGAACATGTTATCGAGACTCCATGCATCATTATGGGGTGCTCCTTAAAAGCCCTGTCCTGTTGTCGGGAGTTTTTTACTTAGTCGGAGGTGTGGAAGTGACTGGCCGGATGTCATTGATCGCAGGCAACTGGAAGATGAATCTTGACATTGATGAATCGGTGAAGCTCGTGGACGCCACCATAACCGGTATGGGCGATCTCGTGGACGTGGATGTACTGGTTGCTCCTCCGTTTACGGCCCTTTCCGCGGTGAGGCATGCAATCGGAGATTCAAGGATTTTTTTAGCGGCCCAGAACATGTATTCTGAGATGAGCGGGGCCTTTACCGGAGAGATTTCCGGTAAAATGCTGCGGGAAGCTGGGTGCACCCATGTTATCCTGGGGCATTCGGAAAGGAGAAGCATTTTCAAGGAAACAAGCGAGATGATTGATCTCAAGGTAAAGGCTGCGGTTGTTCTGGGTCTGATTCCAATTGTGTGTATAGGAGAGACCTTGGAGGAGAGAGAGGCTGACAGGACTTTTGAGGTGCTCCAGCAGCAATTGGATGGCTCATTGCAGAATTTTGCAAAAGACAGGGTTATGTCTCCCGGCGCTATTCTGGCTTATGAGCCGGTGTGGGCCATTGGAACAGGCCGGACCGCTACGCCCGGGCAGGCCCAGGAAGCCCACGAGTTTATCCGGCGATGGATTGAAAAAAACTTTGATTCGGAAACGGCAAATCAGGTCCTGATTCTCTACGGCGGCAGCGTAAAACCTGAAAATGTCGTGGAGCTCATGTCAGAACCTGATATTGATGGTGCCCTTGTGGGTGGGGCAAGCCTGGAGGCAGATTCGTTTGTTAAGCTTATCCGTTTTAGAGAGAACTGATCCGACGCAAAATGCCGTTTAGGTTCAATAGGCACTTAAGAAAAATATCAGATAGCATTATATTTTTAGTGGTTTAAGTGATTTTTTGTTGCGTTTTCTTATATATGGGCTAAAATAAATAGTTTAATTATGGCCTGAACATAGGGTCGGTTGATAAAAGAGGTCAATAAATGCAAATTATATTTCTTATTGTACATGTTGTCGTCTGCCTTTCGCTGATTCTGATCATTCTTGTCCAGCAGGGAAAGGGAGCAGGCATGGGGGCGGCCTTTGGCGGATCAAGCCAGACTGTTTTTGGAAGTGCGGGCGCAACCTCGTTTATGCATAAGGTTACTACAGCCGCAGCCATTGTATTTATGTTGACGTCACTGGGGCTTTCGATTTTCTTTGGGAGGGGGGTTACTTCCTCCATTATGGAGGGTGTCAAGCAGTCAAGTGCTCCGGTGGCTGAAACCAGTCAGGCGCCGGCTCAACCCGGGGAGAGTCAGGAAAAGTTTTAATTTCTGGAATGCACTTGCCGAAGTGGTGGAACCTGGTAGACACGCTATCTTGAGGGGGTAGTGGGCTACGCCCGTGCGGGTTCAAGTCCCGCCTTCGGCACCATTTACGCAATAACTTTCTTTAACATTTTCGGGGAGTTAGGCTCAACGACTAATTCCCCGTTTTTCTTTTGTAAACAGTTTCTGCACCAATGTCCCCCCGTCTAATCATCCTTTTGGCGGCGAAACAATTGCTTGTCCCTCGACAACTACCTCGTCCTTTTGGTTCTTGCATATCGTCTTTAAAATCACGCTATTCTCAGGGACACTTACTTCAAGGACTTCGACAAATGCCGTTATGGTATCACCGATGTATACCGGAGCAGTAAAGTTCAGTTCCTGCTTGATGTAAATCGTTCCAGGACCTGGAAGCTTGGAGGCAATAACAGTCGATATAAATCCGGCCGACAAGAGACCATGTGCGATACGGGACTGAAAAAAGGTCTTTTCTGCATAAGACTGATTAACATGAGCTGGATTGAAATCTCCTGTGATTCCCGCGTATAGGTAGATGTCGCTTTCAGAAACCGTTTTCGAAAACCTTGCCCGGTCACCTTTTTGTATCTCATTGACCTTTTTCCCTGTCATGGGTATTTCACCTCGAAGCTGTGATGTTCAAATGAAATAGCTCGCTTACAATCTATCCGTATTCTTTCCAGAGAGTGCTTTTCAGGATTTTTCCTATCCCCTCCCAGGGCAGTTCATGAATAATTATTCTCATTAAACCACCAGCTCTGTTGGTTTGGACCTAATAGGCTCTGTCAGTCAGGTGATTTATAGAGTGCATAAATACGAAATCCAAATTTCGAGCTTCGATATTCGAATATTAACCGGATAAAGAGCGCCATTTCGTTGGCTGCTTTTAGGGTCCCTCCTCAAGCCTCTGGCTATGCAGGAGGTTGCGGACTCAAAATTCAAAAGGGAATGCAGGTTCGGTTTGTGGACGTTCAAGCCTATTGCCAAAAAGCGCCTCTTCGGCCAGGGCCGTATCGAAGAACTCGTGTAATTCAGCAATCTTGCCATCGTGCATTGTAAACACCTGGCAATAGGTCTGCTCGTATTCGAGCCCGTTTTTTGCGGTACCGCCCCCCTGCATGATACCAACCACGCAGTTCTCCTCGATCGCCATGATGCGCCATTTTTTGGCAAACCTGAATCTGCCGGGCACAAGCGCCCGGACGACCCGTGCCGCCACCTCTGAAAAGCATGCGGCTCTTCCCAAAAAACGTCCTGAAACCGGCGTCTTACCTATCAAGTTGAAAACCACGTCTTCGGTATGCAAAGATGCAAATGTCTCGGCGTCTCCTTCTGCCAGACACCGGTAGTATCTCTCTATTGTTTTTCGGTTTTCCTCTGCTTTCATTACAGCTCGTTCCTTTTAGTTTGGTTTATAGCAAAAAAAGACCTTTGAGAAAGAAATCTGGGAAGATTCCAGTAGGTCTTTTCGGCCGTTTAGGTGGGTGATCAAAGGGAAATCCTTTACCCTTTCTGGTTGGCTACTGCGGAACAGAGCAAATCCGTTACCTTCTCGATTTCTTGCATCTTGTCAGCATTGTCGGATTCTCCGAGAATGACCCACCGAAGGGCCAGATGGCTGAACGTGCCCAGGAACATATTTCGAAACACGCGAGCGTTCACATCAGATCGAAAACTCCCTTGCGATTTTCCGTCCTCTATGATCTCCTCGATAATCCGGATATAGGCCTGGAAATTCTTGAATGCTTTTGTTCCATAAAATCGCTTGTCCAGTTGTATTTGAAGCAGAAATACCTTCAGGAATTCTCTGTCCACAAGGAAGAGCGAAAAATGATATTGAATAAACCGCTTGAGTTTTTTTTCGGGGTTTCTTATTTCGAAAACCCCTGCCAAATCGTTCAGGTACTCCTCAAATCGCTTTGCAGGAATAGAGAGAAGCAAGTCTTCCTTGTTTTCAAAGTACTCATAAACAGTCCCCTCGGCAACTTGAGCCATATTGGCAATTTCCGATACCGTCGCCTTCGAGAAACCCTTTTTTGCGAAAACCCCTTCTGCCGCTGTGAGAATTCTGTCTGACTTGCTCACTTCATTTTCTTCTCTCCGGGTAATCATCGCATTAATGAGTGATATAATATCCTCAAGGTCCGATACGCTTTCCTTGATCTCCTGGATTGCCAAACAACTGATAGTCTGTTCGTTCAGCGTCCCCATAATGATATCGCGCATCAGGCGAATCTCCAAATCAGGACGAAACAGCCCGCTCTCCACGCCCTGTTTCAGGATATCCAATAAAACTCTCGTGTATTTTCTTACAAGCTGGTAAGCAGTAGAATTGTAAAACGCTGGGGAAGAGCGGCATTCCAGAAGAAGAATGCGCGCGTAGCCCGGATGCATATCGTTATACCACAGATGAAACCAGGCCATCTTACTGAGTCGGCTTCCCGCATCCGGGATTCCTTGAAGCTGTTCGTCGAGGAGGGTTAGAACCTCCTTCATTTTTTCCCCGGGGATTGAAAAAAGTAGATCTTCTTTGCCCCTGAAATATTGATAAATCACTGAATCAGCGACCCCGGCCTTACGGCCGATTTCAGAAATTGTGGATTCAACAAGTCCTTTCTCAGACATTACTTCCTCGGCGGCACTGAGAACCATTTCTCTTTTGTCCTGTTTTTTCATCGGATAACTCTTCAGCTACAGAATCCTACCAAGCGGTTTTTCAGGGATAGGATCGGGGCTTGTGGTTCAACAGTCACTTGACCTTCATCCTTTGTTGACAGGCCCTAATTAGGGTTAATCTGGCAAAAAATATAATCAAAAGCCAATGCAAATTTCCTGGAAGGCGAATCTTTTTCTTTGCCAGGGCAGTCGCACAGATACCGGAAACCGTCGTGGCCAATGCTTTTGACAGTATTATAGAACAAAACAATGCTATAAGTAAAGAAATAAATGAGCATAATTCTAAACTAACTCAGTGTTTTGAAATTAGTTAAGCCTGATAAAGTCACTTTACACAACACATTCCAGATAATTTGTAGCTATATTTTCGCTAAAAAAATGAAAATAGATAGTAAAAAAAGATGTGTGAACAATAATCGGGCCAATAATAGCACACTATAAAGTATTTAAGTATAATTTATTAAGTCAATTTTTTTATTGACAAAGACTTTTTTTTGCTGTATCTGTCTAAAATAACGAATGTTGCTCGAAAATTTAGGATTCCGAGGTATATTCTAAGTTGCCGACCCTTTAGGGCGGATCAAGATCCACGTATTCGGGTTAAGAAGATCATGTCGGAAAAAAGCAAGTTGAGCGAGATTAAGAAGGCCTTGAATGAGGCGGGAGTCGAGTGTAAATCAAAAGAAGTGCTAACGACTTCAGGAATCCCTGTAAAGTCCCTCTATACACCTCTTGACACCGAAGCCCTGGATTATTTTGCCGACTTGGGCCTTCCGGGAGGGCCTCCATTTACGCGGGGTGTCTATCAGGAGATGTATCGCAGACAATTGTGGTCCCAGCGCCAAGTCTGTGGGTACGGCACTGCAGAAGAAACCAACGAAAGATTGCGATTCCTGAATAAACAAGGGCAAACAGGGTTGAATATCGTTCCGGACACGCCCACCATCTATGGTTTGGATTCGGATAACACCTTAAGCGATGGTGAGGTAGGCAGAGAGGGCGTTGCCATAGATACGCTTTCTGATATGAGGAATCTGCTGGCCGGATTGGAGTTAGACAAAGTAAGTACATCAATAATTTACAATTACCCCATTCTTTTCTGTATGTATCTGGCTGTTGCCCAGGAAAGGGGAATCCCAGTCGAATCCCTGTCGGGAACATTGCAGAACGATCCATTTACCATTACGGCAGGAGCAAAAAGCTGGATTGTACCGCCCAAGGGTTCTCTGAAGCTTTGTGTAGACGTCATTGAGTTCTGCACCAAATCAATGCCGAGATTCAACCCCGTGAGCGTGGTAGGATACCACTACAGGGAGGCCGGATGCACAGCGGTTCAGGAGGTGGGCTTTACCTTGGCCGCCGGGCTTTCATACATTAGAGCCGGAGTGGATCGTGGGCTGGAAGTAGATGCTTTCGCGCCACGTCTTTCGTTTTTCTACAATGCCCATAACGATTTTTTTGAGGAAATAGCCAAGTACCGGGCAGCTCGCCGCCTCTGGTACAGGTTGGTCTCGGAGAAATTCAAACCCAACAATCCCCGCTCCTGCATGCTTCGTTTCCATACTCAAACGGCAGGCTCCTCACTAACTGCGCAGCAGCCGTTGAACAACATCATGCGGACGACCGTGCAGGCCCTAGCTGCCATCCTGGGGGGCACGCAAAGCCTTCATACCAATTCCTATGACGAGGCCCTTTCCATCCCCAGTGCGGAGGCGGCAAAAATCTCTCTGCGTACGCAGCAGGTCCTGGCTTTGGAAAGCGGGGTGACCAATACGGCAGACCCTCTTGCCGGATCCTATTTTGTCGAATCGCTCACAGGTGAGATCGAAAACAGGGCTCGAAGTCTGGTCGAAAAAATTGAGGAGATGGGCGGGATGCTTGCTGCAGTCGAAAACAATTTTGTTCAGACGGAGATTACCCTCGAGGCTCACCGGGAACAGATGGAAACAGACAAGGGTTCAAGAAAAGTCGTGGGCGTGAATTGCTTTGCAGAACCTCAGGAGGAAATCAGTTTTGAAATAATGAGGGTACCGCCCGAACTTGAGAAAAAACAAATTGAAAGGCTCAATAAAGTCCGCAGAGAACGGGACGCTGAAAAAACAGAAAAGGCGCTTGCGAATCTCGAGAAAGTCGCTAGTCAGGGGCAGAACACGATCGAAGCCACAATGGAGGCTGTCAAGGTTGGTGCAACGGTGGGAGAGATCGGGGCGCTATACCGAAAGGTTTTCGGTACGTACCAGGATCCTGGCCTTTAAGATTAGATCTGATTAGGAGAGAAGGAATGGGGGCGCGAGTTTTTCGTATCTTGATTGCTAAGCCCGGCCTGGACGGACATGATCGGGGGGCGCGGACGGTTGCGCTGGCCCTGCGGGACGCGGGAATGGAAGTGATTTATACGGGTTTGCACTGGACTCCGGAAATGATTGTTGACACAGCCGTTCAAGAGAATGTGGATGCCATCGGCTTGAGCGTGCTTTCAGGTGCTCATATGACGATCTTTCCCAAAGTACAAGCCCTTCTTAAAGAGAAAGGCCTTGAAGACATCCTCTTCTTTGGGGGGGGCGTGATTCCCCCTGATGACTTGAGGGCGCTCAAGGAAATGGGAATGGGCGGAATCTTTCCTCCAGGTTCTACGATGCAGACTATTATCGACTACTTAAACAACGCACTTTCGGATGGAAAATAAAGGAGAAATCCCTATGGAGGATCAGTGGCGGCGTGAGACAAAGCCCATTGATTTTGAGGGAGGGATATTTATGCCTTACTCCTGGACGGTTGGGCGGGTTGGGAGCCGGTTTTTCATTGAGTTGAGGGATAACGGCCGGATCATGGCGAGTGCGTGCAGGAAATGCAAGGATATTTGGGTACCACCGAGGATGCGCTGTCCGGTTTGCTTCAGTGAGATTGATGAGGATGCTTGGGTAGAAATCGGCCCTGAAGGAACACTTCGGCATTACACTGTGGTTCGTTATGATCATAAGGCCCAGCCCATAAAGCCTCCCTTTGCCTATGCAATCATCGATCTGGACGGGGCGACCCGTGGGTTTACCCATTTAGTTTATGGCACGGAATTGGAAGATCTAAAGTCTGGCACGAGGCTCAAGCCCGTCTTTGCCTTGGATCCACAAGGTAACATCCTGGATATTGAGTACTTTACCCCAGTCGGAGGTCAGGGCGGTTGAAAAAGGTAGGCGTTGTAGGAATAGCCCAGACACGTTTCGAAAGGCGAATCACAGATCGCAATTACGCAGATCTTGTCTATGAAGTTACCACCGGTGCACTTGAAGACGCCGGTATGACCATCCAGCAAATTGATAATGTGGTTACCGTCTCCAATGATTTCTTGGACGGACGGACGATTTCAAGTATGGCCGTGATGGATGCCTGTGGCGCTTATGGGAAAAACGTCAGCACGGTCGAGGGCGACGGTATGTTCGGCGTGGTCTATGGTGCCATGCGCATATGGTCCGATTCATTTGGAACAACACTCATCGTTGCGCATTCTAAAGGTTCCGATGGGCCATCTAATCTCATTACGAATGCAATGTTCGACCCTATTTATCATCGGCCTCTGGGGCTGGACGCAATCAGTTCCGCAGCGCTGCAGGCGAGGGCCTACATGGACCGTCTTGGAGCTGATCCGGAGGACTGGGCGAGAGCTTCGGTCAAGAACCATGGAAACGCCAAGAAGAATCCCTTTGCCCAGCTCCCTTTGGACCTGACGGTCGAAGAGGTTTTGTCTTCGCGGCCTGTGGCCGATCCATTAAAGCTCCTTGACTGCTCCCCGATTTCCGACGGGGCCTGTGCCATTATTCTTGCCGATGAGGAGAACGCCCATGAATCCAGACAAAGGCCCGTGTGGATAAAAGGGGTAGGGTATGCGGCTGAGCTGCACTATTTGGGTGATCGCGACCTATCCAGGCCTATTGCTCTGGTGGAAGCGGCCAAACGCGGTTATAAGATGGCTGGCATAGGAAATCCCGGAAGAGAGATTGATTTTCTTGAGGTTTACGATGCCTTTTCCTATATGGAACCCCTCTGGCTGGAGGGGCTGGGGTTTTGCGAGGCTGGTGAGGGCGGGAAGCTGCTCAGGGATGGTATCACTGAGCTGAATGGTTCTATGCCTGTAAATGCATCCGGCGGTGTACTTTCGGCCCACGCGGTTTTGGTCGCGGGCCTGGTCCGGGTCGCCGAAGTCGTCCTTCAAATAAGAGGTACGGCCGGAAACCATCAGATTGAACGCGCCAGGATTGGTTTGGCGCATGGTATCAATGGTCCATGCGGGCAGTCCCATTGTGTGGTGATATTAGGGGATTATTAGGAGGAGATTCCTGTGGGTAGACGGGTTGCAATCATTGGATTTGGACAGACGCATCATTCCGCGCGGCGGTGGGACGTCAATGGTCTGGAATTGATCCAGGAAGCCGTTGTTCGGGCATTAGATGACGCAGAGATGACCCTGGAAGAGATCGATGCCGTCGTTATCGGCAACATGGATCACTTCGAAGGGATCAACTATGTGGATACCTGGAGTGTTGAAGGGGCCGGTGCTTTTATGAAGCCTATTTTCAAGGTGACCACCGGTGGGACCACAGGCACCACGGTTGCCATTGCAGCGTATTATCATGTGGCCTCAGGTCTTTTCAACAATGTTATGGCCATCGGCTGGGAGAAGAATTCAGAATCGGATACGACCGGCGCCATCATAACCTGTTCCGATCCTGTTTGGGATCGTTTTTCCTACTCAGGTGCAATCCCGAGTCTGGCGGTGGAGGCATCGGCCTATATGAGAGAGTACGGTGTCACAGAAGAAGATGGAGCCCGTGTGACAGTGCGAGACCGGGGAAATGCCATGAATAACCCTTACGCACATCTGCGTGAAGCAGTGACCATCGAAGATGTCATGTACTCCCAAATGCTGACAGAACCGATCAAGCTTTTGGACATCTGCCCCCGTTCCGACGGTGCTGCAGCGGTGATCTTCAGTAGAGAGGATGTGGCCGAGAAAAGATGCCCTAAGCCTGCATGGATTCATGCTGTTTCAGTACGCCACGACACCACCTGGTTCGGGGACATCGACTACACACGCCTCACTTCTCTTGAGGGAGCGTCCAAAGAAGTATTTAGAATTGCAGGTATTAAAGAGCCGGTAAAAGAACTGGATGTATGCGAGCTATACCTGCCTTATTCATTTGCCGGTCTCAAGTGGATGGAATCTATTGGGCTCTGCGGACCAGGCGAGGCCCCGCGGTTTGTTGCCGATGGTCATACAGATATGGGCGGTACGCTTCCGGTGAACCCTTCCGGGGGCGTGTTGTCCACAAATTGTATTGGCGCTACAGGGCTCTTAAGGGTAGGAGAAACCGCACTCCAGATATTCGGCAGGGCGGAAAAACGCCAGGTTGAGGGTGCGAGACTGGCCATGGCCACCGGTTTTGGGGGCTGCTTCTGGTCGGATGCCTTGATTGTGGGTGCGGGTAAACCGCAATAGGGGAAAGCAATGAGAACGCGTTATTGGGAACGAGATACATCCTTACTTGCTATCGAAGATGTTTCCCGCATGCCTTTCAAGTGGGCGATTGGGATTGAGAGCAGTAAGTTCTTTCAAGAGATAAGGGATCGAGAGGTTCTGGTGGGAATCAAGTGTCAGAGCTGTGGTCGCGTCTATGTGCCGCCCCGAATGGTCTGCGGACCATGTTTTGTCAAGTTGTACGATATCGTTGAGCTAGGCAACGAAGGCGTTGTGAAGGCTGTGACCCTTGTAAATTACCCCTTTATAGACCCCGATACAGGGACCCGGAGGCCCGTTCCTTATGACTACGGCTACATTCAACTGGATGGTGCCGACAATCTGTTTTCTCATGTTGTGCGGACGAAGGCGGGCCAATCCGTAGAAGTGGGTGATCGCGTTAGGGCGGTGTTTGCATCCGTAAAAAAGGGCAATGTCCAGGACATCGCCTATTTTGAACTCGCAGATTCGAAATAATGGAAAGAGAAAATGGAATTTGAAGAACAACAGGTGTTGCTGCGTAATACCGTTTCTCGTTTCGCAAAAGAACAGCTTGCGCCTCTGGCCTCCGAGATCGATCAGCAGGAGCGTTTCCCCAGGGAAACCTTTGAAAAGATGGCGGAACTGGGCCTTTTAGGACTGGGTATCCCTGAGGAATACGGTGGTTTCAGAGGGAAAATCGTGGAGGCCTGTATTGTGGGTGAAAAGCTTGCCCGCTACTGTGCATCAACAGCTGCGAGTTGGGGTGCCCATGTGGACCTGTGCGCGGCAAACATTTGCCGGAACGGGACCGAAGAACAAAAGAAACGATTTCTGCCGGATCTGGCTACCGGGAAAAAGCTCGGAGGAATGGCCATGACCGAACCTGATGCTGGGTCAGACGTCCTTGCCATGAAAACCCGGGCCGTCCAGGACGGGGACTTCTATGTGTTGAACGGAAGAAAAACATTTATCACCAATGGGCCTGTGGGAGATTTGTTCCTCGTGTACGCCAGGACAGACCCTAAGGCCAGAGGGAAAGGCATAACTGCCTTTGTCGTGGAAAAAGGTTTCGATGGTTTCACCTCCGGGAAGAAACTCGAAAAGCTGGGATGGCGGGGTTCACCCACCGGCGACTTGATTTTTGAGGACTGCCGGGTTCCCCGCGAAAACATTATAGGAGAAGTCAACGGCGGCGTAAAGATCCTGATGTCGGGGTTGAACTCGGAACGCCTGCTTCTTGCCGCAGAAAGTTTGGGCCTGGGTAGAGCCTGTCTGGAAGATTCGGTTCAGTATGCCAGAGAGCGTGTGCAGTTTGGAAAGCGCATTGCGGATTTTCAGATGGTCATGGAGAAACTGGCTCGGATGGCGACAAAGGTTGAGGCGGTCAAGGCCATGGTCTGGTCCCAGGCATTCAAGATGTCGGAAAATGGACCTGCCGCGATGACCATGGAAACGGCGGCTGCAAAGCTGCTTGCATCAGAGATGGCCCTGCAGAACGCGCTGGATGCCACACAGATCTTCGGTGGTTATGGCTATATCCGGGAGTTTCCTGTTGAGCGTTATTTGAGGGACGCTAGGATTATGACCATTGGTGGGGGCACCAGTGAGATCATGTGTCAGGTGATCTTCCGTGAACTAGAAAAGGGACTGTAGGATTTGTTGGATTCGTATTTTTTATCTCTCCGAGCATTGCGAACGAGAATGTATTGAGGAGGCGACAGCCTGAATCGCGTGTTGTTCAAGATGAATATGTTTTCAGTGGAGGACAAAATCATCCTTGTCAGCGGAGGAAATCGGGGCCTCGGTCGGGAAATTGCCACAGGTCTTGCGCAACAGGATGCCAATGTGGTGATCGCGGCGAGAGATGAAAAGCACCTTATTGAAACTTCGGAAGCGATTAAGAAACAGCATAAGAAATGCAGCTATGTCCGCATGGACGTGACCTCTGAAAAAGATATTCAAAACGCTGTGGCCCTGGCCCAAGAGAAAGCCGGCGGCATGATCGACGTGCTCATAAACAACGCCGGTATGAGCGTTGAGAATGTGAAGGCGGAAGATATGGAGGAGTCAGACTGGCAGCGGGTTCTCGATGTGAATCTCAACGGTTACTTTCGCTTGGCTAGGGCCGTGGTGAAAGGGATGATCGCCAAGGGAGCCGGAAAAATCGTAAACATGTCCTCTGTGCTGGGCACGAATCCGGTTCCTCAGGCCGTGGCCTATTGTGTAAGCAAAGGGGCAATTAACCAGTTGACGAGGGCGTGGGCTGTAGAGTGGTCGCGATACAATATCCAGGTTAATGCCTTGGCACCCGCCTACATTCTCACCGACATAAACAGAGACCGGCTTAGCGATGGAAAATTCGTTAAAAAAATTTTAGGGAGTATTCCCGCCGGCCGAATTGGAGAGCATGAGGACCTCATAGGTGCCGTCACGTTTTTCTCTTCTGCGGCCTCCAATTATATTACAGGGGTTGTACTGCCCGTGGATGGGGGGTGGTCTATAACCTAAGGCAGCTGTGCGCTCAAATGCGCTCAATAGCGAATAGATGTCGGATCGAGGAATTCGGATGCAAAAGCAGACATGGTGGTCAATCATATTGTCATGATTTAGAGATTGTAATTTCACCAATTTAAACCTCCGAGAAAAGGCTTGTAAAATGACACAGAATGCTCAATCCCACCCGTCAGAACCGGTACTGCGTACCCGGAACATCACCCTGAAGTTTGGTGCTATTCAGGTCCTTTCAGATATCTCCTTCGATATTATGCCGAATGAGATATTGGCCATCATTGGACCCAACGGAGCAGGCAAGACCAGCGTGCTCAACTGCTTGAGTGGCTTCTATCGACCCCAACAAGGTTCTATCTTGTACAAGAATAAAGATCTCACCAAACTCCCCTCCCATCGTATCGCCGAACTCGGCGTTGGTAGGACTTTTCAGCAAATCGAGCTTTTTTCAGGTCTTTCAGCCCTGGATAATCTCCTGGCGGGTCGTCATATCAGAATGAAGATGGGGTTGCTCTGGGGTGCAATTTATTTTGGGAAGACCAGAAACGAGGAATTAAAACATCGCCGTGCTGTGGAGGAAATTATTGATCTACTGGAGATGCAGCCGATTCGTCACGCCCATGCGGGAGTTCTCCCATACGGGTTGCGGAAGAGGGTGGAACTAGGCCGAGCTCTGGCATTGGATCCGGAGGTGCTCCTGTTGGACGAGTCCATGGCCGGAATGAATGTAGAAGAGAAAGAAGATATGGCCCGATATATTCTGGATGTTCATGACTTAAAGAAGATCCCCCTGGTCTTGATAGAGCATGATATGGGGCTTGTCATGGATATTTCCGACCGAGTCATCGTTCTTGAATATGGAAGAAAAATTGCTGAAGGCACCCCTGATGAGGTGAAGAGCAATAAGAAAGTGATTGAGGCGTATTTAGGATCTTAATTAACGAGGTAGAGAGCATAATGGAAGAGATAGTTGGCGAGACATTACCCCAGCTGCTGCGTTCAAGGGCAGAACAGGAGCCCGATCGTATAGCGATGCGCAGAAAGGAATACGGCATCTGGAATACCTATACGTATGATGAATACTACGAACAAACACGGTATTTCGGCCTGGGTCTGATGGTTCTGGGCCTGGGACGGGGTGATGCTGTTTGCATCATTGGTGAAAATGATCCCGAGTGGTACTGGGCAGAGTTGGGTGCTCAGGCCGGGGGCGGACACGCTGTAGGGGTTTTTACAGACTGTACGGCCGAAGAAATCGACTATTTTGTCTCGCACTCGGATGCACGTTTTGTTGTGGCCTGTGACCAGGAGCAAGTGGATAAGGTTCTTCAGATGCTGGACCGGTTGCCCAATGTTGAAAAGGTTATTTACTGGAAGCCCAAAGGAATCTGGTTTTACGACCATCCGAAGTTGATGAGCTTTGAAGATGTTGTGGCCCTGGGCAAGGAAGAAGACCGGCACTCGCCCGGGAGAATTGAGCGGAGCATTGATGAGGGACGTTACGATGATCTCGCCATCATCTGTTACACAAGTGGTACCACCGGCGAGCCCAAAGGTGCCATGATCTCTCACCGCAATTCCATTGAGATCTGTAAGGCCTGGCACGAGGTGGACCCGCGCCGTCCCTCTGATGATTATCTCTCCTTTATTCCACCGGCCTGGATAGCCGAGCAGAATCTGGGGATCACGAGCAGTCTGCTGTATGGCTTTACTGTCAATTTTCCGGAAGAACCTGATACAGTTCAGGAAAACATCCGTGAGATCGGCTCCCAGTTTATCATGTATTCCGGCCGTCTCTGGGAGAACGTTTGCGCCAATGTTCAGGCCAAGATGAGTGACGCCACAGGCCCAAAGAGATGGGCTTTCGATTTTTTCCTTCCCATAGGCTTGAGGGTGAGTCGTAAGAAGCTAAAAGGTGAACGTATAGGCCCCTGGGAAAGGTTTTTGTATGCCATGGGAGGGCTTTGTTATGGGGGTCTACGGGATAAAATCGGCCTTTCAAAAATCCGATTCGCTTATACGGCGGGTGCAGCCCTGAGTCCGGAGATTATCGTTTTTTTCCGGGCCATCGGTATTAACCTCAAGCAGTTCTATGGGGCCACGGAGTCCGGCCTGGTTACCATTCATTACGATGATGACGTGAGGCCGGAGTCTGTAGGCGTGGTGGCGCCAGGTTCGGAGGTGAAGATCTCGGATGAAGGTGAAATCCTCATTAAAGGGGTCGGCGTTTTTCAGGGTTATTACAAAAACCCCGAGGCCACGGAGGAGATTCTCAAAGATGGGTGGTTCCGTTCCGGCGACGGAGGGACTTTTACGGATGACGGACACCTGATTTATATCGACAGGGTATCTGATTTTCGCGAACTCTCCGGGGAACGGCGGTTTTCGCCCAATTATATCGAAGTGAGGCTGCGTTTTTCCCGGTACATTCAGGAATGTATTGCAGTGGGAGGACCCGATCAGGATTTCGTGGTCTGTATCATCAGCATGGACTTCCAAAATGTCGGAAAAAGGGCTGAGAAGCAGGGTCTCGGTTACACTACTTTTCTGGATCTATCCCAGAAGGATGAAGTTGCCGAACTGATCAGAGGCGAGATTCGACAAATCAATGCGAATCTGCCGGAGGAATCCAGAGTCAAAGCTTTTGTGGTTCTGCATAAGGAATTTGACCCGGATGAGGCCGAACTCACAAGGACCAGAAAGCTCCGGCGTTCGTACATGGAGGAACGTTATGAGACCGTGATCAACGGTATGTATACGGGCAAGGAAAGGGTTCCTATTGAAGCGGAGGTCAAATATCAGGACGGCCGCGTTCGCAAAATGAAGACGGAACTGGTGGTTCGGCCCGTGGATTAGGCTCGAATTTCAAACAGTGAGGAATTTAAGACATGCAAATGATACTTCAAGGAATATTTACAGGGTTGGCTGTGGGGGCTATCTACGGGTTATGCGCCCTGGGTTTCGTGATTATCTACAAGTCAACAGGGATTCTCAATGTAGCACAGGGTGGATTGGTGATGCTTGGGTCCTTCTTGTGTTACACCTTCAGCGTCACGATAGGGTTCCCTATGTGGTTATCGTTTATTGCGTCTGTAGCTTTGGCCTTTCTGTTGGGTATGATTATTGACAGGCTGTTATTCCGCCCCATGATTGGCCAGCCTCTTTTGGGCGTGGTGATGATGACCATTGCCTTTCTATCGATCATCGAAGGCGTGACTATCTTTATCTGGAGCGTTAATTACTACAGTTACTCCACGGTTTTCCCTGAAACGCCCATCGAGGTCGGGGGCGTCATTATGTCTCACGAATACGTCTGGGCCATGGGTGTTTGTCTCTTCTTTTTTATCCTAGTCGGCTTTTTCTTCCGTTATACGCGAATTGGTCTCAAGATGCGGGCCGTTTCAGAGGACCAACTGGCGGCTCAAGCTGCGGGTGTGGGTGTGAAGACGATTTTTTCCCTTTCCTGGGCCATCGGTACGGCTATTGCCGCGGCGGGGGGTATTATCCTGGGACTCATTTCAATGGTCTATTTTGGGCTCAGCTTTATTGGCCTGAAGGCCATGCCCGTTGTCATCCTTGGGGGTCTGGAATCCATTCTGGGAGCCATTTTGGGGGGTATCATAATCGGCGTGCTGGAAAATCTGGCCGGAATATATTTAGAACCTTATCTGTCCGGAATAAAGGACGTGGCACCATTTGTGGTGCTGATGATCATACTCATAATCAAACCCCACGGTCTATTTGGATTAGAAAGGATTGAGAGGATCTAGACATGTATCTGCCTTGCGGAACCTTCAATGAGAGCTATAGGCTGGACAGTGCCATTGTGCGCACTAAGGCGCATGTCGCCTGGTGCCTGGCAGGATTGGTTTTCTGTTTGCTCCTACTTTTTTCCGGGAGCACGTACCTGATCCACTTTGCCACCCTGACGGCCATCACGATCATCTCTGCACTGGGCCTTCAGGTCTTAACTGGCTATGCCGGTCAATTCTCCATCGCCCACGCAGCATTTATGGCGGTGGGTGCCTACACTTCGGCGATTCTGACTTATCACGGGGTCCCACTGTATCTGTCGCTACCGGCTGCGGCTGTGGTTGCCGGCGTCGTGGGATTGATATTCGGGCTCCCTTCTTTGCGTATCAAAGGCTTTTACCTTTTGATGGCTACCTTTGCGGCCCAGTTCATCATTATGTACATCATTACCCATTGGCAGGGCCTAACAAAAGGGGAATTCGGACACCCGGCACCAACAGCCATTCAGGATGAGCGGGCGTATTTCATCCTCGTCATGGTCTGTCTGGTTGCTTTTACCATAGCAACGAAAAACATCCTTCGTTCCAAGGCGGGGCGCGCTTTTGTGGCGATCAACAACAACGACCTGGCTGCGGAATTGATGGGCATCAGTCTGTACCGTTACAAGTTGCTGGCGTTCTTTATTTCATGCCTTTACGCGGGTTTTGCAGGAGGGCTTTATGCGCATTTCTATCGAATGGTGATGCCCGAGGCCTTTTCTCTGCATTCTTCCATGTGGTTTCTCGGCTACCTGCTCGTTGGGGGGCTTGGCAGTGTGCCGGGGACTTATTTTGGAGTAATTCTCATCATGGGACTGAACGAAGGTCTGACCAATGGCTTTGCTGTTTTGATCAATATATATCCGGAAGTAACGCGGTTTCTGGCTCCCTTTAGGCAGGTTGTTTTTGGGTTGGTGGTCATTCTGTTTCTCATCTATGAGCCCAGGGGTTTGGCCAATAGTTGGGAGAAATTAAAGAAGTATCTTCACCTCTGGCCCTATCCCTATTGGCCTTAGGGGTAGAATGAGGGGAGAAGACAGAAATACTTTGAGGGGAAAGTACCAGAAAGAGGGCTTCGGTGAAGTTTTCGTTCTCCCGTGCAGGGATCAGGGGAGACGGACTCAACAATTAACCTTAAAATTGGAGGTAGAAAAAATGAAACGTTTAGCAATGGTTGTCGGAATGTTTGTGGCGTTGGCTTTCGCCTTTAACCTTTTCGTCCCTGGCCATGCTTCCCATGCATTCAAACCTGGGGAAGTCGTCGTGGGAGCAGCCTGGGACTTGACCGGCCCCTTTGCCCCCAGCGGTACTCCCATCGCGGATGGGGAGCGGGACTATGTCCGTTATGTCAATGAAAAGCTGGGGGGCATCAACGGCCATAAAGTTAAATTGATCGGCATTGACACATCCTACAACATGGACAGGGAAATTGCCGCTTACAAAAAGTTTAGGGACGAGGAAAATGTCCTTTTCATGACCAATGTGTCATCGGGTGCTGCCATGGCCATAGAGAAGATGCAGACGCCTTACGAAAAAGGAATCTGTCACGAGCATGGGGCCGAACCTACCGCCACATTTATCAAGGGCGGATGGTACTTCCCCAGCGTATGTATGTGGGCAGACGGTGGGGGCGCTGTGTTCAAATGGTGGCTTGAAAAACGCTGGTATGCCAAAAACAACAAGGCTCCGCGGGTTGCCTTGATGCACATGGATGCCCTGCCCGGGAGAACGAGTGCCAAGTACTTTAAAGACCAGTGCAAACAGATGAACATCCCGGTGGTGATAGAGATGTATACGCCTTTCAAGCCCACCGATACCATGTCTTTTGTGTTGGCCATGAAAAAGGAAAAGCCTGACATCCTTATCGGCATTCAGACTGCACCCTGCTGGACCGTAATGAGCAAAGACATGCGCCGGGTGGGTCTGAAAATACCCCGTATGTCACCCTATTTCGGACCACTGGACCCTGGTGCCATCAAAGGAATGGGCAAGGCAGGCATCGGCATGCTCTCTTTCCTTCCGTACGCCACCCAAGACGACAAGGATGTGGAGGCCATCAAGGTTATCCATCAGCTTGCCAAGGAATGGCACAAAGGTGTCGTGCCTACGCGTCATACCTACTACTGGGGATGGTTCCGGATGGCCATGAAACTGGAAGCCATCAAAAGGGCCATGGACAAGGTGGGTTATGAGCGACTCACAAAGGATATCCAGGAGGGTCGCAAGGTGGTTCGCGAGGTCTGCGCCCATAATATGAAGGGATATACGGCAATGGGAATGGTTGCCCCCATTACATTCTCCGAAGAAGACCACAGGCCTTATCAGAAGATCCGGGCCTTCGAAGTGGTCGAAGGGGCAAAGGGGCTCACCATCAAGGCGGTCTCCGGATGGATTGATGTGCCCAAACTGAGGCCGGAGCAGATGAATGCCGACTGGTGGGTGAAATAGGTCTATATGGAGTTGTTCCCTTCCGGAGGATCAAGAAAGCCCCTGGAAGGGGCTCTCCTCAATCAAAGCCTGGAGGAAGTCTTGTTAACGGTTAATAACATCGAGGTGAAGTACTTGGGGGTGATTCTCGTCCTCCGCGGCGTGTACATGGAGGTCCGGGAAAGGCAAATCGTCAGCCTCCTTGGCGCAAACGGTGCCGGGAAAACCACGGTTTTGAAGGCCATATCAGGTCTGCTGAAATCAGAAGAAGGTGAGGTGACCGACGGCAAAATCGAGTTCCTGGAAGAGAGGGTTGACAAGAAAAACCCGGAGGAACTGGTGCGACTTGGAATCATCCAGATTCTGGAAGGCCGTCGTGTTTTCCAACATCTGACCATTGAAGAAAACCTATTGGTAGGATCCACGAATCCTGCGTCCACCAAGACGGATCTGGAGAAATGCTACGGCTATTTCGAACCGCTCAAAAGAATGCAAAACCGGATCACCGGTTATCTTTCTGGGGGCGAACAGCAGATGCTTGTTATCGCCCGAGCCCTCATGGCAAGGCCAAAGCTTATGCTCTTAGACGAACCTTCAATGGGGCTGGCTCCCTTGCTCGTGCAGGAAATCTTTGGGATTGTATCCTCCCTGATGAAAGATGAAGATATGTCTGTGCTCCTGGTTGAACAAAATGCATTGGCTGCGCTTTCCATTGCCGATTACGGGTACGTCATGGAAAGCGGCAAGATTGTTCTGGACGGAGCGGCGAACGAACTCAGAGAGAACGAGGATGTTAAGGAATTCTACCTTGGACTGTCTGATCTGGGGAAAAGGAGGAGTTATCGGGAGGTCAAACACTATAAGAGAAGAAAACGGTGGCTCGGCTAAATGTCAGGAGAGATCAGCCAGAATTTTCCTTCCCGTGAGCATGGTTTGTACGTGGGGTTTTATGTTAGGAGGAGTTAAGAAAAGTGAAAAGAAAAGTCGTCGTTAGTGCTGCAATCACTGGAGCTATCCACACGCCCACCATGTCACCTTATCTCCCGATTACACCCGAACAAATTGCAAGGGACGCCGTTGCTGCGGTAGAGGCGGGCGCTGCAGAGGTACATATTCACGCGCGGGATCCTGAAAATGGTCATCCCAGTGCAGATTTGTCGCTCTTTAGGGAGATCGTTCAGGAGATAAGGCGTGAATGTGACGCAATAATTTGCCTGTCCACAGGCGGCGGGCAGGGGATGAGTGTTGAGGAAAGGGTTTCCGTTGTTCCGGAGTTCAAGCCGGAACTGGCTTCGCTGAATATGGGTTCCATAAATTTCGGCATGTTTCCCCTAGCCAAGAAATACAAAGACTGGATCTATGACTGGGAAAAGCCTTTTCTGGAGCGCACTCGTGGGTTTATATTCCCAAATACCTTCTCGGATATTGAGAGAGTCCTAAGAATCATGAAGGACAACGGAACCAAGCCGGAACTGGAGATATATGATGTGGGACATCTCTACAACCTCTTCCATATCATGAGCGAGAATGAGGGATTGCTGGATGAACCGATTTATATCCAATTTGTAACCGGGATCTTAGGTGGCATAGGCGCGGCCATAGAAAATCTGGTCTTTCTCAAGAGCACTGCAGATCGTTTACTTGGATCGGATCGCTACCACTGGTCTGCTATAGGAGCAGGCCAGATGCAGTTTCCGATCTGTGCGACCGCAGCACTGCTGGAGGGCAATTGCAGAGTAGGTTTAGAGGATAACCTGAATATTGAGAAGAATGTTCTGGCCAAGTCCAATGCGGATCAGGTCATGAAAATAGTCAATATATTGAGTCAGTTCTCATTGGAAATTGCGTCTACATCAGAAGCCAGGCAGATGATGGGACTGGCATAAAGGGGAAGCACTTACGGACGAGGTTGCACAGAGATGGATTCGGAACACATCTTGCTGAAACGAATAGAGAACAAGGCGACGATCACCATAAGCAATCCGGGAAAACTGAATGCCCTGACACACGACATTATGCGAGAGTTCTCCCAAGTGCTGAAAGAGGTATCAAAAGATAGCCGGATCCGGGTCGTCATACTGACAGGGCAGGGCGACCGTGCTTTCGTGACAGGTGCGGATATCAGCAAAATAGAAAAAATGACCACCGTCCAGATCCTGCACGAACTACCGGAAATGCAAGATATCGTGCGGCAGTTGGAGTGTCTTCCTCAACCCACAATTGCGAGGGTGAACGGTATTGCATTAGGGGGTGGAACCGAACTGACGCTTGCCTGCGACCTCCGTATTGCCTCGGAAAACGCTGTTTTCGGTCTCCCGGAAGTTAAACTGGGGATTATCCCGGGCTATGGCGGGACCCAAAGACTGCCGCGGATTATCGGAATAGCCAAGGCCAAGGAACTTCTTTTTACGGGAGATCAGGTGAGTGCCGATGAGGCATTGCGCATGGGGTTGGTTAATCAGGTTGTGCCATACGATCAACTCGATGCGGCCGTAGATAGTTTTTCCGAAAAGCTGCTTGCCCTGCCGCCGCTCAGCCTGAGATTTCTCAAGGAGGCAGTCAACTTCGGGATGCAGATGGATCTGGAAAGTGCCATCCGAATGGAATCTCGCCTCTTTGCCAACTGTTTTGGGAGTGAGGACAGAGTCGAAGGGGTCAGGGCGTTCCTGGAAAAGCGAAAGGCTGAGTTCAAGGGCTATTGAAAGGGTCGGACGACGACTGCCAGCGAGTGAAGCCGAGATAAGCAGACAGAAGGACTGAAAAAATCGGCTGTCCGGGCAGGAATCACTGTTCGGGAGGAACAGAACCTCCTTGGAAATTAAAACGTCAATTTATTGTCAAGGTTTTAGCGAAACGATCTACTAGAGGAAATCATGGGCGTTACTGATTTTACATTTTACAGCATAATTAATCGCAATGCTTTTTGCTTCGGGAAAAGACAAGCGTGGTTTGAGGTTGATGACGGGCGTACCTTAACTTTTCAGGAGTACAAGCAAAGGGTTGATCATCTCGCCTTGGGTTTGGAAAAACGCGGATTGGGCAAGGGCGATCGAATTGGCGTATTGGGCAAGAACAGCCTGGAGTATTTCCTGCTGTATGGGGCGGCAGCTGCCCTTGGCGCCGTTATTTTGCCGATCAACTGGAGACTTTCGCCGGAGGAGGTCTGGTTCAATCTGAACGATTGTACCCCCAAGGTCTTATTTGCAGACTGGGAGTATCAAGGGTTGATTGAGGGAATAAGGGACAGACTTCCGTCGGTGAGTACTTATGTGAACCTAGATCTAGAAGATGGGGGTTTTCTGGATTTTGCGAACCTTATGAATAACCCCGGAGACTTCGAGCCTCCAAATGTGTCTTCTGAAGACGGATTTGTAATCATGCACACGGCGGCGGTTGGAGGGAGACCCAAGGGCGCCCTGTTGAGCCATGCCAATTTGATGGCGGCCAACATGCACCTTCATTACTTCTTACATGAAACCACCCGGGACGTAAACCTCAACGTACTGCCGATCTTCCATATTGGAGGACTGTGCGGGGTAATGGTGGCATTCCATGCCGGTGCCCTAAATTTGAATCTGAAAAAGTTCGACGCGGTAAAGGCTGTTGAACTCATTGCTAAAAGGAATGCCTCTATCCTGTTTGAACTTGGCCCCATTCTTGCTTTGATACTTGATCAAAGCGAAAAGGCCGGAAAGGAGATTCCGTGCCTGAGAGCGGTTGTGGGTATTGATGCTCCGGATGACATAGAGAGATATCAGGAAAAGACCGGGGGGACCTTCTTTACCCTTTACGGACAGACGGAGGTCTCTGCATATGCGACCTTCGGACGTTACAATGATAGGCCCGGCTCGGCAGGCAGGCCTGTCCCCTTCGGAGAAGTACGCATTGCGGACGAAAGTGACCTTCCGTTGCCGGTCAACCAGGTGGGTGAGATCATCACCCGAGGTCCCCACGTTTTCAAAGGTTACTGGAACCTTCCTGAAGACAACGCCTACACTTTCCGAAATGGATGGCACCACACCGGTGATCTGGGGCGCTTCGATGAAGATGGCTTCCTTTGGTATGAAGGTCGAAAGGCTGACAAAGAACTGATCAAACCGGGGGGAGAGAATGTCTACCCGGCCGAGGTGGAAAACGTCATACAGCAGCACCCGGCAATCAAAAGAGCCGTTGTTTTCGGGGTTCCCGATCCGAAATGGCACGAAGGTATAAAGGCTGTATGCCAGCTTAAAGCGGGTTATACTCTTGGCGCCCAGGAGTTAATAGATTTTGTAGGGGCGCGTATTGCAAGATACAAGAAACCCCAATATGTTGAATTTATAAATAATTTTCCTGTCTCTGCAGATGGGTCGGCGGACAGGAACAAGATAAAGGAGCTTTACGGAGAAAGCCAGTAGAACAGGAGTATCTCACATGGGGCAGATCGTAATCGTAGAGGGACTTAGAACAGCGGTAGGCCGATTTGGGGGCGCCTTAAAGGATTTCCGTGCACAGGATTTAGGAGGCATAGTCATAAAGGCCGTTATGGAAAAGACCGGAATTGATCCTGAGTTGATTGACGAGGTTGTGATGGGTAACTGCCACTATAATGGCTATCCCGGGGTAGCTCGCCTCAGCCTTTTTCGAGCCGGACTCCCTTATAGCATTCCGGCACAGACCGTGGAACGTCAGTGTGCTTCGGGTCTGCTGGCGGTGACAACCGCATGTGATCTCATTACTTCGGGTAATGCCGAGATTGTTCTTGCAGGCGGCACCGAAGCCATGAGTTCCATTCCCTATTATATGGAAGGGGCACGCTGGGGACTGCGCTCGGGGAATAAGAATTTGTTCGACGGATTTTTTGAAGGCAGTGTGAGAACCTGCGGAGACGTGGACCAGTGGGGGCTCTACATGGGAAAACGTTGCAGCATGGGGATTACCGCAGAGAACGTGGCCCGGAAACACAATATCTCTCGAGAGTCTCAGGATCAATTTGCCTGCGAGAGTCACTTGAAGTCGGCTAGGGCGATCAAGGAGGGCAAATTCAAGAATGAAATCATTCCCGTTGAGGTGCCCCAGCGAAAAGGCGTCCCGGTTGTTTTCGACACCGACGAGGGCGTCAGAGAGGACAGCACAGTAGAAAAGCTCTCTAAACTGCCACCGGCCTTTGTGAAAGACGGAACAGTGACTGCCGGCAATTCCTCACCGCTGAATGACGGGGCAAGCTGCCTTCTGATGATGCGAGAGGAGAAGGCCCAAGACCTGGGATTTAAGCCCCGTCTGAAGGTGGGACCCTATTCTTCGGCAGGGGTTCATCCGGCCTACATGGGGCTTGGTCCGGTTCCCGCAATCCAAAAGCTTATGGAAAAGACAGGGGTAAAGCTTTCGGATTTTGATTTGATCGAACTTAATGAGGCCTTTGCGGCCCAGTCTCTGGGCGTGATTAAGGAGCTGGAATTCACTGAAAGGGAACTGGAAAAGCTTAATGTTAACGGCGGCGCCATTGCACTGGGGCATGCGCTGGGAAATTCGGGATCAAGACTGATCATTGCGCTCATGAATGAATTAGAGAGGAAGGATCTCAAAAGAGGTTTGGTAAGTCTCTGTGTGGGAGGAGGCCAGGGCATGGCCATAATGCTTGAAAGGTAGGTGATGAGAAAGAGACCTGTGAACAAGGCGTTTTTACCGAGGTAGTATCCTGTTGGGGCCAATAGAAAATTGAAAAATCGGAGATATCCGCATGTATGACGGTGATATATTAGATGAAATAAGAAAAAGAAAGGAAGAATGGGAAAGGGAAATCCAGGACGAGCAGGGGAGTGTAAAGGAGAGAAAAGAAGCCTTTACGACCCTTGGAGAAATCCCCGTCAAGCGGGTGTATACACCTCTGGATGTGGTAGATCGGGATATTGACTATTTGAGAGATATCTCATTTCCCGGCGAGTACCCTTTCACCAGGGGCATCCATCCAACCATGTACCGTGGAAGTCTGTGGACGATCAGGCAGTTCATGGGTTTCGGAGACCCCAGGAAAAGCAATGAGAGGTTGAAATACCTGATGAATTCGGGTGCTCCCGGTCTGAATGTGGCCTTTGACCTGCCCACCATCAATGGCGTGGGCTCTGATCATCCCCTTGCAAGAGGGGAGATCGGGAGAAACGGCGTCCCGGTCAATTCACTTGAAGATATGGAGCAACTCTTCGACGGCATCCCCCTGGGGAAAGTGAGTACCTCCCTGGTCATTGCTTACCCACCTATTCCTTGCATGTATATCGCCGTGGCTGAAAAGCAGGGATTCAGACCTGATCAGCTCCGGGGCACCTTTCAGAATGACAGCATCTGTCGCGATGTGGGGGCAAATGTTCGAGTTGTTCCCCGCCGGGCGGAACTGAAGCTTTGCGTTGACGTGGTGGAGTATGCGACCAAGCATATGCCATTGTGGTACCCCATAAGCATCGTGGGCTACCAGATCCGAGAGAAGGGTTGCACGGCCGCACAGGAAGTGGCCTTTAACCTGTCTGACGGCATAGAATTTGTCCGGGCCTTCATTGAGAGGGGAATGGACGTGGATTCTTTTGGGCCGAGGCTGTCCTTCATGTGGAATGCACACAACGATTTCTTTGAGGAAATTGCCAAATACCGGGCGGCAAGAAGAATCTGGGCCCGTATCATGAAGGAGAAGTTCAAGGCCAGAAATCCAAGGTCCATGCAGATTCGCTTTCACACGCAGACCTCCGGTGTTTCTCTAACCGCACAGCAGCCTTTAAACAACGTGGCCCGCGTGGCCATTCAGGGGCTTGCAGCAGTGTTAGGTGGCACACAGTCTTTGCACACGAACTCCATGGATGAAGCCATGGCGTTGCCTACCGAAGATTCTGTGAAGATTGCCGTGTGCACCCAGCAGATATTGGCCCATGAATCAGGGGTCACCAACACGGTGGATCCAATTGCCGGAAGTTACTACGTGGAATCGCTGACCAAAGACCTTGAAGATGAGGCAATGACCTATATTGAAAAAATCGAAGAGATCGGTGGTGCCGTTGAGGCCTTGGAGACAGGGTATGTCCAGAGGGAAGTGACCAAGGCTGCCTACGCCTACCAAGACAAGGTCGAAAAGAAACAGGAAATCATTGTGGGTGTCAACGACTACGTGGACGATAGAGAACCCAACATAAACCTGCTGGAGATTGACGAGGCATTCGAGAGGTATATGTGCGAAAAGATAGAGAAGCTTAAAGCCGGAAGAGACCCTTCGGCCGTTGAGAGGTCTTTGGATAAGCTTCGGGAG
The DNA here is from genome assembly GCA_019308785.1 of Deltaproteobacteria bacterium. Lineage (GTDB taxonomy): Bacteria > Desulfobacterota > DSM-4660 > Desulfatiglandales > Desulfatiglandaceae > JAFDHL01. Next base: position 44,022 of record JAFDHL010000002.1, read on the forward strand.
GCGGCGTTCAGAGATGAGAACCTCATGGAATCCACCATGGAGGCTGTGAAATCGTATGCCACATTGCGAGAGGTGTGGGACGTATACAGAGAGAGGTACGGGAGTTTCAATGAAAAAGCACACATCACCGGTCTGTGAGAGGTTGTTTCAGGGGACATTGAGATGAGAGATGAGAACATAAGGATCTTGGTAGCGAAAATCGGGCTTGACGGGCACGATCGCGGCGGGCTGATCATAGCACAGGCACTCAAGAATGCGGGGATGGAGGTGATCTACACCGGGCTAAAAAATACTTCTGAGAACGTTGTAGAAATGGCCATACAGGAGGATGTGGATATCATTGGTATCAGTATCCTGTCAGGTGCACACTTGGTATTGATGCCTATTCTGATGGATGAACTGAAAAAGAACAATGCCGATGATATACCCGTGATCGTGGGAGGGGTTATACCTCCGGGAGATATCCCCAAGTTGAAGGCGATGAATGTCAGGGAGGTGTTTCCTGCCGGGAGCCAGGTTGTAGAAGCAGTTGCATTTATAAGGCGACTCGTACAAGAGCGCCGAAAGAGTACCAGAGCATCATGAATCTGTTTGAGAAAATAAAGGCAGGAGATATTTGTTCCATAGCCCGGCTTATTAGCAAGGTTGAGCGAAGGGACCCCGAAGTCATCAAGGCCATTAAGGAGATTTATCCGCACTGTGGAAATGCGCACCTCATTGGAATCACAGGTCCCCCGGGTGTCGGGAAAAGCTGTCTGGTCTCAGAACTGGCCGGGAAGTTTCGAGAAAAGAACAGGACCGTGGGTATTCTGGCAGTTGATCCCTCCAGTCCCTTCTCGGGGGGGGCGCTATTGGGCGACCGCGCCAGGATGATTGAACTGGCAGGAGACAAAGACGTTTTTATTCGTTCATTGGCATCAAGAGGCGCATCCGGCGGTCTTTCGGCAGCGGTAAGTGATGCAGCAGACATTCTGGACATGTCTGGCAAAGACCTTGTTTTGATCGAAACGGTGGGTGTCGGACAGGGTGAAGTGGATATTGCAAGGCTTGCGCATACGGTATTGTTGGTTCTCATGCCCGGATACGGTGACGCGCTTCAGGCTATGAAGGCGGGCATCATGGAAATTGCTGATATTCTGATCGTAAACAAAGCGGACCTGTCGGGAGCCGACGAAGCTGTGGCCGAGCTTTCGACTGTGCAGGGTTTTCAAGGGATGCGTGAGGGTCAGGACAAATGGGTGGCGCCCATCATCAAGAGTTCGACTCTCGACGGAGAGGGAATTGAAGACATAGCCGGGGCAGTACTGAAGCATTTTGAATATGTCAAAGAACAAGGATTTCTTCGAAAGAAGAACAGAGACCGCCGGACAAATCAGTTTCTGGATATCTTTACCCAACAAATTCGGGATGAATTCATGAGGCTGGTAAAGGTAGACGCGGGAATTCAAAGGTGGGTTGATAAGATAGGAGATCTGGAGCTGGATCCTTATAGTGCTTCGGAGCAGGTTATAGAATTGCTGAGAAATGCGAGGGAACAAGAAAGAGACAGTCGAAAAAGAACACGGAAATGAGCCGGATGCCGAAGAGGGCATGCGAGGTAAAGAAAAACAAGACAGCCTGCGAAAAACACCGACAAGAAGTGTTTGCATTATAAATCAAATATGACGATTTCGTAAAAAGCCCTTAATGATGTCATTGCGAGCCCCGCATAGCGGGATAAACTCCGCGAAGCAATCTAATGGAATGTAACTGCTTGAAATCAGCAGATTGTTTCGTCTTCACGCCTTGGCGTGACTTCTCACAACGATCGGTGAAAAGACTTTTTGCGAGTCCATCAAATATAATTGGGGTAAAGTCATGGATTTCAGATTAACGGAAGAGCAGCAGATGCTGAAGGACATGGTTCGAAAGATCAGCGTGAGTGAATTTGCGCCGAGGGCCGCCGAAATTGACGAAAAGGAAGAATTCCCCTGGGAAAACAATAAAATACTGGAAGACAACGGTCTCCTGGGTGTACAGATACCGGAAGAATATGGGGGTGCGGGAGCCGGGATGGTGAGCCTGGCCATTGTTATTGAGGAAGTGGCTCGTGTGTGTGCCTCTACCTCTGTGATTCTGACCACCCAGGCCCTGGCGACCGACCCTGTTCTCATTGGAGGAAATCACGAGCAGAAGCTGAAATGGCTCAAGCCCATGGCGGAGGGGGCATCTCTGGGCGCATGTGCCATTACGGAACCGGGCGCCGGCTCGGATGTCACGAGCATCCTGACCACGGCAACGGCCAAGGACGGGGGATACGTGATCAACGGAAACAAGATATTCATCACAAACGGGGGTGTGTCTGACATTATCACGGTGGTGACCTATACGGACAAAGCCAAGGGACACAGGGGAATCAGCATGTTCGTGGTCACTAAGGACACCCCGGGATTCTCCGTGGGCAAAGAAGAGAAGAAGATGGGGATCCGGGGTTCGGACACAAGGGAACTAATTTTTGAAGACTGCTACGTTCCGGAAGAAAACCTCCTTGGAGGGCCGGGCGAGGGATTCAAGATATTGATGAAGACCTTCAATTACACTCGCCCGGGGGTGGCGGCTCAGGCCCTTGGGATTGCGCAGGGGGCCCTGGATGCGGTGGTGGATTACTGCAAGGAAAGGGTCCAGTTCGGCAGGGCTTTATCGGAATTTCAGGGTCTGCAATGGATGATGGCGGAGATGGCGCTCAAGATCGAACTGGGCCGGACCATGATCTATCGGGTTTGTTCCACCATCGACAGTGAGCCGGATTCCAAGGATATACCCCACTTGGCGTCCATGGCAAAATGGTTTGCATCGGATAGCGCCATGGCGGTGACCACCGATGCGGTGCAGATGTTAGGTGGTTACGGATACTCGAGAGAATACCCGGTGGAGCGCATGATGCGGGATGCCAAGATCACACAGATCTATGAAGGGACGAATCAGGTGCAACGCATCATCATTGCAAACTCCCTTTTCAGATAACATTCCCCTGTAGCAATCATCCCCCATTGCCGATAGAAAGCTACTCATGCGGCTTAGGCTAGCAGTGGAACGGCTATTCCGTTGGCAGCTTAGCGTCGGATGCAGGCAAGTTATTAAAGATAGGTGTGGAAATGGAAAAAAGGTTAGTTGATACACGTGACGTTCGTTTCGTTCTATTTGAACAACTTGAAACAGAAAAACTGCTTTCGCCCGATCTGAAAGATGAGTACGACATTGAGACACTGGAAATGGTCATAAAAGAGGCCGACAAAATCGCCGTCAACGTTCTTTCTCCGGCAAATAAAGACGGAGACAGGGCAGGATGCCGTTTTGAACACGGAAGAGTGCTTCTCCCGGCTTCTTTTAAGAAGGCCTATGATCTCCTGAGCGAAGGTGGGTGGAACGTGATATCGGATTCACCCGAAGTAGGAGGACAGGGTCTCCCAAAGGCCATCGAAATCTGCTGCAGGGAGTATTTTGAAGCCGCTAACATGTCCATGAGCAATTACCTCAATCTGACCCATGGTGCGGCGAAACTCATTGAGATATTCGGCAGTCCCGAGCAAAAGAAACGGTATATGGAGAAGCTCTACCTCGGGACGTGGTGCGGGACCATGTGCATCACCGAACCACAGGCTGGCTCGGATGTGGGTGCCATAAAGACATCAGCCAAAAGGAATCCCGACGGTACCTATGCCATCAAAGGGATCAAGCTTTTCATTACCGGCGGTGAGCAGGATCTGGTTGAAAACATTATTCACATGGTGCTCGCAAGGATCGAAGGAGACCCTCCCGGTACAAAGGGACTGTCTCTTTTTATTGTCCCCAAATTAAGGGTCAGGGATGGAGAGCCCGGGGAGACTAACGATGTGGTCTGCACCGGTATCGAAGAAAAGATGGGCTGTCACGGTTCGAGCACATGCACCCTGAATTTCGGAGATGAGGACAACTGCATCGGAGAGCTATTAGGGGAGGAACGCGACGGGATCAAAGTCATGTTTCACATGATGAACGAGGCGAGGCAGCTCGTGGGTTCCCAGGGTCTGGCCGCTGCGAGCGCCGCCTATCTTGAGTCGATTTCTTATGCCAAGGAACGGATTCAGGGTGTTCATTACACCCAGGTACGGGATCCTGTCGCTCCCGGGGTACCCATCGTAGAGCATCCTGACATCCGGGTCAATCTGATGAAAATGAAGGCCTATGTTGAAGGGTGCCGCGCCCTTGTGTATTACCACGCCCATTGCATGGACCGCCTGAATCTGGCTGCCTCTGATGAAGAGATATCCAGGTGGCGGACGTTGATAGAACTCTTGACGCCGGTGTGCAAGGCGTATTGCACTGACAGGGGGTTTGAAGTCTGCTCCGCCGCCGTGCAGGTTCTTGGGGGATACGGTTATTCCAGCGAATTTTCCGTTGAGCAGTATTTGCGCGACGAGAAAATCACGCCCATCTACGAAGGGACCAACGGGATACAGGCCATTGACCTGGCATCAAGAAAAATCTTGATGAAAAAGGGCGTGGCGCTGGGGCTGTTTTTAGAGGAGCTGGATCGGGTACTGTCTCTGGCCGGGACAAGGGTAAATCTTACCCGGTACGTTTCTCTCATGGAGAAATATAAGGACATCCTGAAACAAGGAGTGAAATCGATTTCAGAGGAAATGATCTCGGGTAACGCAGGCCTGGCCATGGCCAAGGCGGGCAAATTCCTGGAGTTTTTCGGAGACATCACATTGGCCTGGCTCTGGCTCTGGCAGGTCATGGTTGCCGAGGAGAAGCTGGAGGCACTTCTGAGGAAAAAGGGACTTTCCAGGGAGGACCTGGAAGTCAATTTTCATCGAGACAATGAGTTCTCTTTCTATGTCGGGAAGATTCAAACAGGAAAATTCTACCTGGAACGAATGATGCCCTCGGTTTATGGAAAGCTGGAAGAGATAAGGTCGGAGGGGGAAAATTTCCTGGAAATGAGTGCGGATTGTCTCTAGGCCCTCTGGGGAACAGGCGATGGTTACAGGGGGCCGAACCTTATAAGATCATTCATCTGTCTTTTGGGGCGTGAACGCTTCTTGATGAGACAAAGGCGGAAAAAAGATTCGTAGGGTTAAGGGATTGTATGTCCATGTGAATTCCACTTGAATAATTCTTGGAGGAAATGAAGATGTACAAAGATATCGTTATTGTGAGTGCTGTTAGGACACCCTTTGGGCGCTACTGCGGTGCGCTGAGGGAATATGATTATTTCGAACTGGGAGCTCTGCCTATGAAGGAGGTATTGGAACGGGTCGAGGTTCAGGGGGATCAGGTGGACGAGGTATACTGGGGGGTGGGAGACACCTCTGTGTGTAAAGATGTTTATACCTCTGTAGCTGCGCGTCAGACCCTTATGAAGGCCGGGCTTCCCCCTGAGACGCCCTCTGTTTCCATTGACAAGGCCTGCGTGTCAGCCATGTCGGCAGTACATTACGGGTGTCGTGCCATGGTTGCCGGAGAAATACAGTGTGGCATCGGAGGTGGTGCAACCTCCTTTAGCCAGGAGCCGTTAATTGTCAGGGGTCTTCGCTGGAAAGGATTTCGTCTGGGGGATGTGAAAATGGAAGATCCGCTCTTTGCTCTAGGATACAAGGATTTCAACCCGGTCTCTGTGGACACCGATAACGTGGCCATTGAATACGGTATCTCGAGGGAAGAGCAGGATGAATGGGCTTTCAGGAGTCACCAAAATTATGGTCAGGCCTGGGAAGCAGGCAAGTTCAAAGAAGAAATAATGAGTTTGGATATCCCCCAGAAAAAAGGCGATCCCGTTACCTTAAACATCGACGAGCAGTACCGGAAAGACACGACCATGGACAGGCTTGCAGGGCTTTCTGGCATATACGGCTGCAAAGGAGTCACTGCGGGAAATGCCCCCGGATTGAACGACGGGGCCACTGCGATCCTGTTTATGACGAGATCCAAAGCTAATGAACTTGGCCTGGAGCCTTTGGCTGAGATTGTGTCCATGGCCTCCATTGCCATCAGCCCCCACCGCATGCCGGAGGGTCCTGCCTATGCGGCCATTAAGGCGATGAAGGCGGCCGACTTGAGTCTTGATGAAATCCGTTTCATGGAAATCAACGAGGCCTTTGCCGCGGTGCCTCTTGTAAGCACCTTGCTTCTTGTGGACAGGGACATGGTGCAGACAAAGAAGCTGCGGGAGAAGACCAATATCAACGGCAGTGCCATTGCCATCGGCCATCCGAACACCGCCAGCGGGGCCAGGCTTATCATGAATCTCATGTACGAGTTGCGCAGGCGGGGAGGCGGGTATGCACTGGGAGCCATCTGCGGCGGGTTAGCGCAAGCCGATGCCTGTATCATCAAGGTGTGATGTTAAAAGTAAGGGAAAATGGAGCCATGGAAGTAAAATATGTCCGTTTCGAAAAAAAGGAAGGAATTGGTTGGATTCAATTCAACCGACCCGAAAAATTGAACGCGTTGAACCCTTATGTGCTGAGAGACCTGGAGACGGTCGTGGTCCACTGCGAGGAGGACGAGGGCATCAAAGTCCTTGTCCTTAAGGGCAATGAGAAAGCCTTTGCCGCAGGAGCCGACATCGAAAACATGTCCAGGGGTGACATCAAGTTTGCCTATGAATTGACGGATCTGACCCTGCGCGTTCAGGAGAGGCTTGCCGATCTGCCAAAGCCCTCCATTGCAGCGATTTCCGGTTATGCCCTGGGGGCTGGCTGTGAGGTAGCCCTGTGCTGTGACTTCAGGATCGCCGCTGAAAACGCCGTCCTGGGGCTTCCAGAAATCACCCTGGGCATTATTCCCGGGGGAGGAGGGACGCAGCGCCTTCCTCTTCTGGTGGGACTTGGCCCGGCCACGGAGCTCGTTTTCCTTGGCGAAACGATCAAGGCAGACAGAGCAGAGCGGATCGGGCTGGTCAACAAGGTTGTCCCTTTGGACCAATTGGAAAGTGAAGCCAAGTCGCTTGCTTGCAAATTAATGGAGCGACCTGCAATGGCCCTAAGGGCTGCCAAAACCGCGGTACGTAAAGGATTGAGCACCTCACTGAAGGAAGGCTTGCAGATCGAGCAGGATCTTTTCTCCATGCTGTTCGGCACACATGACCAGAAGGAAGGAATGGCTGCATTTATGGAAAAGCGTAAACCTGTGTTTAAAGGAAGATAGGAGGAGTTTGCTATGGGAGATGTGAATAAAGTCGGTGTAATGGGTGCGGGAATGATGGGTGCTGAAATTGCTCTGTGTTTTGCCAAGTCCGGCTGTGATGTGGTCATGAAAGAGACAACCCTGGAATTGGCCCAGAAGGGTAAGGACCGCCTGGCAGGTGTGCTGGATAATGCGATCCGAAAAGGAAGATTTCAGGAAGGCGACAAAGCCCCGGCACTTGAACGCATTACCCCGACAGATCAATATGAGCTTTTTAAAGATGTCGATGTTGTGGTCGAGGCTGTTTTCGAAGCTCTCGAGGTCAAGAAAGAGGTTTTCGGTCGGCTGAATGAGATTTGCAAACCGGATTGTATCATGGCCACAAACACATCAAGTATTTCCATAACCTTGCTTGCAACCACCGTGGGTACTGACCGGATTGATCGGTTTGTCGGGGCGCATTTCTTTTCTCCCGCCTCCGTGATGAAGCTTGTGGAGATCATTCCGGGACTGGAAACCAGCGAAGAAACCGTGGCTTTCATGATGGCCCTCTGCCGCAAGATCGACAAGACACCCGTTCGGGTGAAGGATGTGACCGGCTTTGCGGTAAACCGGTTGCTCCATGCGATGTGGACCGAAGCACACCGATTGGCGGAGGAAGGCGTGGCAACTCCTGAAGATATCGACACCGCCTGCAAACTGGGCCTGGGTCACCCAATCGGTCCTTTTGCCCTCATGGATCTAACGAGCAATGACCTGAATCTGAAGGTGGGAGAAATCCTTTTCGATGCCTACGGGGAGCGTTTCAAACCAAGGCCCATTTTGAGACAAAAGGTCTATGCCAACCACTTGGGCCGAAAGACAGGCCGAGGTTGGTATGATTACAGGAAGTGATATCCGTCTGCCGCCAAAAAGGAACAAGTTATTCGGGATCTGCTCCTTTAATCATTCTGCGACCGCATCGAAGAAGACATCGTGTACCGGTTAGCATTGCTAAAGAGTGGTCACGTATTCCATTACCCCTGCTGCGGGGGTAAACGGGGAGACCTATATCAAAACCAGGATATCTGAAGTGAATCCGAAGAGTCTACTTTTCGAAAAAAAAGATGGGGTGGCAGTCATTACGCTGAATCGCCCCGAGAAATTGAACGCACTGAACCACAGGATGCGCCTGGAATTCCTTGATCTGCTGGATGCACTGGCGGCGGATGATGAGGTGCGTGTTATCGTTGTCACTGGTGCGGGCAGAGCGTTCTGTGCTGGTGCAGATATTGGTGAATTCGGAAAAGAGGATGAAGAATCGAGTCAGGACCACCTCATAGCAATTGATACTGTTAGGAAAATCTATGAGCATGAAAAACCGATCATTGGGGCGATCAACGGTGCTGCGGCCGGAGACGGCGCCCAATGGATGCTTGCGTTCGATCTAAATGTTGCCTCGGAAAACGCAAAATTGGCATGGCCTGCCACTCGCCTGGGACTTGCTTGACCGTACGGCATTATCAGGCTTCCGGTGGAAGTCGGTCGCTTCAGAGCAAAGGAACTCCTCATGACCAACAGATCCCTCAGTGCCCAAGAGGCGCATGAATGGGGTCTGGTCGCCAGGGTGGTCCCCGAAGGGAAAGTGATGGAAGCGGCTCTGGCGCTTGCTGGGGAAATAAAAGACATGCCACCCCTGTCCATCAAGGCGGTCAAGGAGGCCGTCAACAGAGGTATGGACGGGTATGAGTATGCATGCCGGGTCTTCGAGAATTTGATGCAGACTGAAGATGCCAGGGAAGGTGCACAGGCCTTTCTTGAAAAAAGAAAGCCCCATTTCAAAGGGAGATAAACGCACCTTTCGCAGGCAAACCCTGAAACAATAGGTCCTTCCCGGCGCGTCCTTCTTTTATCATTACCGCAGGCAAATACGACAAGGGTCTTTTTTCTGCCCAGAATTGAATTCGGCCAAAAAAGTCGGCTCCCGAACAACCAAATGGAAATAGGATAGAATCATATGAACGAGACGATGAAGGCGTTTGTGCACACAGTTCCCGGGCAAGTGGGATTCACAGAGAAATCTGTACCTGACAATCCGGGGACCAATGGTGCAATCATTAAAACGAGGACTGCGCTGCTTTGTACATCAGATATCCACGCGGTTGATAGGAAGGTCGAGGCTTTGAGGAATACAACCCTGGGGCATGAAGCGGTTGGAATTGTCCATAAGCTGGGCAGCCAGGTCAAAGGTCTGAAGGAAGGGGATCGCGTGGCGGTGAGCGCCACGACCCCTTGCTTTCGCTGTGAGAATTGTCTTCGCGGTTTCCCGTCTCAATGTCAGCGCATGCTCGGCGGCGTAAAGTTCGGAAACAGCAAGGACGGGGTTTTAGCCGAATACTTTCATGTCAACGATGCCGAGGCCAACCTTGTACCCATTCAAGCGACCATTCCGGATGAGGCGGCAGTTTATGCCACAGACATGATGCCTACAGGTATCATGGGTGCATCAAATGCCGGTATACCAGCAGGGGGAACCGTTGCAGTCTTTGCTCAAGGGCCCGTAGGACTCATGGCCACTGCCGGTGCCCGTTTACTGGGCGCGGGACTCGTTATTGCAGTTGAAAGCATTCCAAAAAGGAAAGCACTTTCAAAACAGTTCGGCGCAGATAGGGTCGTGGATTTCATAGAGGTTGACCCCGTAAAAGAGATTCTTAGGCTTACGGAAGGAAAGGGCGTTGATTCCGCCATCGAGTCGCTGGGCGCCCAAAACACTTTTGAGGCCTGCGTGAAAGTGACCCGTCCGGGGGGGACCGTCTCGGTGATCGGGTACTTTACAAAGGGGGAATATATTGGGATCCCGCGAGCCGAATGGGGTTTTGGTATGGGAGAGAAGACCATCAGGACCGGGCTCTGTCCTGGCGGCAAAGAGCTGATGCGCCGTATGCTTAGGCTTCTTGAAACAGGCCGAGTGGATCCGTCACCGCTCACAACTCATGTGTTCGAATTCAGTGAGCTGGATCGGGCCTTCCGAATGATGAAGACAAAGGCCGATGACATCATAAAGCCCCTCATAAGATTCTAGTCGGATCATTTGGCGAAGCGCCCCGGGCGGTGTTTATCGCGGACCGGTACTTTTATGAAGAAATCATCCGACAAAAGTTCGCGACTACTCTGCCTCAACAACCGCCGCATCACCCTGGGCAAGTCCCCCGCAAATGGCACAGACGCCGTACCGCCCCCCGATGCGTCTGAGTTCGTAAATCAGTGTGGTCAGGATCCGCCCGCCGCTTGCTCCCACGGGATGACCTATGGCAACAGCCCCTCCGTTCACATTCGTCTTTTCTCGAAGCTCACGAATTTTTTTAGGACTCCCGTCGGCGAGGATTTTGGTGGCAACGAGGGGCATGGCTGCAAAGGCCTCATTGATTTCAATCCGGTCCATGTCATCAAGGGTGAGATCGGCCTTCCCCAGTGCCTTTCTTATGGCCGGAGCCGGTGCGGCAGCAATGTAACGGGGCTCCAGGGCGACGCTCGCAATGGATACGATCCTGGCTAGAGGTGGGATGCCCAGTTCCTGGGCGTTTTTCCTTCGCATGAGAAGGAGTGCCGAGGCCCCCGCATCCAGTCCCGGGGCGTTGCCTCCACTTACAGTGGGACTCCCGTAAACGGTCTTGAGCCTTGATAAGGCCTCCATTGTCGTATTGGGCTTAGGGAATTCGTCTTCGTCAAAGACCACCGGATCACCCTTCGACTGAGGAACGTCAAGCGGTATGATTTCATCTTTGAATTTTCCCTGCGATTTGGCTTCCTGGTAGCGCATCTGGCTACGACAGGCCCATTGATCCTGTTCCTCACGGCTTACGCCGTACTCCAGGGCAACCTCGCCGGCATCAAGGGCCAGGTGATTAAAACCGGTATACGTGATGGGAAAAAGATGGTCCTTGATTTTGGGTTGTTCCAGCCCTGAGGCCCAGCGCACGTTGTTTAGCACAAAGGGGGTATTGCTCATATTTTCTGTGCCCACCGCCATGGCGATATCTGCTTCCCTAAGGAGAATGTCCTTGTAGCACAGGTGGACGGCGGTGAGGGAAGAGCAACAGGCCCGGTCAACGGTCAGGGAAAGGATTTCCGGCGGAAATCCGGCCCGGAGCATAGCCTGCCTGCCGTTGACATTGCTTTCGATGGCAGCCTCGGACTGGATGCACATCCCGTAATAGATGATTTCGACCATGGTTTTGTCAAGTTCGACCCGATCCAACACGCCGTTCATCACCTGCACGGCAATATCCATACTGTGCATGTGTCGTAACGCCCCACCGAAGCGGCTGAAGGCCGAACGAACAGCAGATACAAACACAACATCGTCATCATGTTTCATGGAAAAGCATCTCTTTCCGAGGGTTCGCAGTGCGAAGTGATAAGCATAACCTTGCCCCGTCCCTGTGATCTTGAAGCATGCGCCTTTTCGCCCCGGAGATGATCTTTCAAGTTGACTCAAGGGCTTTTTTAAGTATAGCACATTAGGGGGTCAAATTTTCGGTTGACTTATCTCGCCTATAAAAATAAGTCAACCGAAGATTTGACACTCGCACCGCATCCATTTTACATACGTTTTCTACGTCAGAATTGCGTAGTGATGATACCGTACTACTTCCCGCACCTGATCCAATATTTTCCACGATTTTGGACGAAATTTTTGCTTTGAATCTTTAACATTTTCGGGGAGTTAGGCTCAACGACTAATTCCCCGTTTTTCTTTTGTAAACAGTTTCTGCACCAATGTTCCTATGTCTTCTAAAAGCAATTACGGCATACCAGCATTCAATCAACAATGATATAGGCTGATAAAATTCGAGAAGACCTTCAAGAGCAGGTCAAAAGATTTTGGAATTGAAAAAGGAGGGAATGATGGTATCCAACCATATTTGTTTATCATTCACTCCCTCATCCCATCGCGAATAACAAAAGGATTCCCCATCAAACCGGTATCCCGTTCATTTTCAAGGGCGTATTGTCTACAAATAGACTTCTCTCTTTCAAAATCTGCTGGGCCTTTGGTCGAATGGTACATTGGTCCTCCGCAGCCTGAAAAGATTAATATGAAGCATACTGAAAAAAACATGATTACTCTCTTCATTTCCTTTCACCTCCCTTCTTTAGACCAGCTTTAGAACAG
>JAFDHL010000080.1 GCA_019308785.1 Deltaproteobacteria bacterium
CCGGCCAGTTCTCTTAGAACCGTTTTCACCGAATCCCTGAGCCCTGTTAGATTATAGCCCCCTTCAAGGGTAAGAACGACCCTGCCCCCGCAACATTCATTAGCTACATTTAAAATAGATCGTATAAGACCGGCAAAACCCTCCGGCGTCACGTTCATGCCCCCTAATGGATCACCTTCGTATATATCAAATCCCGCAGATACCAGGATCAACTCAGGATCAAATTCGAGCGCAATCGGTTTCAATATTCTTTCAAAAATTCCCACATACTCTCCATCGCCACAGCTGACAGATAACGGCACATTGACCGTAAAACCCTCGCCTTCACCCATTCCAACCTGCCCGAAAGCGCCGGTGCCCGGATAGTATGGATATTGATGTGTTGAAAAATACAGGATCGAAGGGTCTTCTTCAAAAGAATGCTGGGTGCCATTACCGTGATGCAGGTCCCAGTCAGCCACGAGGACACGCTTAAGACCGTGTGACTCCTGAGCATATCTTGCGCCAATGGCTACGTTGTTGAAAAGGCAGAAACCCATGGCCCGGGCCCGCTCAGCATGATGTCCAGGTGGCCTCACCAATGCAAACGCATTGTCCAGTTCACCCGATATGACCATGGAAACGGCCTGGCACACTCCACCTGCCGCAAGAAGCGCTGCCTCGTAAGAACCTGCCGAGGTTGCAGTATCAGGGTCTAATGACACAAAATCCTTTCCCTCTGTTGCCGCAATCCTTTCCACATATTCAGGGGAATGGACTAACATAAGCTCGTTCCTTTCAGCCCGTCTCACCGGTACCTCCTGAAATTGATTCGCCATATCGGGCTCTTCGAGCATGGCATAAATCACTTCCAGCCGTCTGTGGTTTTCGGGATGATATTCATCCGGCCTGTGATTCATGTACCTTTTGTCCTTAACAACACCCGTTTTTTCCATTTTTTCTCCCCCGGGTTTAGTGATTAATATTTAAATGTATCATAATTTCAGACAATGAAAAATTCAAAAGTGGTTCCCTGCAAAAATGGGCTTGATCAGGATCCGTTTCATGTATAAGGTGCTAAGCCATGTTTTTCGTAATAGCAGGAATACAGCCCAGGAACATACGCATGGATGACACTCCCAGAATGTGCCCGTCCTGTGGCCTCTACCAGGCACATCTCAAGAGGGTTGACCAATACTTTTCCTTCTTCTTTCTACCCTTATTAAGAATCAAAAAAGGAATCCCTTTTCTGGAGTGTAACCGTTGCGGGACTTTATCCCGGGAATCGGGTGATGTATGGTCCGAATCCCGGCAGAGCTTTGACCGAACATGCCCCAATTGCGGCAAATCTGTTGATCCAACATACAGCTTCTGCCCTTTTTGTGGTCAACAATTGTAACGAATTGGTATCGTTCAAAAGTATTGGCATAAATATTAATTTTTTCATCTTCCAGGAGGCGATGCGGGCTTCCGAAAGGTGTTATCTCAAAAAGAATACCACCGACCTTTGCCGTGGCCAAATATATGCGGTTTAGACCACAGGCTTGATGGGAGTGTGCTGGCTCGTTGCGAAACCGTATATATTTGGCCACCCACTCCACAAAGAATAGATAACTCCTTGAGGAAACTTGCATTGCCGAAAAGGTGCTTAAAATTCATTAGGCAACACTTTTGAACAACACTAAGGAATTCCACTTACGTTTTAATCTCATATGGAATCAAAAAAAATATCCTCAGCACTCTGGGACCGGCCCTTTATATTTCTGAACCTCTCCTTTTTCCTGGTATTCACAAACATCGCTTTCCTCTACCTCTATCCCCTCGCACTTGATGCCATGGGAAGCGGACACCACATGATAGGATTGGTGATGGGCCTTTTTTCTGTCGCTGCGGTCCTATCCAGACCATTCCTTGGCAAACTCGTCGCCCTGAAGGGAGAGTTCCGGATTATCTTTTTTGGCATGGCTGTAAGTCTTGTCGCATCTTTGTGCTATAATCTGTTAACGGCCTTTGGCCCCGGCATGCTGCTCACAAGAGTTATTCACGGAATCGGCTTTTCTGCCTTCATCTCCGGCGGTTTCTCCCTGGCAGCCAAGGCATTTCATCCCGAAAAACGGGCAGAGGCATTCGGGGTCTTAGGGGCAGCCCTTATGGCCGCAGTGGCCCTGGCACCAATCCTGGGAGAATTCCTGATCCGGAAGTGGGGTTTTCATGCCCTTTATATGGCTGCGGCTGCATCAATCATCCTGGCATGTTTTGCCGCATTCATGGCTGTTACACTACCATCCCCGTCCCTGCAGAAAAACGAAAAATCCCATGTAAAATATCTTCCACATTTAAAAAACCGGTCGTTCCTTTTTCTCTTGATTTCCACGCTCATCTTCGCCCATTGCCAGTCAACCGTTCCCAATTTCCTCGCCCTGATTGCAACTGGAAAAGGAGTCTCCAGCGGCCCTTTCTTTTTTGTTTCATATTCCGTGGCGATCCTTGTTCTTCTCACCATGGGAAAACTTATTGACCGATGCGGACTGCTTCTTTTCCTCAGGCTTCCGTACCCCCTTTTCGCTCTCGGAATCCTGTTAATTCCGGGAATGATCAAATCCTCCTTTTTTCTGCTTCCCGCACTTCTGTATGGCATCGGTATGGGACTTCTTTTTACAACCCACAACGCCCTTGCCGCGGGCCATGGGAGTAAGGACCAAAAGCCGGTTATCATGTCTATCTTTACAACTGTTTATGATACCGGCTTTATCACGGGTGCAGTCGCATCAGGTTGGTTCGCGCACTTAACCAGCCTGAATATTCTTTTCGTAGCCTGCGGAATCCTCGGGTTTATGGGATTCCTCATAGTTATGATGTCGCCAATTAATAATGAAAGCTTCGATACTTCTTGAAAATCTCCTCAAGATCTTCACGGAACGTCTGTCTTTGCTTAACGTCAAACAGGTATTTTGCAACAACTTTTGTAAGCCAGAACAGCAACACAAAAAGACCTACGGGAAAAACAATGCAATCAAATACATAGCCGGCAATCAGTTTTATTATCCAAATTGTCAGGTCTCTGGTCTTTTCCTTTAAGTATCCCGCAACAAAATCAATTCTCTCCTTTACAGCCTTCACCTTAGACAACAAGTCGGCACGTTTTGGTGTTTTTTCTCCGAACAATTCATTCTGCACTTCTTCCAGTTCCTTCTGGGCCTCATGAATTGACGGTGCGGTGATTTTTTTGGATAAAAAAGCTGCTCCGGTGATAGAAAGCGGAAGTACAAGGTATAGGGTAACGGTCAACACGCTCATAAAGATACCAAGTCCTTTGATAAACAGCACACCCCGTCTGAAATTGGGCAAAAGCCATTTCGCTATTAACAGAAGGAGTATGATAAAAACCATTACGGCCAGACACCAATGGTCAAAGAGGGCTGCTGCCTGGAGCATATAGCGTGTCATTAATAGGACAACCGCTCCCACCAGAACGGTGTGCCAGGCCAGATCCACATAGTCATAAGCTGCCTGAACCAAATCACCGATCTCCAGGTTAAATCCAATACCAACTTCACTTCCCTCCACCACAGCAAGACCCATTTTGATTCCCGAAAGGACCAGGAATCCATCTAATGCCTTGTCAAAGGATTGTTGCAGGTATTTCTCATTGGAAGTAGTGATCTTGTGCATTCCGCACATTTCGAAATACCTGTCAATATGACCCCCGCCGGCCAGATATATCAGGATTAGAAGTAAAGCAATTAAGGGTAGGTGTTTGATTTTTCTAATAATGCTCATGGTTGACATAATTTCTGGCTCCTCACAAAAATCTGTAGCCCAACATTATTGAATGGAAAAAATCCTCCCGGATTGCAATGACCAATTCAGCCAGGCCATTTGAAACGGTAAGAATTGGTGCATAATACTCATTGCACGGAGCAGAAGCGTACATTCTTTCTAACTTCCTGCAATGTTCTTTATTGATCATATATGACCCCGGACTCAATCACTTTGGTTCTGCTTTTACGTATATCACTTTTGGCGCTTGCTTAAAATACCTGAATAGTGCGGGACAAAGCCAACCTTCTCCTTTGAATTCTTCCGAATAGTACCAGTTGCCACCTCTCTCTTTACGAAGCCACACAAATTTGGACGTATACCCAGGGAACGGAGCACCCGAAAAAAGGAGACGAAACCCTTTGTCGGCATCAGGTATGTCCTTGACAAGTTTGTCAATCAGCTCTGGAATCCCCGATACAAAAGGTTCGCGCACAAGCCCCACTCGAGGATCATCAAACACCCATGTCCCTGCATATCGGTAAGGAGCAATGACAACTATTGAATTAGAAGCGTACTGTCTTCCACCACAGGAACACAGAAGCAACGAAATTAGTAGTACTGCTGACAGATATCTTTTCATTTGTTTGAAACTCTTTTAGCCGAAAGTTGAACCCTTTATTTCTGCAATATCAATGCATATGTGTCAACAGTTTGTCCAGTAAACAATCCACGTCAACTGGATGGTTTTTTCCAGGGCAAAATTGACATTTCTTCTATGATAATTAAAATATAGATCATATTCAAATTGGTTGGTGATTCTATCGGGATTCAAGGGGCCAAGGATTCAAGGATTCCAATGAAATGCTTAAAAAGAATTGATGGTTTGGAAAAGTCTTATCGGCTCCTCGACTCCTTGACTCCTCGAATCCTGGACCCCCTGCCTGCGGCAGGCAGGCTTTCTCCCAACTAATTTGAAGAAGAACCTAAAATCTTTAAATACAAGAATTTCCGGGCAGCATAGCCCGAAGGAGCGAAATCATATGGAACAAGCTGTTGCAAGCGAAGAAATGCATTATGAAGGGAACTGTATCAGGCCACCCAGCGAGGCTTATAGTATCCTTCTTCAGGTAACCGTGGGGTGCTCCCATAACAAATGCACTTTTTGCGGCACTTACAAAGACAAAAGATTCAAGATCAAAGACGATAAAATCATCTTGGGTGATATCCTGTTTGCTGCCAAATACATGAAGCGGCAGGAAAGGGTATTTCTTATGGACGGAGATGCCCTGATTATCCCCCAGAAACGGCTGATGTGGATTCTGGACCGGATCAAGGAGCACCTTCCCTGGGTTAAGAGGGTCGGAGCCTACGCCAACTCAAAGGGCATCAGAATGAAGTCCTTGGAAGAACTGGTTCAACTGAGGGAGAACGGGCTCGGCATCCTTTACTTAGGCGTTGAAACCGGGGACCCGGACCTGCTCAAAGAAATCCGCAAGGGGACCAGCGCAGAGAACCTGATTAAAATGGGGAGGAAGGTGCGGGAGGCCGGCATCAAACTTTCCGTGACGGTTCTGCTCGGTATTGCAGGCCGGGAAAGGTCGCTTCAGCATGCTAAGGCCACCGGTGAACTTTTAAGCGCCATGGACCCCAATTACGTGGGTGCCCTTACGGTCATGCTGATACCCGGCACCCCGCTTCACGATGATTTCATTAGCGGGAAGTTCGTACTACCGGACGAAAAGGAGCTGCTCCAGGAACTGAGAGATATGATTTTCCACACCGATCTGACCAGGGGCCTGTTTTTTTCCAACCATGCCTCCAACTACCTGCCCATAAAGGCCAGATTACCCAAAGGCAAACAGCAGTCCCTTGACCAGATAGACAGTGCATTAAGGGGTGAGATAGATCTAAGGCCTGAGTGGATGCGGGCGCTTTGATCAAGACAAAGCTGTCAGCGATCAGCTTCTATCAGTCCTTCGCCCCTTTAAGCACTGTATAGATATCATCAGGGAAATCTATGGCCCGGAAAGCTTCCGGGTCGGACACATCCAGGCAGATCCTTTTTTCTAAACCCTCCACCATTAACTCATCGTTTTCTAATGCCCGCATGGAATGTTTTATGACAATCGTTTTATTATCCAGGGCATTAATATTCGTTACGATGCGTATTTCTTGATGGTATCTTGCTGGTTTCAAATAACGGCAGGATGTCTCCACCAAACCAAATAGGATCCTTCTTTCGCGCCAGAGATCCCCGATGTTCAGGTTAATCGCTTCAAAAAAAAGGTGGCCGCAGGCGTCGATCCATTCGTAATACCGGGGATAAAAAACGATCCCCAGAGAATCCAGATCCCCCCACATCACTTTGCGTTCTACGATATTTTGTTTCATGGCTGATTGCCGACCTCTTAACGCTTATCAGTCAAATATGGCCTGCACAAAATCCTCGGCATTAAAAGGCCTGAGATCATCAAGCTTTTCACCGATACCAATATACTTAACGGGTATTTTAAACTGCTGTAAGATACCCACAACAATACCCCCTTTTGCAGTGCCGTCCAGTTTGGTCAAAATGATATGACTGAGCCCCAGGGCCTTGTTGAACATCTCAACTTGAGAAATGGCGTTTTGTCCTGTGGTGGCATCCAGGACCAGCCATGCCTCATGAGGTGCCCCTGGGAGCTTACGGCCGGCAACACGATGGATTTTCGAAAGTTCTTCCATAAGGTTTGTCTTTGTATGAAGCCGTCCTGCCGTATCAATAAAGACAACGTCAATTTTCCTTGAAATTGCGGCAGTCAACCCATCAAAGACCACTGCGGAGGGATCAGCGCCTGTTTTCTGTCTTATAACTTCCGCCTCTACCCTTTCACCCCAGACAACCAGTTGCTCAACGGCCGCAGCTCTAAAGGTGTCCGCCGCCACCAGCATGACCTGTTTTCCTTCCATTCTGAAGCGTTGCGCAGCCTTGCCGATCGTGGTAGTTTTACCAACCCCGTTAACGCCAATAACAAGAATAACCAGCGGCTCTCCCGGTTCCGGCACCGGATGCGGAACTTCCGTGACTTTAAGAAATGAAAGGATATGATCCCTTAAGGCGTCTTTCAATTTCTCCGGGTCTTTTAATTCCTTTCTAACAACCTTTTCCTGAACCGAATCGATCAATTCCTGGGTCGTTGTAACACCTATATCCGAGGTAAAAAGGATCTCCTCCAATTCTTCCAACAGATCATCGGTAATCTCCTTCTTGCCTAAAAAAAGCCGATCCAGTCTACCCGTGAAGGTAGATCTTGTCTTTAAAAGTCCCTGCTGAAGCCTTTGAAAAAGGCCTTTATCCTGATCAGCGTCCTTAATCTCTTTACCTGTATCCTTTTTTTTAGACAATCCGGGCATGGCCTTGTTTCGGGTTTCGGATTTCGGGTTACGAGCCCCTCGTTGCTTGATACCGGATGCTCGATGCTGGCTTTTTCATATTTGGAAATTTGTTAAATGCGATGTAAGTGCTCAGGTTATTTAGGCTGAAGGCTGAAGACTATTAGTAAAGGGCAGAACGTGGTACACATGGGGCTCCTATTATTGTATCACTGTAACTGATTTATCCCTGAAAAGAACTATTTCGGTTCTCTTTCCCCTTCAGTCTTCAGTCTAAACACCTTCAGCCTGACTACGTGAGTAGTCACAATTAGACTTACATTTAATCCGATATCCAGAATCAAAACGGGCACTGCCCCGGATTAGACAGGGCATATTAAAGGGCCTTCACTTTACTTTAATTGTAGGAGGGATGAACATCCGGCGGGTTTTCGGGACCTCTGTCTTGCATACCCTGGATGTCAACCGACACGACCTTAGACACACCGGCCTTTTCCATGGTTATTCCATAAAGCCTGTCAGTTATCTCCATGGTCCTCCGGTTATGGGTCACCATGATAATCTGGGACGACCTCTTTATCTCTTCCAACAGACGATTGAACCGATCAATATTGGCCTCATCAAGCGGGGCATCCACCTCGTCCAAGAGACAGAACGGGCTCGGTTTGATCATATAAATGGCAAAGAGCAAAGCCATGGCCACTAAGGCCTTTTCGCCACCGGAAAGAAGTCCCATGTGGCTCAGTTTCTTACCCGGAGGTTTAACCTCCACAAGCACCCCGCTTTCCAACGGCCTTTCCTCATCAATCAATCTAAGACCGGCCGTACCTCCATTAAAAAGAATGGGAAATATTTCTTTCAATTTGGTGTCCACCTCCTGGAAAATATCTTTGAATTTTTCAAGAGAGGTTCTGTTGATCTTTTTTATCGCAATTCTCAAGGATTCAATGGAACTGAGCAGGTCTTCTCGCTGGTTTTTCATGAATTCATATCGTTCTTTTAAGGCCTCATGTTCTTTAATGGCGGTCAGGTTCACATCCCCCAGTCTCTCCCTCAGAACCCTTTTTTGATCAAGTTTCTGCTCCACCTCCGAGGCGGAAAAACCTTCATCCAGGTATTGCTCATAGATATCGGCCAAATTCAGGTTGGTTTTTCCCCTGACCATTTCTATTAGGTTGTTCATCTTAAAACCGATTTCAGAGTGCTCCATCCTGGCCCTGTTTATTTCTTCCTTTAGGTCATCAATTTCTCCGCGCAGTTTCCCTGCCATGCCTTCCTCTTCCCTGATTCCATCCTGAAAGGCCTGCCGCTCCCTCTCCGCCAAGCCCACGGCCTCTTCTGCGCCTCTTAATTCTTCATAAAGTGCCTTTAATTCCTCCCCAAGGGCCTCTTTCCGCCTTTTACACTCTTCGCGCCGCCTGTGTCCTAAGGAAACATCTTCTTCTATTTTCTCCTGACGTTTCATCGATTCATCAACGTAATCCTCCAGCCTTTCTGTCTCCCGGAAAATGCTGCGTTGCTCTTCTTTAAAAATGCGGTAATCCGCCTGAAAGTTTGCAAGCTCATCGCGTAATTGATCAAATTCTTCTTGAGATTCCTCAAGCTCATTCTCCTTCCTTCGGAAATATTCCTCTTCCTGCTGTCGCTTCATCTTGCGCTGTTGAAGTTCCCCTTCAATCCTTATGAGTTCGTTTTTATGCCTGTTCCGCTCCGCGTCCTTTCTTTCCAGATCGCTTGATATTCTCTGGGACAGGCTTTCCATCTGATCCAGTTCCTGTCCAAGGCGAAAGAGTGTTTTGTCAAACTCGTTTATGTCTTCCTGGCAGGCCCACTTATCCTCCATCAAATCCTCAATTGCCCCTTTCTTTTCCTGTATCTTCGAGATGATGGTTTCGAGTTTGAGCTTATGATCATCCACAATTTTATTATAACTACCGGACTTCTGTTTCAGTTCCTTCATTTCCCGCTTCCTGGCAAGGAGACCGCGGGAGCTTTGGGTAAACTTTCCACCACTGATCACGCCTCTCTGATCAACCATATCCCCGTCAAGGGTCACAAAACACAGGTCCTTTCCATTCCTTTCCCATGCTGATACGGCTTCCGTAAGATCTTTCACCAGAACCGTGTCTCCCAGCAGGGCGTTTAATAGCGGCCTGAATGTTTCCGGCACGGAAATAAGATCCGGCAAATACGAAAACTGTGGCTCAATCTTCCGACCATTTCCGTTGTCCTTTAACTCCTTAAGGGGGATAAAACTGCTTCTGCCTTTTGCCTTCTTTTTCAGGTAATCAACAGCCTGTTTGCCATCTTCCTGCGATTCTACGATAATGTACTCCAGCTTGTCGGACAGAACCGCTTCAACAGCCTGTTCATACGTTGACTCCACCTGGATTACATCCGCCACAAGGCCTAAGATGTGACCTTGTCTCGATGCCTCCAGATCTTTGGCCTTCATTATGGTCCTGACTCCCATCTTGTATCCCTCGAAATTCTCCGTCAGGGCCTGCAGGCTGGCCAATCGAGACTGGCATACATTAAGATCCGCCTCCGCCTTCTTAAGCTCCGTCTCAATGTGTTTTGCTTCCTGTTCCAGTTCTTCGCACCTCATGTTCATTTGTTCGATAGAGGATTCAATTTCCGTTAGCCTCTCGACTGTTTCCTCCCTAACAAGGCTCTTCCTCTCAGAGGCTCTTATGATGCTTTCGATTTTTACCTTAACGTCTTTCAGTTCTTTTTCCAGCCGGGAACGGCTATCTGTGATCTGATCAAGCATCTTGTTTAAATAACCTGACTCGTGACTCAGTCCCAATTCCTTGTTCTCTCCGGCATTCAGTTGTGCCCTGGCCTTTTCATAATCTTCCTTTATTTGCTTCAGGAATTCTCGCTTGGTTCTCACCCTTTTTTCTTTAAGGGAAATCTCTCCTTCCAGGTTGTGAGAATTCTCCTTTACCTTTTCTATCTCTTTCTGAAGCTTTAGCTTTTCCTCCTCAAGACCTGCAAGCCGGATTTTAATATCCTCCTTTTCTCCCGATAGCCGGTGTTCCAGTTCCTCCTGCATCTTGATTTCCCTACTAAGGGATTCAAGGCCGGCCTCTTTTCTGTGAACCGCATCCCCCAAATCAAAGTTCCTTTTCCTCAAGCTGGATAAAGCTGTGTCCTTTTCTTCCAGCTCCAGATTCAGGGTCTCTATCCTGGAATTAATCCGGGACAATTCTGTGGATTTGGCTATTTCTTGCTGGATAAGGTCTTCATTTGATTTCAGTTTGTTCCCGGAGTCCTCCTTAAGTTGATGATAATTATTGGAATAGAGTATAAGTTCCAGATTCTGAAGCTCCTCACCAATTGTCTTGTAACGCCTGGCCTTGGAAGCCTGTCTCTTGAGAGACCTCATCTGACTCAGAACCTCCCCCAAGATGTCCTCCACTCGTTGAAGATTGACTTCCGTAAGTTCTATCTTTCTTTGTGACGCCTCTACCTTTCTCCTGTACTTAGTGATCCCGGCGGCCTCTTCTAACATAACTCGGGTCTCTTCAGGTTTTTGCTCCAGAATGGTCCCGATTCTGCCCTGGCCGATAATGGAATAGGCCCTGTTTCCCAGGCCGGTATCCATAAAAACCTCCTGGATATCCTTGAGCCTGCAGGGGACTTTGTTGATCAGGTACTCGCTTTCACCCGATCGGTACAGGCGTCTGGTCACAGATATCTCTTCATCCTGTGCAAATGCAGGAGGAAACAGGCCATCGCCGTTTTCCAGGACGATGGAAACCTCCGCCATTCCCAGCGGCTTGTAATCCCCGGAGCCACCGAATATGACATCCTCCATCCGCCGGCCCCTCAACACCTTAGGGCTCTGCTCTCCCATGCACCATCTGATGGCATCAACAATATTACTTTTCCCGCAGCCGTTCGGACCCACAACCCCGCTGATTCCAAAAGGAAACGAGATCTCAAGCCTGTCCATGAAAGACTTGAAGCCGAAGAGGGAAAGTTTCTTTATCTTCATTGTATCCTCCGTTGACCTGACACCGGTATTCAGCCAAAAAGCAATTAATTAAATATTAATAGCAGATTCCCAACGGCTTGTAAAGAGAAAATACCACATAATGTATAGCCTGGGCAACAAATACCAATATATGGTGCAATATAGACATAAATTGAAATGATATTGACAATGTTACTATTAACTTTCTATAATTGATAAAATTTAGCTTCAGTAATGTTAATCATAAAAACCTGTCAAGAAAAGTAGCTCTGAACATGAAATCAGGAACTGCCAAACGCGTTTTTTGTGTATCCATAACATGCACCCTTGTGCTGATTCTCCTTTGGCTAAAA
>JAFDHL010000362.1 GCA_019308785.1 Deltaproteobacteria bacterium
ACAAGCTACGGGGTATCGCGCATCTGATTTTCACAATCTAAACGAAGCAAGCTTCGGGGAATTTAACCCAATAACTCACGAAAATCTGTGAAATCTGCGTAATCTGTGGATTAAGGATTGCGGATTTTTGGCTTTCAATCAAAAAATAAAAGCTTGACAGGGTATAGTTGTTTTAGTTATAAAACAAAAATAGCATAACTTGTTTTATAAGTAATGCAAGGTTAACTAACATATTCTATGAGGCTATTATGACAAAAGAGAACCTTAAGGTTGTTATCAAGGAGTTTCATGAGTCAACTTTGCCTGAGATAATTGAACGAGATGTCTTGTTTGATTTTTCGATACTAAATTCTCCAATCAATAAGGTTATCACCATCATCGGGCCACGTCGGGCAGGTAAAACCTATTTCCTTTTTCAGATCATGAAACAATTGACCGGGAAGGGTCTCGATATAACAGACATTATCTATATCAATTTTGAAGATGAACGTATCATGCCTATGAAAGGAGAGGATCTGCAGTACATTCTGGATGCTTATTTTGAATTATATGAAAAGAAGGCTAATCCCTTTGTCTTTCTTGATGAGATTCAGAACATAACCGGCTGGGATAGGTTTGTAAGGCGGCTGAATGACAGGGGCCTCACACTTTTCATCACGGGATCCAATTCCCGTATGCTCGGCCGTGAAATTGCAACCTCCCTACGAGGAAGAACCCTGACTCAGGAGATATTTCCCTTCTCTTTTAAAGAGTTTCTTCATGCAAAAGGAATAAGATCGGAGAAAAATCTGGTATACGGAAAAATGAGACATCGAATCAGGTCTCTATATGAAGACTATTTCTTTTCCGGAGGTTATCCGGAGGTCGCCCTTATTGAAGACAAATCTACCAAGGGCCGCATACTTCAGGACTATTTCAATACCATCTTTTATAAGGATCTTGTGGACCGGTATCGTATTAAAAATACAGAGTTATTAAAACAATGGTTAAATACTCTAATAATGAATCTTTCATCCCTTATTAGCTTTTCAAAGATCGAAAATGACTTCAAATCCCGGGGTATGAAGTTATCGCGCGCCACACTGAGTTCCTTTGCCGGATATGTTGAAGATATATTTTTTGGATTTTTCGTTGAGATGTATTCGGAATCACCCAGAAAAAGACAGGTAAATCCGAAAAAATTCTATCTTATTGATGTGGCCATGCATAATTATCTCACCTTTAAATTTTCAGAAAACAGGGGAAGGATTTTAGAGAACCTGGTTTTTCTTGAATTGAGGAGAAGGGGAATTCCCATCTTCTACTACAAAACCTCCAGAGGGCACGAAGTCGATTTCTTAATAAAAACTAAAGGTAAATGGAACTTGATTCAGGTTTGTTATGATTTGACTCATATTGATACCTTTAGCCGTGAGAAGAAGGCCCTGCTTACAGGATTGAATGAACTGGGGATCGATGAAGGAACAATAATAACCAATACTGAGAAACGTGTGGAACAGAGCGGAAAGCACACGCTGGACATCGTGCCGGTTTGGGAATGGCTTTCGGTTTGACCATTAACGAGCAATCCCGCATTCTGCGGGACCCTCCAGAGGCGCCTAAATCTACGCCCCAGTTAAACAGAAAAGACAGATAGGTTTCACCCCAGTACGATAGTAAACTACCTACGGGGCAGGCGGGGTAAACTTCGCTCCGACCAGCATTCCCGATAAATCATGATTCCGCGTTGCTCCAACAATCGCCAATCCCTGGCCCAGACATGGCCTGTCTGAATCCGGTCATGGAAGCCCAAACATGGAAAAGCAACATAAGCAACGGGATAGTCAAATCACGTCGCGCCAGGGCGGGCACCAATCATCAATCCTAAGTGCTTTCCTCACTGTGTTAGCCAAATCCCTCATCACCAATGGTTTCATGACGAACGCCTTTATTCCAATCTCTTTTGCCTTCTCTTCCGTAATTCTTTTGCTGAATCCGGTGCAAAGAATGATCGGGATATCGGGGCGGATCTGCATGAGTTCCTTAGCCAGCTTATCTCCTGTCATATTCGGCATGGTCATGTCGGTGATAACGAGGTCGAACTCGTCCGGCTTTGTGCGGAACAGCTCTAATGCCTCGATACTGCTCGTTCTAACAACTACATCATACCCCAATTTTCCCAGC
>JAFDHL010000363.1 GCA_019308785.1 Deltaproteobacteria bacterium
AGCCTATTTTCTCTTTTGATACCGTCTGGATGTGATCGAAATTGATTGCACAATCTTTCTGCATACCATCAAGTTTCGACAAGAACATTTCGCTTGGTATATCTCTGACTGTAGATGTGATCGGCGCAATAGTCACTTCCCCGAGGTATTCTATAATAGAGTCGCGGGTAAGGATTAACACAGGGCGCTTTTTATTAGGGGCCTTAATTTTATACTACCTTATCTCCCCTCTCTTCATTCATCCCCCCAAGCCTGTTCATTTTCCCATACACTGAATTCCCTTTTATTCGCAGGATATGCCTCATATCCCTTTCGGTGTTTTTCTTCAAGGTGCCTGATCTTCAAACGATCGATCGCTTCTCGCAAAGCATTGCGTGTGAAAGCGGATCGAGTCATTTTAAGTTCCTCAGCAACTTTGTCGACCGATTTAACAAGGTCATCATCTAATGTCATTTGTATTGTACGCATGATGATCCTCCAATTAAATGTGGATTATATTAGCTACATCAATCCACATTTCATCTCATGTCAAGGGAGCATTCAAGTATTTTTTGGGAGGTCAGCTGCTTGAAGGTTTAACGGTGTGTCCGATAATCATAGACACGACACATAACAAAGACTGGCAACAAAGGGAAGCCGTAGGCCCTGAGCCTGCCGTTGGGTCAATAACCCCTTTTCAACCCTGACAATTAATCCTTTTTACCAAGTTTGCCCGAAGGAACACTTACGGGAACTCCCTCATAAGGGGTCTATTTTGTAGTTCTATTGGTCTGAACTTCCCTCATTGTTTTCAGTACATCAATGCTGCTTTTTAATCCTTTAGAATACCTGGCCATACTTATGGCCATTCCGGCTATTTGAGCCAGAGACTGGACAAAATTCACATCTTCCAACGTGAAATCCCAGGGTTCAGAAGTATAGACACGCATAGCCCCTATTGATTTACCACCAACCACGATCGGCACCGACAGGAGGGATGCAATTCCTTCTTTTTTGGCTTCCTTCGGGTATTGAATTCTCGGATCATCCATAACATCAAAGATCGCCACAGGTCCCTCCTTCAGCGATTGAGCAATGGAGCGTAATGCACTTAAAGGGCCTTTATTTATATACTCATCACTCAACCCGAATGAAGCGCCCAACTCCAGTTCATTGGTTTTACGATTGATCAGAAACAAAGAACATCCCTTGGTATCCAAAGCTGTTTTGATGCTTTCTACCGTAATCAGAGCAACTTCTTCCGGATCCTTTGAATGAGAAATTGCCTTCGTAACCTTAAGCAGTGTTTCATAATTTATGAGCTGTTTTTTCATGATTTTTCTCCTTTCGCTATTTTTTGTTATAGCTTTTGAGATAATGTCTGTGAGGTTGTTTTTTATTCAGATGTTTATAATAAGTCATAACAGTCAGATTATCATACTTTACAATTTTTTTCATAAAATATTTCCAAAATTCAACCCGATTCAGGCTTCATGGATGCTTGGAGTTCTTGGACACCTAAAGAATTTGAACATCAATTCTTCTTGCTGCTTCTATTAGCTTGTTGTCTAACGTGGCTATAGGAAAGCCTTTCCTCATTGCAAGATCCAGATATGATGCGTCATAGCTGGATAGATTATAGGCCCTTGCCAAAGCCAAAAGCTCCCTCATCATCTTTTCTGGTCGTTCATATTCCACAACGATCGGAAGTTGGGATAACAAGGTTATGAACCGTATACTATCTGATTCACTGAGCCGCTTTTGTCGTTCGGCCACTAACAAAACATTCACGACCTCGAGGGGCCAGATCGATGGAACAACGGCAGCTGATTCCGTAAGCCTGTCCAGAACGGTATCGGCGTATTTATTTGTTTCATCTTTGAAGCACCATGACATCACAACAGAATTATCGACAACGAAATGTTTGACCATTTATCGTCTTCCTTCTTCAATCATATCCTGAATTGAGAGCCCACCAAGACTATGTCTGTTACGGAATTTTCGCAGTTCAACAATGACTGATTTGGTATCCACTTTCGCTTCGGGATCAGGGGGTTGCAATAAAGCTACGGGAACACCATGCTTCGTTATAGTTATACGCTCGCCTTTGAGTACACGCTCCAGTAATTTGGGCAGATGGGTTTTGGCTTCATATGCACCTACAGTTTCCATCAGTTTCCATTGCATAACTCCTTAGACTGGTTTAAGACCAGTCTATAATAGATTAATAAAATTGTCAACCTATCTCTGCCCTTTGCGGAACGATGCATATGAAATCAAACGGCTTTGACCCTGTATTTCTGAAGTGGTGGGCCTCGTTGTTATCGACATAAACATAATCGCCCGTTTGAAGCTGATGTTCATTGCCCGTTGCATCTGTCACGATGCCGTTGCCTGCTTCGATTTTGACCAGGTGCGGAAAATCATGAGTGTGATGTGGGCTCGTTCCACCAGGCTCTATGCTGAAATAGCGCATCACGATCTCCTGCGATCCGTCGTCCGGACCTATGACGATTTGCTTTTTCACATGATCATACCCCTGCAAATCTGCGAAGGGGACATCACTCAATTTCTTAATAATCATTGCTTTCTCCTTTGCTTGTTAATTCCATATCTCGTGCTAGTCAGCAGCAGGCATAGCCTGGCGGATGCACTAGCGGGTTAGCCAGCGAAATAACGTATTTTCAGGCGGTTAGTGCCTCAATAACCGCATTGGGTTTTTCAGCCGCTATCTTGAGCAAAGCACGAGCAGGGCCTTCAGGTCTACGCCGCCCTTGTTCCCAATTCTGAAGAGTTGATACACTTACGCCAATCATCATCGCGAATTCTGACTGTGACTTTTTCAAGCGAAGCCGGATGCCTTTAATGTCAGCGGGGCCGAATTCGAAAGTTCTGCTAGCCTTCATTTCTCCACGTCTGATTTTCCCGGCCTGCTTGGTACTCTCTACCAGGTTATCGAAATCTTGTTTTTTCATTTGAACTCCTCCCGGACCAACTTGCTCAACAAAACGCATGACCTAATATACGCCAATGACGTATGCATGTCAAGAAATTGTTAGTGGAGGGCATTCCGGGAAAAATTCATGTGACTAACGAGTCTGTAGGAAAAGTCCAATTGAAGTTGACCACCTAATTACTACTCCACGGCTATTTCTTTAGTTCTGCCCAAAGACCGCTTCTGTCGTAAATAATATGAAAATTGGATATACCCGCTTTATGTATGATCTCTTCTAGTTTATTTGGTGAACTATAAGCCTTTGCATCATCTTTTAGAGAACGGTCCCTTAGAAATGTCATCCTGTCTAATTCCTCTATAGTGATATATCGTCCAAATCCACCACCGACAAAACCAGCACCACCTTTCTTCAGTACTCTATAGATTTCTTGAAAGACGAGAACCTTGTCTTTCCAGCAATGATATGAACCCCTGCTAACAATCAAATCCGCAAATTCATTTTCAAAAGGCAAGTCATGGGCATCACCCAATACGGGTATTATTCTATCTATCAATCTCTCGTTTTCAATGTTCATGCGTGCTACTTCGTATATGGCCTTTACTTTCTCCAATGCATATATTTTCAGATTGGAACGTCTGCACAGCTCAATTGCAAAGATAGCCGTGCCACAACCGATATCCACACATACACCCTGCAAAACGCCATAATCCTCAATGACTTGTTTGGCGGTAGAGACAATTGCTGGCATAAAGTTTTCTTTAACCTTTTTGTCAAAAAGCTTGGCTTCTGAAATGTCCATATCCTGGTAATCAGCAGGGACGCGTTTGTCAGACATAGAATTGTATCTTCCTTTAACTTTTAAATTTCCATTTTAGGTCGCTAGACCTTGATCAAGTGCAATTAAATTGGGAATTAGACAAGAAAGTACTCGAAATGCCCGTCTGATAAGGTTATAATAGAGTTAGTAAAAAAACAAAACCTATCAGAAAGGAGCATTTCGAGTGAAAAAAGACAATAACAAAAT
>JAFDHL010000364.1 GCA_019308785.1 Deltaproteobacteria bacterium
CTTTTCACTTGAATGGCGAATTAGGAACTGATAATTTTAATATGATAAAACAGTGCAAAAATCTTTGAACCGTATGGACAGGATAGCAAGACTTCCTCAAAATACTGATGAGCTATTACAAATGATCCCGTCAATCGAAACCTGTTTTCTCCTGATGGAAAAATACGGGATGCTTGAGAATATCAAGGCCCATTCCGTTGTAGTCGCGAAAATCGCCCGATTGATCGCCAAGGGGATTGAACAAGCAGGTGTGGATATCTCCATTGAAAAGGCTACTGCCGCTGCCCTCATGCACGACATCGGAAAGACCGCAAGTTTGAAATACGGAGGTGACCATACCGAGATAGGAAGACAGATCTGTCTTCGAAATCATTTTGAAGAAATTGCAGATATTGTAAGAGAGCACGTGATTTTCAAAGACTACGAACTCGATGGAGACTATTCAGAAAAGGAAATCGTTTATTATGCTGACAAACGGGTAAACCATGACAGGATCGTGAGTTTGGATGAGCGTCTTGCCTATATTCTCGAACGATACGGCAATAATCAACAAGACCTGTGTCGTAGAATCAAGAAAAATTTTAAGCTTTGTGCTAAGGTTGAAAAAAAGCTTTTCACCAAACTGAATTTCAGACCCGAATCGTTGTCCAGGTTGGTTGAGAAAGAGGAAATCATGTTGAACATTTAGCAAACGGAGTGTCAGATATGTCTAAGAAGATCGTAATGTTGTTGGTCGTATGTCTGGCCTTCCTTGGATGCAGAGAGGAAGGTACGCATCTCAAGATCAAATATGCTCAGATTCATGGCCTTGAAAAGGGGGACAGGGTGCTTTTTGAACAGAATCAGATAGGCCAGCTGACAGATGTGTCTTATGAAAAACGTGGCTATTATTTGGCGGAGGTGGTGATCAAAAATGACTTTGCAAATGCCCTCACAGAGCATTCCAGATTTTTTATTATCACCGACCAAAGGAATACGGGTAAAATGGCCATTGAAATGACCCTGGCCCGAAAAGGGGGAACCGTTTTGATAGATGGCGCGACCGTTGATGGTTCGAACAGGCCATCAGCCTTCCTTGATCAAATGTTAGGTGATTTTGAAAAAGGGCTTGAAGATCTCAAGAAGAAATTCGAGAAATTCACAGATGACCTTAGCAGGATCCCGGAGAGCGAGGAGTTCAAAAGGCTTGAAAAGGAATTTAAACGACTGACAGAAGAGTTAAAGCGGTCGGGTAAGGCGGCAGGGGAGAAGATACAGAAAGAGGTGTTGCCCCGGCTTGAAAAGGAACTGGAAAAGCTGAGAGAAAAACTTCGAAAGTTCAGGAAGAAGGAAGAGGTAAAACCCTTAGAGGTTTAGTCATAATTCATATTATATTCAACCTTCCCTATCAAGAACAGGCAGAGGACCACGGACGTGTGAGCCCGTGGGTAGCTACTTTATCTGAGGGAAAGAGGCACATGTCAATCCGGTTGATTGCAAAGGATCTGTACCGTCTCCGGCAGGAAGTTGAAAGGCTTGAGGAACAGGTAAAGAGCGCGCCCTTTGAAAAACGGGAAGAGTTGGAGGATCAGCTTCGAAAGGTGAGGGCTGAGCGAAACCGGATGCAAAGAGTTCTTGATGGAGCCAAAGAACCCCCTGCTTACAGGATGCCTCGATAATGAACAAATAAAGGCTCCCTGCAGCAGGCTGCAGGGAGCCTTTATTTTTGAAGTAGATTTCCAGGCGTAACCAATTCTGTCTTTTTGTTTCTATAACACCATGACCCTGTAGTAGGTTACAAATTAAGATGAATCTAATCAAGAAATTGCTTGCCGGATGTCTGACAGGGGTCTTCCTGTTTCTATTTTCAGGCATTATCCTTTTTCCTCTTCCTTCTCCAGCAGCCACAGCCAGCGTGAAGGTTATCCACTCCCAGGACAAATACCCGGCCGGGGATTCCTATCCAATCCTCTTTAAGATACGCATCTCAAAACCCTGGTATATCCATGGCATAAAGATAAGCGAAAGCGGCCTTATTTCAACGGTACTTTCTTTTCCGGAATCTCAAGGTATCAAGTTAGAGGAAATACGATTCCCCGAACCTGAAAGAAAAAGATTCGATTATGCCAGAAAACCGGTTGAGGTTTTTTCTGGGAATATCCTGGTCCGAGCAAACCTGGTGGTAGGCGAAAAGGCCGCAAACGGCAAACAGGTGATAAACGGCAACCTGTCATACCAGGCATGTTCAGCCCTCTCCTGTCTGCCACCGGAAAACGCACCAGTACCTATCGCCTTAATCATTGCACCCCGGGGAGTTCATGTGGAACTCAAGAATCAGGAGATGTTTGAATCGGTCGCGGAATGGAGATTGGGGGCCGGTCTCTGGTTGACGCTTCTGGCTATTTTCATGGGAGGACTGGCCCTCAATCTTACACCATGCATCTACCCGCTCATTCCCATTACCGTTTCCTATTTCGGGGGGAGGAGCAACTCTTGTTCACGGGCTTTTGTATATTTGCGGGCTTGCTTTTACCAACTCCCTGTTAGGTCTTACAGCCAGCATGTCCGGAGGGCTTTTAGGCTCTGCTCTACAGAATCCCGCTGTTCTTGTTTTGGTGGCGGGAATTATGGTTTCATTTGCCTTGAGCTTTTTTGGCCTCTGGGAACTGAGGCTGCCTTCAGGCCTGACCAGGCTGGCTTCAAGGAACTTCAGCGGATACTTCGGGACCTTCTTTATGGGCTTGACCCTTGGGATTGTGGCTGCGCCATGTCTCGGGCCTTTTATCCTGGGGCTACTTAGCTATGTAGGACAGAAAGGAGATCCTTTATTAGGGTTTGTCTATTTCTTTGTCCTGAGTATCGGAATGGGACTTCCCCTTGCGATACTGGCAGTGTTTTCAGGGGCCGTGGAAAAGCTGCCCGTATCAGGGGAATGGATGGTATGGATCAGGAAGCTTTTCGGATGGATTCTTGTGGGAATGGCAGGCTATCTATTGCAGCCTGTTATGCCTTCTTCTTTTGGGAAATCAGTACTTTATGCCTCAATATTAATGGCCGCCGGTTTACACTTAGGGTGGGTCGACAAGAGCAGGGCTGCTTTGGCTGCATTCCCATACGTAAAAAAGGGGCTGGGTATTATTCTGATGATAGGAGCCGTTCTCTCTTTAACGGCTGGTTACCGAAGCAGTCCTGGCATCCGTTGGATCCCTTATGATCCGGCTATTGTGGCAGAGGCTATCAGGGTAAACAAGCCGGTAATTCTTGAATTCTATGCGGATTGGTGCGGTCCCTGCAGAGCAATGAAGGAAAGTGTATTTAGACAGCCTGATATTGTAAAACTGAGCCAGTCTTTTGTGAATGTCCAGGTCGACATGACAAAAAGGCATCCTCAGCATGAGGAGTTGCGGAAACGTTATCAGGTCAGAGGGGTCCCAACGATAATATTTATTAACAGACGGGGTATTGAGGAAAAGAGATTGAGGATTGAATCGTTTGTTGGCCGGGACGAAGTATTGAACAGAATGAAGCAATTGATTGACGAATCCTGACAATTTCTTGGTAACGTTCAAAAGTGTATGCATGGGATATGAATTCATCCGATTTCCGCGCATGGATACTTAAGTCTGGTGCCTGAAAATCCGGATAGGTCTTGTCAAAGCGAAGGGTATGGGGCTCTTTTTTCAGAATCGACTCGGCCAGAGCGCTGGACCTGGCAATCCTGCAAACCAAGGCGGGCGGCGGGCTGCCCAGGTTTATGCCATATCCTGTGTCCTGGGCGTGAAGCACAGCAATCTACCCGCCCGCCTCAGGTAGCAGGGTCATGTACAATCCAGCAACCAATTTTTCGATTCCTGAAAAAAGAGTCC
>JAFDHL010000081.1 GCA_019308785.1 Deltaproteobacteria bacterium
TCTAAATCCTTTGTGCCACTAAGTCGCGTTACCCTAATTTGTTGTATCTGTTATTTATCACACATCACAGAAAGCTTTTGATAGCAAACGGATACCCCAACAATGTATGCTTAAACCAAGGCATTCAAATCAAACTGACACACCACAATATCTTGTACAAGATCCGTTAACCGACATTGAACCAAAAAGTATAACATTCTGCGATAAACATCCAATAGCGAGAACCCAAATTTTGTTACGGTTAGTGTTCGAAACCCTTACCCTTAGAGTTATTTGATTCTC
The DNA here is from genome assembly GCA_019308785.1 of Deltaproteobacteria bacterium. Taxonomy (GTDB): domain Bacteria; phylum Desulfobacterota; class DSM-4660; order Desulfatiglandales; family Desulfatiglandaceae; genus JAFDHL01. The sequence continues at coordinate 283 of JAFDHL010000081.1, forward strand.
AAAGCCATTGAGGTAATACCGAATGGCAACCCCAAAAAGAACCATCAATAAACCACTGGGCATTTTGCAAAAGTTTCGTTATGTTGGGCTCAATCAAAAAGAAAAAGAGGAAGCCGGTCGGCCACGAGAAACCCCTTTGTGGTGGGGACAACCCTGCTGTTTTCGACCTTTAGGAAACCGGACTCCTGAAGGCCGGATAGTTTTTCGTTTGATTGAGGATCACATGAGATATCCTCAAGATAAAATCCTTCTCTTGTTCTCACACCAAGACTGATCGATTCAAGTCTCAATTGTTCATCAGTAAGGTTTTCATACCCGTCAATTGGGACTTTTCCACCTTCCAGCATCTCACAGTATTTTCTGACGGATCTGATATTCCACCAGCGGGTTGAATTTTTAAATGAATGGGCCGATGGGCCGAGGCCCAAATAAGGGACATGATGCCAGTGCTTACTGTTGTGGCGGGAGACAAGGGAATCGTTTTTGGCAAAATTTGAGATCTCATAATGCGTATAGCCATGCTCTTCCAGAAACTTTGACGTTGTAAGGAAAAAGGCGCTTTGCTTTTCCTCGCTCAGGGGGGCAAGCATTCCCTTTTTATAAAGTCTTGCAAAGGGCGTCCGTTTTTCAATAGACAACTGGTAGCAGGAAAGATGTTCGGGTTCAAATTCAACGGCCTGTTTCGCAGATCCATAAGCGCTGTTTTGGACTGCATGGCGGTATGTCTTCTTCCAAGAAACGATAATTCATCATCTTCAAAGGATTGGACGCCAAGACTGATCCGGTTAAAGCCCAGGTCCCTGAGCGACTTTGTTTTTTCTCTGGTCAGGTCACAGGGGTTTGCTTCTATTGTGATCTCTGTATCCCGGGCAAAATCAAAATGGGTGAAGATTTGTTCCATCATGCCGGCAAGATCGCTAACCTCCAGGAATGTGGGTGTGCCACCCCCAAGATAAAGGCTGTCAAACTCGTCGAAATGGCCTTTGTAGTGGCTGATTTCTTTCTTAAAGGCATTTAACCATCGTGGAATAAGGGAAGCGGAGGCTATAGAATAAAATGCGCAGTAGGGGCATTTGCTTCGGCAAAAGGGGACATGGACATAGAGGCCGGGGATGAACATTGTCTTAAACACCATATTATTTAGAATCAGATTTCAGTATAGCCACAAAAGCACTCTGCGGGATAGTGACCGAGCCGATCATCTTCATTCTTTTCTTACCCTTCTTCTGCTTTTCAAGCAGTTTGCGTTTTCTTGTGATGTCCCCACCATAACATTTGGCTGTGACATCTTTTCTGAATGGCGAGATGGTGGATCGGGCAATAATAGTGCCGCCTATGGCACCCTGAATGGCAATCTTAAAAAGGTGCCTCGGGATTTCTTCCTTCAGTCTTTCGCAGGCCACAAGCGCCCTTGACCTTGCACGATCTCGATGCACAATTTGAGCAAGGGCATCAACTTTTTCCCCGTTTAAGAGGATGTCAAGTTTTACCAGATCGTTTTCCCGGTGATCCAAAAGATCATAATCGAATGAACCATATCCCTGGGTCACGGTCTTCAGGCGGTCGTAAAAGTCATATATGACTTCAGCCAAGGGCATATCAAACTGGATTTCCAGACGTCCGGGGGTAGGGCAGTGGAACCTGGAGTCTATGCCCCGGCGCTCAGTGCAAAGATCCATGATGGCACCCATATAACGTTCGGGAGTAAGAATGCTGGCCCTTATGTATGGTTCGAATGCCTTTTCTATGGTGGCGGGATCAGGATAGTAGATCGGGTTGTCGATGGTGAGTGTTTCCCCGTTTGTGAGCAAAAAACGGTACTGAACCGTCGGAGAGGTCATGATGATGGACTGGCTGTATTCCCTTTCAAGCCTTTCCTGAACGATTTCCAGATGCAGGAGCCCCAAAAAGCCACAGCGAAAACCAATGCCCAGGGCAGCGGATGAATCTTTTTGATAGACCAGGGCAGCGTCATTTAATTTATATTTTTCCAGGGCATCAACCAGGGATTGGTAGTCATCCGAGGCTACAGGGTAGATGGAGGAAAAGACAACAGGTTTGACCTCCTTGAAACCGGGCAGGGGGCTGGCCGCCGGGTTGGAATCAAGAGTGATAGTATCGCCGATCTTAATGACGCTTACTGTCTTGATTCCGGCAAGGATATAACCGACCTCTCCTGCGGAAAGGGATTTCTTAGGTTCCTTTGACAGCCGGAAAATGCCCACTTCTTCCACTTTATAGGTGGCCCCGGAGGACATAAGCCGTATGGTATCTCCCGGCCTGACCTTTCCGGAGAAAATTCTGCAACTGACGACGGTTCCTCGGAAAGGGTCATAGTGTGCATCAAATATCAGTGCTGTTAATGGTTGATCTGTGCGTCCCTTCGGAGGTGGGATGTGTTCCGTAATAGCCTTAAGGACGTCTTCTATGCCCGTTCCATCTTTGGCAGAGCAGAGGACGGCGAGGTCAGAATCAAGCCCGAGGTCTATTTCGATTTGTTCTTTGACCCGATCTATATCTGCAGAGGGAAGGTCTATTTTGTTGATGACCGGAATTATTTCAAGGTCGTGCTCCATTGCCGCAAAAAGATTTGCAAGTGTCTGTGCTTCCACTCCCTGTGAGGCATCCACTAGTAAGAGAACTCCCTCGCATGAGGCAAGCGCACGAGAGACCTCGTATGAAAAGTCCACATGGCCCGGCGTATCAATAAGGTTAAGCTCAAATTCCCGACCTTCATCGTTGACGTAGGGAAGGGTTATGGCCTGGCTTTTGATAGTAATCCCCCTCTCCCTCTCAATGTCCATGGTGTCAAGAAGTTGATCCCGGAACTTTCGCTCATCCACCAGACCCGTTTTCTGAATCATTCGGTCTGCAAGTGTGGATTTTCCGTGGTCAATATGGGCTATGATGCTAAAATTACGTATCTCGGGCATGATCAAGTAGTTCGCTCAGTATTCATATAGATTGCTAAAAATGTCCAAATTCCATAAGCTTCCTATAGTTCACGAGATGTACTCAACTCACAACAAAGCCAAGTGAACTTTCATGGCTTCTTCAATCTGTGTAATGTGACTCGTTTCCAACATACCGATGAATTTCACGATTCGACTTTTGTCAAGTGTCCGAATTTGGTCCGCTTTAACCTTCGAGTTCTTGGGTAAATTTCCAACTCCCTTGCCTAAGAAAACCTCAAAGGGGTACGTTTTCCTTATGTTTTTCGACGTAACGGGCAATATTGTTACGGTTCCCGAAAACTTATTGTTTTTGTCATTGGAAATAACGACAACCGGCCGCGTTTTGGAAAGCTCTCTCCCAATAACCGGATCAAGGGTGGCAAGGTAGATCCCCCCTCTATTAATAATCATCCCATCCCTCCAAATCAGTGCCTTGAAACTCTTTTGCTAAAGCTGAGCTTTCCTTTGCAGTCGCCCGATAACCTTCCTCTAAGGCCTTTTCAAGCTGTTCTTTTCGTTTTTGATCGATCTGTTTTTTGACAGCCTCAGCAATAAACCGGCTGCGCTTTCCGGATCCGGCAAATTTGTCCAGTGTCCGAGCCAGTTCTTTTGGAATTGTAATATTTAAACGTACAGTATCCGTGTTCATTTCATGCCTCCAAATAGACCTTTTAATACACATAATATCTTACATCATTTTGTGTATTTGTCAACATATATTGAATGCGTGTAAGAGGGGGTATCTCAGATAGGGACTGATCGCAGGGGGCTTGAAATAGTCACTGAGATTTTTCTACATGATCTCTTGCTTGAGCTTTTTGCTAAGTGATGCGATCTCGGGTGAAACTTTAGGTTTGGTAAGAACAACGACCAGATCAAAATTTTCTTTTTTACTCTGCCCATCTTCTGAAAAGGTTACTTTAAGAGGCTCTTCCTTCTGTCCTTTTTCTACTGACTCCGGAACCCCGTCTACAATCTTGAGTCCTCCGATTTTTTCCGAATCGGAAAGAAACTTCTCTTTAAAGGCCTGACAGACAGGGGAGACCAGGACAACCTCGAGATCTTCTGTTTTGTCGAGGGCAAGGATGGATTCGTTCACACCCAGGACCAGAGAGGACAAGAGATGTGTTTCATCTTCATCTGTATTGCCCTGAACAATTGCTATCCGTGTGGCAATCTCACCATCCAGAGGTGAAACCACCAGCCCATCGGTGGGGCCTGTTGGGGACAGCATACGCTCAAATTGCAGATCAGTGATTACGTCAGCATAGCTTCCATAGCCCAGTTCGGAATTAAACGGGTGAAAGCTGTTGTCCTGTCCTTTCGTGAGAACGATTTCCGCAAAATCCAGATCCAGCTCCTCGTCCGGGATATCAAAATTAATGGCCTCGGGTTTACACTCGGCCCAGCAGAGGGCACAGCCCAGGCAGCGCCTGCAACTAAGGCAGCGCTTGGCCTCGGCAACGGCAACCTCTTCAGGAAAACCGGTCTCTACTTCTACGAAATTCCTCCTTCTTTCATCAACGGTAATTTCAGGCATCTCAGCCCTATCGGACGGCACATCGTCGAACGGGATTATATAGCGTTTTTCTTTTTCGTATATCATTTACTTACTCCTCAGGTACTTATGAATTCCTGTGGCAGCCTTCTTGCCGGCCGCAATGGCCCCGATAGCAATACCAGGACCAGTCACCACGTCGCCCCCTGCGAACACGCCGGGGACATTGGTAGCACCTGTCTCTTCATCTATTTCAAATGTATTCCAGCGGTTGATATCAAAACCATGATCTTCACCCAAGAACTCAAGATCCGTGCCCTGGCTGATGGCAGGCACGATGGTCTCAGCATCAATAGTATATTCGGACCCTTCGATAGGTACCGGCCGCCTGCGTCCGGACTCGTCCGATTCACCCAACTCCATCTTGATGCATTTCATACCGGAAACCCTGCCGTTCTTACCCAAGATTTCCACGGGAGCTGCAAGGTACTGGATGATGACACCTTCGTGTTCGGCCGCGTCAATTTCCCATGGGTTGGCAGGCATCTCTTTTTTGGTCCTGCGATAGAGGATATAGACCTCATCAAATCCCATTCGCCAGCCCACGCGGGCCGAGTCAATGGCCGCATTTCCTCCACCAATTACAATAAGCTTGCCTTTGGCCTCCATGGGGTTTCCAAGGGCCTGATCACGAAGGAATGTCACGCAGTCTACAATGCCTTTCCCTTCATATTCGTCTTCGCCCGGAACCCTCAGCTTTAGCCCGCGATGGCAGCCCGCGCCAATGAACACGGCATCGTAATCATTTTTCAAATCTTCAAATGAAATATCTTTTCCAATGCGCGTATTGTACTGGATATCGATGCCCATATTGGAAATAAGATCCACCTCGCGCTGAAGGAGCTTTTTGGGCAGGCGGTATTCCGGTATACCCACCCAGAGGTAGCCTCCGGGCACTGGAAGGGCCTCAAAGATCTTGATGTGCTTATATCCTATCCTTGCCAAGTCGTATGCACAGGTCAGCCCGGCCGGCCCTGCCCCGATGATGGCAATTTTTTCTGGATGTTTTTTCTCAGGTGTTTCATATACCGGTTCAATTTCCTCGTTTATTTCCACATCAGCCACGTATCTCTTGAGGAAACAGATGCTGATGGCTTCATCTAAGTACTGGCGGTTGCAAGCAGTTTCACAGGGATGGGGGCAGACACGCCCTATGCTCCCTGGAAGGGGAAGTCTGTCCCTGATGGTTGCCAGGGAATCGAGATATTTTCCGTCCGCGATCAGGCCCACGTAAGTCCGGATGTCCAAATTAACGGGGCATGCCTGCTGGCAGACCGGCATATCTTCTTTGTATATGTTGTATTCACTTGTTTCAGAATTGCAGTAATCCACGGCCGTACGAAAACTGAAAGCTTCGTCAAAGTCGTCAAACATGTTCACTGGACAGACTTTAATGCAGGCCTTGCAGTCGTTGCATTTGGTGTTATCAATCCGGAGACTCCGCTTCAGTATATTCGCATGCACGGTTCCGTTTTCTCGGGTGACTTTTTTAAGATCACTGTACGTCAGGATCTTAATATCAGAATGATTGCGAACCTTATCCAGATCAGGGTTTGCAAATGCCTCATCCGGTTTGATGAGCCGGTCCCTGGGGATCCTTTCAGCTCCCAGTGTGGGGAATTTTTCAAGAATGGTTACCATCGCTCCATCTTCGGCCTTTTCAAGAGCGGCACGGACACCATCGGGACCTCCCCCGACAATCAACACTTTTTTATCTTCCACTATGTCACACCTCTTGCGGCACTAACTGGAATATCGGCGTTCGCCCGGAAACCTTTTCCAGTTTGATCATGCCTTTTCGTTTAAGGGCTGTTATATTACGAAAGACCCTTTCCGAAGGAATGGACAGGGCCTTTGCCAGGTCTTTCACGGATTGGGCTCCCTCCTTTAGTTTGCCAAGGATTTCCTGGACCTCGATCTCTTCAACAATGATCATGTCAATGGCACGGTTAAATTCGTGTTCTGTAAAGACCTCGCCATACATATTGCCCGATTCAATAAATGGCGTCCTCTTTCCGATGACCCACCGGATCTTTTCGCCCGCAAGCACAGCTTCTGCAGCTTCAAGTTTTTTGAAGATTTCCGGGGCTTTAACACGATCTCCATCTCCTCCGATAGGGCCTAATTCCCGGATTGTTTTACTAAATTTGCCAACTATTTCAGCAAACAGGGCCCCTTCACCGGATGAGCATTGTTGAAAAGACAGACGCTCCTCATTTACGCCCACGTGTTTTATCAGTCTGCGGGTCATATCCAGTTTGGCCTTTGCCTGGAAATTCCCGCTGACATAATTGCACTCGCCAAAGTGGCAGCCCACAACTAGAAGGCCATCGAGCCCCTTTTTGAAGGCCTCTGCCACTATGACTGGATCAACCCTGCCGGTGCACATAATTCGAACGATCTTTATCTCCGGGGTATACTGTAGTCTGGAAACTCCAGCTAAATCAGCGGCAGCATACCCTCACCACGTACAACAAAAAGTGAGAATTTTTGGTACGAATTTGGCCAATTCAAAACCTCCTTTTCAATTGACTATTGACGATTTACGATTGAATATCATCGGATTTATTATTTTTGATTGATGATTGTCGATTGGAAAAGAACAAATCAGACAAACCTCAATCTTCAATTCAAGAACGCCTCAACCTGGGCCTCGATTTGTTTATCCGTAAAAGAGTTAATGCTCAAGGCATGCTGGTAGCAAGTGGCTGCACAAACGCCACACCCCTTGCAGGCCACGTCAATAACATGGACCTTTCTTCCTTTTTCCGTGTTCTGGATCTCAAGAGCCCCGTAAGGACAGAGCGCCACGCAGAGGCCACAACCCCGGCAGGCGTCTTCATTGGCCAGCACGGAAATGATCGGTTCTACCACAACCGACCCCTTGGCCAGGGGAATAGATGCCCTGGAAGCAGCGCCCAAACCCTGTGCCACGGCCTCTCGGATATTGGCCGGAAAACGGGCACTACCGCAAAGGAATATCCCGGATGTGGCAAAATCCAGGGGCTTCAGCTTGACATGCCCTTCCATGAAGAATCCGTTTTCGTCAATGGGGACCCTTAGAAGTTGAGATACGACATTCGCATCGTCTTGGGCGACAATAGGAGTAGAAAGGACCACGAGATCTGCGGCTAAGTCCATATCGCGGCCTAACAGGGCGTGATATACCCTGACATTATCGGGTTCTACTTCAGGCGGGTTGGCTGGATCGTAGTTTATGTACCGGACCCTTTTTACCTTGGAATCGCGGAACATCTCCTCATTTTCGACACCGTACATCTGCATATCCCGGTAAAGGATGGAGACCTTTGCGTCCGGGTTTTGTTCCCTGATCAGCATGGCGTTTTTGACCGCGGTCTGGCAGCAGATCCTGGAGCAATAGGGCCTTTCTTCATTACGGCTCCCAACACACTGGATCATAACGACATTTTTTATAGCAGAGGCCAATCCGTTTTTGAGAAGAACTTCCAACTCAAGCTGGGTAATGACACGCTTTCCATCATATCCGTAAAGTCCCTCGGGAACAAAGGCACGACCTCCTGTGGCCACCACGATCACTCCGATGTCAATGTTTTTGTTGCCTGATTCAGTTTCAATATCCACCTTATATTTTCCAATGAATCCCTGGACCAGTGTGACCTTTGCCTTGGTAAAAACCGTGATTTTGGAGTGCCCGGTCACGGCCCGGACCTTTTCTTCGGCCAGGGCGCTTGCATCCGTCATGGTGGGACCCAGCTTGCTGAGATGGTTTAACATGCCGCCGAGGGCTTCTTCCTTTTCAACTAAGACCACTTCATATCCACGATTGGCAAAGGCGAGCGTCGCTGTCATCCCGGCGATTCCCCCACCTATCACTAAGGCCCGTATCTGAACCTCGGACATAATAGGTTCCTGGGGCTCCAAGAGGGCCGCCTTTGCTACACCCATGCGGATGAGGTCCTTGGCCTTAGTGGTGCCATCCTCCTTTTCCTGCATGTGCACCCAGGAACACTGATCACGGATATTGACCATCTCAAAGAGGTAAGGGTTCAATCCTGCTTCACCACAGGAACTACGGAACAGGGGCTCATGGGTCCTGGGCGTACAGGAAGCGACCACAACCCGGTTGAGATTCTGCTCCTTTATCCCCTTTTTGATCTCATTAATGCCACCCTCCGAGCAGGAGTAGAGGTTTCTCTGCACGAAAGTCACGTGGGGAAGCTTCTTGGAAAATTCCTCAAGCTCCTCCATATTCAGGTATCCGGCAATATTGGATCCGCAATGGCAGAGGAATACCCCGATCCTGATGTCTTCTTTTTTATCAGGCAACGGCTTTCTCCTTTTCTAATTCCGGTTGAAACGCGATTTCAGCGGCGCGCTCTGCGGCGCTTGATGCCTGGGCCACGGATTCGGGCACGTCCATTGGGGACTCGGCACAGCCGCACACAAAAATACCGGGGGTCGTTGTATCAACCGGAGAGAGGGAACTGGTCTTTATGAAATTGTATTTATCCAGCTCAACGCCTACGGTCTTAGCAAGTGCAGCGATCCCTTTTATGGGTGCGCAAGCAGTGGCCAGGACAACCATATCGAATTCCTGGCTCTTGACCTTTCTCTCGCGGGTATCTTCATAGGTCACTATGGGATTATTGTTAGGCCCTTCCGTGATTTCAGCGACCCGGCCGCGTACATAAGTAATATTTGAATTATTACCCCCGCGTATCTTGTATTCTTCAAACCCCTTGCCGACCGCACGGATATCCATGCCAAAGATACTGGACGTGGTCTCGGGCTCATGCTCATGGGCGATCATGGCCTCCTTGATGGAGTGCATGCAGCAATAGCCTGAACAGAACGGGTAAAACCTGAAATCCCGGGAACCAACGCACTGGATAAAGGCCAGCCTTTTTGCAACCGTAAACCCTGCGGCCTTTTTTTTCAGCTCTTCAAGGGGCTCAATAACTGCAAGATGGGCCGCATACTTGTCGGCCCATTTCTGGCGGTCTTCATCATCTTGATATTGCCCGGCCTGAAACTTTTTATAAAATGCAGCAGAAGGCTCGTTAAATTTTTCCTCGAGCTTGTCAAGGGCCTTCTGAGACTTCCTTACCTTTTTTTCGAGAGCTTCTATCTCTGCTACTACTGCCCGGTCCGACGGCCGATCCATGTGCCCCCCCGTGGGGCCGCTGGCACTCAGCAGCCTTTCAAACTCTATGGCCGTGACCACATTGGGAATCTCATTGTAACGATACTCAGGAATCCGTCCGGGATCAAATACGTCGTAACCGGCCGCCACAATGATGGCCCCAACATTCAGTTCGACGATCCTGTCCTCTTTGTCAAAATTAATGGCCTCGGCCTGGCAGGTCTTTGCGCAGATACCGCATTTCTTGCCATTCAACTGACGGCAATGGTCGGGATCAATGGTATGGGTGGAGGGTATGCCCTGGGCAAAGTAACTGTATATGGCCCTGCGATCTCCCAGCCCCTCATTAAATGCGTCAGGCACTACGGTCGGGCATTTTTCGGCACAGGCTCCACAGCCCGTGCACTTGTCCTCTTCTACATAACGTGTCTTCCGGCGAACCGTAACCTTGAAATCCCCCGCCTCACCTTCTACATTCTCGACTTCGCTGTAAGCCAGAAGCTCAATATTGGGATGTCGACCGACATCCAGCATCTTCGGCGAGAGTATTCAGATGGCACAGTCATTGGTGGGAAAGGTCTTGTCCAGTTGGGCCATCTTGCCGCCAATACTGGGCAGTTTCTCCACTAAGTGGACCTTGATTCCCATATCGCCAAGGTCCAGGGAGGCCTGCATGCCTGCAATACCTCCCCCGATAACGAGTACGTCTTTGGTCACGGTCGCTTCCCTCCCTGATAAAATCGCTTCGCGATTTTATGTAACGCGGCTTTGCCGCTTGAAATTTACACTCTATACCTTCAAACGATCAGCTACAATGTCATAAAGGTCGTTGATTTCTATCTCAAGATCAAAGGCGGCCTTGGCGCACCGAAAATGTATCTGACACTTGGGACAGGCAGTCACAAGGGTCCCGGCGCCGGTGTTACTCGCCTCGGTAAGCCTTTCTACCTGGATTTCTTTGGAGCAACTGGAACAGTTCGTCCAACAAGTAGTCCCGCAGCACACGCCGTTTTCCCGGGAACGGGGCATCTCCCTCAGTTCAATGCCTGGGATAGACTCCAGGAGCTTGCGGGGCGCATCATAAACGCCGGCCAGCCGCCCCAATCTGCACGGATCATGATAGGTCACCACTTCTTCCTTTTCCTCAAACTCAATGGCCCCGGCGCTGATCTTATCTGCTAAAAAGTCGAGAACATGTATGGGTTCAAAATCCAGGTCCCCAAAATATTTGGGGTAGAAATTCTTAAATGTGTGGTATCCCTCGGGGCAACTGAAAACCACCTGTTTGGCCCCTGAGGCACGGATTAATCCCAGGTTCAATTGGGCTAACTGTTTGAACTTTTCCTCGTTACCATTCCAGAGGGCGTCGTGACCGCAACACCTTTCCTCATTGCTGACAACAGGCTCAACCCCGCAACAGTTCAGGATCTTAAGCACATTTTGTGCTCCTTTAATGGAACCGGCATTAATATCCCTAAAAATAACATCAAAGTAAGGCCTGCAGCCCACGAAATAGAAGACATCACCTTTGTCAGCCGTTTTCCCGTCCTCGATCCAGAAATTGCGGTTTTGCACTACATCCTGCATCTGGATGTCCGTAATGGTCTGGAGCATCCCGTTGTGGGTGGGGACCCCATCAAAGCCCAGGGCGTGGGCCTCGTCACGCATGAGGCGGACGAACTCGGGAAAATCAATACCAGCAGGACACCGCACACTGCACTGTGCACATGTCAGGCAGTTCCATATGGTGTCGTCTGAAGGCTCTTCCAGTTCGTACAAGGAGCGTTCAATAATCTGCCTGGGTGAAAAATCAGGAAATACCCTGGCAACAGGGCAACTGCCGGTGCACACCCCGCAGTCAAGGCAGAAGTAGGTCTTAGTGAGATCAATTAATTCAGCTATTGCAGTCATTCCAACGCCTCATAAAATCGCTTGACGCGATTTTATATAATGCAACCGTCATTCAGGCCGCTTGTTTCAGGGAAGATGGTCCAAGGGACCTTATCTGTTCCGTAAACTCTGTGGCGACTTCAGCGAAACGTGTACCTTCTGCCGAAGAAATCCATTCCAGGCGCAGCCTTGCAGGGTCAATACCGAGTATCTTGACCAGTTCCTGGGTAAGGTTGAACATCTTTTCGGCCTTTACATTACCGTCCAGGTAATGGCAGTCACCGATGTGTCACCCGGCCACCAAAACGCCGTCTGCACCCATCTGGAATGCCTTGAGAATGAAGTTGGGATTGATCCTTCCGGAACACATTACCCGGATAATCCGCATATTGGGCGGATACTGGAAACGGCTGACGCCTGCGAGATCAGCGGCCGAATAGGCGCACCAATTACAGGCAAATGTAACAAATGTAATGATTTTTGGTTTAAATTCTTTGGACATAAACTCCCCCGTTTGGATTGTTGATTGATGATTGTCGATTGAGGTTTCTCCAATTTGTTCTGTTCAATCAACAATCATCAATCAACAATCGACAATCATCAATCCAATGCCGCCTCCACCATGGTCAGCACTTCCTGATCATCATAATGGAAAATGGAAGCTGCCCCGGTGGGGCAGGCCACGGCACAAGATCCGCACCCCTTGCAGAGGGCTTCC
>JAFDHL010000365.1 GCA_019308785.1 Deltaproteobacteria bacterium
TTTGATCCAAAACAAATCGTCCCTGCCGTGATGATCCAGCAGGGCGTGGCCGGGCTCGTTGGTGCCTTTCTGCACAGGGAGTTTGAAAATGTGGAATGGAAGCTCAAGCCCATGTCGGAGACCGTCAGGTTGTGGCTGATCATTGCCATAGTAGGGTGTGTTGCCGTGGCCTTTTCTATAACCGCCGTCTATGCCTATTTGAAAGTAGCAAAGGTGTGGATTAAGCTCTATGTGGCTCTTCTTTTACTAATGATGGGGGCCATCTCAATATATCAGGGCAGGAAAGAGCGGCCCTACAAACCCAACAAGATGTTCCTGTTCGCTGCCTTAGCCGGGTTTAATAAAGGTGTCGGGGGCGGTGGATACGGGCCTGTGGTGACCGTTGGAGGGCTTATATCCGGCGTTCCGGTCAAGAGCATGTTGGCTGTGACCGCCATATCAGAGGGAACAGTCAGCACCTTTGCGATCCTTGTCTGGATGGCTCTCTTAACATCGGGTGTAACCATTGATTACATCCTGCTTCCATCGCTGATGATCGCCACCATCTTTACTGCCGTGGCCGCGCCATATATGATACGTGTCTTTCCCGAGAAATTGTGGAAGATCGTGGTTCCGGCCTATTGCTGCGTTGTAGCAGGCCTATGTTTCTGGAAAATTATCCCGGCCGTGATAGCGAAGTTGAGTTAAATCAAGTTGACAGACTCGTAAAAAGTCAAAAAGTACGTCATTGCGAGCGTAGCGAAGCAATCTCATTGTCTGTAACAGCTTGAAATCAGGAGATTGCTTCGTCGCTTCGCTCCTCGCAATGACAGGTGAAATGACTTTTTACGAGACCATCAAAGTTAGCGGTTAATGGGTCGGGGTTTAACCCCGCCCGTCGCAGTTCCCGCATTATATAGCGGCAAGGTAAGGCCATGAAGACGCATGAATCATACAACAGGCCGCCCTCAGGAAAAGGGAAGGGCAGTCAGGATTTCCTCAGGCAGCGATTGACCAATTTCGGTCTCACTATGATTGTTATGGGTATCTGTTTCCCCCTGTATTACCTGGGTCTTTTCGGAACCGTGGAGGGGCCGCTCAACCCTTCACAATTGGGCACTACACTCGCAGGTATAGGCGTTTCAAAGACCCACATGCTTGTGCTTTTTTTCTCTTTCCTGATTATTGCCGTCACATGGAACTGGATTTATAATTGGGTGAGCCTCCTTACGGGATCTCGCATGACCTGTATAAAGAAAGTGGACAATGAAGGTGCCGTCTGCGGAGCTCCGGTATCGCGAAAAAAGGTTTTACACAAAAAGACCGGCATAGTGGTTCCCCAGTATGAATGCATTAATGGCCACAGACGCCCTGAGGCGCACTTCCATCCTGTTCAAAAGGGAACTTTCAGTCATACCTTGTGGGTTATTTCCCTTCTTTTTTGCGTCATTATTTTTTTCTTGTCCTGAGTTTGAATCTATTCTGATTTCATGGTATCCTGAAAATCGTTCACGTACATAAATTGAAAACCTGAGCGGTGAACCCGTTAACACCAACTATCAAGAACAGGCAGAGGACCACGGGCGTGAGCCCGTGGGTGTCTACTTATCTCTATTGGCCTAAAGGAGAGACTCGTTTTGAACGAAAAAATCCGTGTGCTGCTGGTAGATGATGAAGAGCAGTTTGTGATAAATATGGCCAGGATATTAAAGGTCAGGGGATTTGATATGTCCACGGCCTTAAGTGGATACGAGGCCGTGGATGCCATTAAATATGGAGGCGGGTTTGACGTGGTGGTCCTCGATGTCAAGATGCCCGGTATGGACGGGATAGCCACGTTAAAGGAAATCAAGAAATGGGCACCCGACACGGAAGTGATCATGCTTACGGGCCATGCTACGTTGTCTACAGGCACACAGGCAATGCGCAAGGGTGCATACGATTACTTGATGAAGCCTTGCGAGATAGAGGACCTGGTTGAAAAACTGAAGGAAGCCCACGAGGCAGAGAGCATCAAACGTCATCCGGTTCTGTGGCCACGGAAAATGGTAAGAGAAATCACCTTGCATTCCTTGAAGAAACTGCTACCCGAAGCCCCACTTGTAAAAGCCATGGAGATGATGGGCCGGGAATCCGGGGAAGAGGCGATAGAGAGGCGATAGAGGAGGTATATATTGTGGATCGTGAGGACCGGCTTCAGGGCGTCGTCACAAGGCGGGGCCTGCTTGACGAGGCCCAAAAGGCCCATCCCGGAGCTTACCTCAACTGGTCGGTGCTTCTGGGAAATCCCCAATTGCTACCGGAAAAAGCATTAAGCCGGATAATGCGGCCTAACCCCATAACAATCCAGCCCAACGCACACCTTACAGATGCGGCCCAGCAAATGATAATGAATAAGGTCCGATGCATGCCTGTTGTGAGGGCAGGAAAGGCGATTGGAATCATCAAGATGCTGGACGTTTTTCAATATGTGGAACATGAAATAGAATAATTGTTGTAAATACTCAGGTTATTTAGG
>JAFDHL010000366.1 GCA_019308785.1 Deltaproteobacteria bacterium
AAGTACCCTAACATAACTGTAGTACACCATACTTTGATTGAAGAACACACAATAGACATATAGAGGGGATTATGGAAGATTCAGACTTTATTGACAAGATCTTAGACGAAGTAGTATTTGAAAGAGATTTTTACAAAGTTCTTGCTAATACTGACGAATATGATGTAGTAGCAGTTGACGCTAACTCTTCTTCCCCTATACTAGCTTCTGAAGATTTTCAACGTAAAGCGTTGGAGACTCAATGTGATAGAACAGGAGTTAAAGTATTATACCAAATTTCTTACGGAACCTACGCTGTAGTAGTATGTAAGGAAGGCGGAGATTTAATAGGAATTGTACCAGAACTTTACCCAGACGGCTGGCCCTGCTGAGATCAGAAATCTTTTCACTCGAATAACGTATAAATTACTTACAAAAAAATCGAGATTACCTGACAGTAGCAAGAAGAACCGTCTTTACACGAGGAATATTATGACTAACGCTCACCAACTTAATAGGTATATTGTCTATACCTGCAAAAAATGCGAATGGCAAACAGCTGTTATAGCACTTTGGCCAGACTTAAAACCTAAGTCCTGTCAGAATGCTAAGTGTAGGTGCTCTTTTATTAGAGAACCTGACATGCTAAGAACAAAAGCTCCGAAAAAACTTACGACAAAACCTACTAAAAAGGTTGTAGAAGTCTCTGAAGAGAAAAAAACTAGCAAGAGAGCCTCTAAACGGAAGAAGAAGTAATGTCTGACGAAGATATCAAAAAAAAACGTAAAGAAGCTGCTCATCTAAGAGTAACTAGTCTTACGGAAGTTAGAGCGTTACAAACAGACTCTGATTGGAACCTTTTGGAAGAGATTATCCAAGATGTCATGGCAGTGTACGTAATAAAGAACCCTAGTAAGCAGAATCAGTCTATGAAAAAACTTAGAGCTGATACTGAAGGGGAAATTAAATTACGTTACGCTAAACAGGCAGACTTGAGAGATTTACTACTAAACGCACTCCCTTCAGAGATATCTTTGTCTAAGTGGGTAAAACCTAGCAAGTGGGTAGACGCAGTATGGAATAAAGTACGTACTGATGGATTGTTCACAGCTGAGAGTAGATCTACTATGATTAACGCTCTGTACACCAGAGGTTTAGATAAATCTGATACGGCAGCTAAAATTTGGCTAACGTTGTCTGGAGACTATAGCGATAAGTTAGACGTGTCCACTGATAAGACTTTAGAGAAATACCGTGAAATTAACGAAATTTTACATAAGAAGAAAGATTAGTGAGTAAGTTGGAAGCTCCTGGAGTAGAAGAGGGAAAACCGTTACGTATACACGAACTAGATGTTGAGTCACTAGCGCAGTGGTTATGTGACAATAAGGTTAGAACTACTCAAGGAAAGCTTATACAACCTCTCCACGAAGGTCATAAGATAGTACTGGATGACGACGCTAGGTTTAAAGTGTTGGCAGCAGGAAGACGTTTCGGAAAAACATTACTAACATCTTTGATGGCTTTGTCAGTACTGATGCAGATGAATAGACGAGTCTGGATATTAGGACCTGATTACGGACTATCTGAGAAAGTATTTAGAGAGATTTACAACATACTGGTTACCCAACTCAAAATCATTGAGCCTGGAAAACCTGGAAAAGGTAGAGCGAGGTACCAAAAAGGTGATTTTTATTTACAGACACCCTGGGGAAGTGTGTTGGAAGCTAAGTCAATGGAGCGTCCAGACAGTTTAGCTGGAGAGGCTTTGGATTTTATTATTATAGACGAAGCCGCACTAGACAACAACTTAGAGAATATTTGGAATCAAATGCTACAGCCTACCTTGATGGATAAGGAAGGTAGCGCCATTTTTATTTCCACTCCTCGTGGACGTAATTCTTTTTATAAGTTGTACTTAATGGGTCAGACAGGACTAGCGCAAAAGAACGGCACTTCTCCTATAACAACAAACGACGACGGAATATCAAACGATATGACTGATTGGAGTTCCTTTCAGAGAACTTCCTACGATAACCCTTTACTGTCCTCTACTCCAGAGAAATCTAGAGAAGAAGTAGACGCAGCTTACAGACGTGCTGTATTGAGCGGTAAAGTGGTACAGTTTAAGCAAGAGTATTTGGCAGACT
>JAFDHL010000367.1 GCA_019308785.1 Deltaproteobacteria bacterium
CAGTCCTTAATATGAAGATTGCCTTCTGTGTGTTTGCGGTCGTGGCTCATTCTATTCTTTTCTTTCTTGGAATCGTGATCTGTCACGAGCCATACATAGATTCATCAGATTGCCCAAGTTCCCACTTTTTACCTCTTATGTAAGAACTCTTGAACTATCTATTCTGTTCACATCTTTGAGAATCCGCTCGCTTTCTTTCCAATCTATCCTAAAATTACCCACCAGATCAAAAGAGTTGAGCCATAGGCTTTTTTCTTCTCGATGAAAAATAAAACGATTGTGGCTGTCATAGGTGAAAAAGCAGGTCGGCACAGGGGCCTCGCTGTTTAAGAGGGCAAACAAATGGCCATAAAACCCGTGATTATACCGCTGGCCACTGCTGCCGGAGCCACCTTGTGCATAATAGAAAACTCCGGCCTGATCTTTACCAAAGTAATATTGCTGCCAGGCGTTTCTCCCATCCCAGTGACTGAAAGGGCGTGGCATTTCGTACCTGCGGTGGTAACGGTATTCTACCCTCTCCTTAAAAGGCTCTTCCTTTTTCCAATATTCTTCCCATTCGTCTTCATACATCCATTGATATTCTTCTTTTAGCCGCGCAATCATCTGCGGATAGATCTCCCGATTTAGATCCTCAATGACTTTGTCCCTGAGATCCCCCTCTTTCATGTCTTTGTATTCGGGATCGATTTTCAACGATTCCATCCGTTCATCGATAAGCTTCAGGTGTTCTCTGTTCCTGTCCCACCAATGTTTTCTGGCCTCCTCTTCCACCCGAGAACATAAATGGACTTCTTCTTTCTCCGCGTAACGCTCGTCCTCCCAAAGATCATCTTCAAGGAGTTCCATGAAAACGTATACCGAGAAAAACTGCATGGTCCTGTCGATTTTTCCAAATACCTCTTCCAGGGGCTTGTCTGACATGAAAGAGGACAAATCAAAGTGCCTTAATTTGTCGGACTGTGCCTTTTCTATAAGTTCTGTAATTATTTCAGGATATTCTGGCAGCATATTTTAGGGCTTTAAGGCAATTTTACAGCCAGTTCTGTGGCAAATGCTTCGTAAGAATATGAGAAACTTTCTCTCTCGCCAAACACTTGTGAGCCTTCTCGTCAAAGGTAAGCCACCTGCCCTTCATTTCCGTAGCAAGAGCCACATAAGTAGCATCGTATCCTGTAAGGCCTTTTTTCACAAAACGGGCCGCCTGGTTGGCCAGACGTTCTGTCATAGGCTGCCTGAAAACCCCGCTGTTCAGAATAGGAATCATACCCTTGATAAAAACATCGTGTCCGGACGGATGAAGACGACACAACACTGCATAGACCTCAAAACAAAACAATTCCGGAACGGCAAAAGATTCAGGACGGTCAATGAGTGTGTAAAGAACGGCATCGGCATTGGGATGGCCCTCATCCTTCAAGAACCAGCGAACAGCTACTGAGGCATCGACAACCCAGATCATGCTGTATAACCCCGCAATTCTCGAAGCACATCAACACTACTTTTTCTACCAAGGCTGTCGGCCCTCAAACTGTCAATTGTCTCAAGCAGATGCTTTTTCTGCTCCTCTGCCTGATAGTCCAAAAACCTTTTTTGGAATTGTTCGGGTGTAATGAGCACAGCCCTGAGCTTTCTCCCCTTGCTTACCAAAATAGGTTCGCCTGTTTTGTTAAGTAAATCCAACACCTCTCCCAAATTGTTCCTGATCTTGAGCGCATTTACTGTTTTCATAAAAAGCCTCCCTTCAAGAGGTTCATTATGCTGGGGATTTTTTAGGTAGTGTCCATCCGGAAACTCCGGATGGACACAACGCAGTTTCCTATTCAGAAATGAGCAATTTTTCGCAAGGTCAAGGAAATCAAGGGGTTGCGCGGAGGCGTACTGTAGTACGTCGCACAAGCAATCCCGAAGATTGACGCAGAGATTGCGGAAAAGGGCCATTTCTGGATGGAAACTAGGTAGGAACAAACTATACGCAAATATATTGCCAATGTCAAGTGTGGACATGTATATACACATAATTACCATATCAAGCCTTCCTGGCACGCAGGATAATTGCGGGAAGGGTTTCAAAATCCCGTTCCCCTACTTGCTTACTTTAGAGACGGAGAAAGAACGCGGTCCTTCA
>JAFDHL010000368.1 GCA_019308785.1 Deltaproteobacteria bacterium
CCAAAACAGGAAGAGATGCATAATACCCGCAGCTATGTCGCCCTGAAGCACGCGTCGTCCCAGGAAGGTATCCAGGATCGTCCTCTTGAGTGCCTCACTTGAAAGAGGAATCTCCAGAGATCTTGCGCTCTTTTTCCATACGCGGATGTGGGCGGCCATGCCTGCCAGAAAAAGCCCTGTGGCCAAGCCCGCCAACACGTAGAAGATCCAAACCTCCTCGATCTGCCAGAACATGATACGATAGGGTGTCATGGAAGCCATCTTACCTTAGTATGCCGCTCCTCAATCCCTCAATTTCTTTTCGATATTGTTAGTTTTTTTGTTGACTTGTCAAAGCATTTATTTTTATATTCCCATAAGGTTTTCTTATAAACATAAACTTTTACTTATAGCCATGCGAATCAATCTCAACCAACTGAGGGCCTTTTTCTTAGCAGCCAGGGAAAAGAGCATAACCAAGGCAGCCGAATCCCTCTATATCACCCAGCCGGCAGTCACCATGCAGGTAAAGTCCTTAGAACGGGACCTGGATCTTAAGCTTTTCAGGAAATACGGCAAAGGCCTCGAGCTTACGGATGCGGGAGACGTGCTATTTGGTTATGCAGAGCGGGTATTTGAGATCGTAGAGGAAATGGAGTATGTCCTGAAGGGACACGCTGACTCGACCCACGGCTCCCTCACCATCGGCACCACGCGTAGTTTTGCAAGGCACCTCATGCCGGGGCTCTTGTCCCGCTTCCAGAAACGGTTCCCCAAGGTGAAAGTCATTCTAAAAGTAGGGAGTTCTCAGGAAATTGCGGATGGTGTCTTAGATTTTACATACGATGTGGGCACCATCGGCAGGCTGCCGTATAAGAGCAAGCTAAAGGTCATCCCCTATACGAAAGAGGAATTCTGCCTGGTCGTATCACCGCAACACAAGTTTTCGAAACGTGTAGCAGTGTCCCTTTCCGAGTTGCAAAACGAGCCTATTATTATAAGGGAAAACGGGTCGGGCTCAAGATATGCCATCCTCTCCCTGCTTAGTTCTTATGACATCAACCCCTCGGTTCTGATAGAGGCCGGCAGTGTGGAGTTTATAAAGGAATATATTATTAAAGGCCAGGGAATATCCTTTCTCTATAAGCCTGAAATCAGATTAGAAGCCACCCTGGGTCTTCTCAAGCCTGTATCAGTCAAGGAAGGGCCTATCTTCGTTCAGACTGACACTGTCTTCCCCCGAGGCGTTGACCTTTCGCCACCCGTAAAGGCGTTTCTCCAGTTGATCGAAGGGGAGGTGTAAGGATAACCATGCAGTGGTCTCAATTTATTAGTCAACTCTTTCAAAAGGTCGAGCCATACCTTGCCGCCAGAGACGATGTGCCTCACACACAAGTCTCCCATCAATATTCCTTACTTTTAATGAAACATGAAGGGGGCAACGAGAAAATCGTAGAGCCGGCCATCATCTTGCACGATGTTGGATGGTCCATTTTGGTCCATTTTGAAACCGGAACAGATCGAAGCAGCCTACGGGGTACGACCAGAAGGTGAGGAAGCAGACCGGCTCAATCGCATCCATGAATTGGAGGGAGCCTCTATTACCCGGCAAATACTGGAATCCCTAAACTACGAACCGCACTTGATCGATAAGATCTCCTCGATTATCCAGACACATGATTCGGGCAAACAAGCTGATTGTCTTGAGGAAAGTTTGGTAAAGGACGCAGATAAGCTCTGGCGGTTCTCCAAAACCGGATTCTGGAAAGAGATTGAAAGGCAGGGTTTAAGTCCGGTAGAGCTCCATCATTACTTAGGTGAGCACTATCAATCCTGGTTTTTCACCCGGACAGCCTTGGCCCTGGCGGCAGAAGAACTTGAAAAACGAAACAGGGAGATTGATCGTACTTCAAACTGAGTAAATCATATCCCCTTCAGATATACTGCGGTGAACAGCGATGTGACACCCTGTAACAAACGCCTTTTGTTCCTTGCAATTCCCAATAAAATTAGATATTTTGAAACAAAACTCCTGTCGCCCTAATGCTAAATCTCATCTTCACTTGCTTCTATCCTTATAAGACCTGAAACTGATTATCCTTGCTCGTACTGACCAGCATCCGGAAAAAACCCGAATAATCATGCCTCATCATAGGAGATCCCGAATATGAAGGATGAAAACAAGACCAAAAAACAACTCATAGCCGAACTGCAGGATATGCCAAGGGATTCTGAAGACCTGTTCAGGGCGATTTTCGACAATGTCAGGGATGGAATTGCCCTTCTTGATATGACCGGCAGGGTTATCAAAATCAATAAAAGGATCATCGAGGTTGGAGGACATACTGAAGAGGAACTTATCGGAAAACGAATCAAGCTCCTTAAGATGTTTACTCCCTCGAGCATTGTAAAAATGCTTTCTGCTTTTGCCAAAACCGTATCAGGCCAACACGTTGAGCCTTATGAAGTGGAGTTTCATACAAAACAGGGTAAAAAAATCAACGCCGAGATCCACGGTTCCCCTTTTAGAAAAAGAGGGAAAGTTGTTGGTGCAGTGGCCGTTATGAGAGATGTCTCCGAGCGCAAACAGGCGGAGGAGACGCTGAAGCAAAGTGAGGAGAGATTAAGACAAATTGCCGACAACGTCCCTGACCTCATATGGGCAAAAGATATGGACGACAGATTTATTTTCGTGAATCAAGCCATGTGTAACAAATTGATAATGTGTGGCACCCAGGATGAAGCCATCGGTAAAATAGATATGTTCTTCGCAGAACGGGAGAAGAAAGCCGGATATAAACACAGCTTTGGTGAAATATGCGTTAATTCCGATGCCATTACCAAGAAGAGAAAAGCACCCGGGCGTTTTCTGGAAGATGGGTTTGTAAGGGATAAGTATCTTGTTTTAGATGTCCACAAAGCCCCATTTCTCAACAAAGATGGGGAGATGATTGGAACAGTAGGGTGTGGTCGAGACGTCACAGAGCAAAAGAAAATGGAGGAGGAACTCCTAAAAGCAAAAAAACTTGAATCTATTGGCGTTCTCGCCGGTGGTATAGCCCACGATTACAATAATCTATTGACCGCTATTATCGGGAATATTTCTCTTGCACAGTCATATTTGAAACCCGATGGTGAAGCTTTTAAGCTGTTGAGTGAGGCACAAAAAGCTTCAATGGGGGCAAAGGATCTGACTCAAAAACTGATCACCTTTTCCAAGGGTGGAACGCCCATCAAAAAGGCTGCTCCCATTTCCCCGTTGCTGAAGAATACAACTGAGCTTGCCTTGAGTGGCTCAAATATTAAATGTGAATGGTCTATTGCTGATGACCTCTGGCCAATTGAAATTGACGAAGCCCAGATTGGTCAGGTAATTCACAGCCTGATTATCAACGCTAGGGAGGCCATGTCTGAAGGTGGTTCCGTTTACGTCAGCGCTGAAAACATAAGCATAGATGAAGAAAAAGACCTTTTATTGAATAAAGGGAAGCATGTAAAGATATCCATTAAAACTTAGGAAAAATATTTGACCCTTATTTTTCCACAAAACAAAGAAGCACACAGAAAGGAATGGGGCTCGGGCTTTCTATTTGCCATTCTATAATTAAAAAACACGATGGGCACATTACCGCAGAATCTGCCCCGGCGGCCGGAACAACTTTTCATTTCTACCTCCCTGCTTCACAAACACAAGTTATTGAGGAGGAGGCGCCGGTAACAGAAAGGCCCATGGCTTCCAGGGGAAGTATTCTTGTGATGGATGATGAGGAATTAGTCAGGAATGTTGCGGGCCAGATGCTGACTCGTTTGGGTTATGATGTTGCATTTGCCAAGGATGGCTCTGAGGCGATTGAGATGTACAAAAAGGCAATGAAATCCAAAAAATGCTTTGATGCGGTTATTCTGGATTTGACTGTAAAAGGCGGAATGGGCGGCAAGGAAACCGTCAAAAAACTACTTGAAATCGATTCGGATGTTAAGGCGATTTTATCAAGTGGGTATTCTGATGATCCTGCAATGACCGATTTTCGAAAACATGCTTTCTGTAGTACTATTGTCAAGCCATATGATATTGATATATGATATTGATAAGATGGACAGAGTTATATTCGAGGCCATAAAGTAGTTTTGGGGACATATGGGGGACAATCCTATAGTGTTCCCCCTTTTTCATTTATTGAAAAGAAGCTATACATAAATAGTGTTGTCAACAATATTTGTATAATCCAGGTGGGTACCATTTTCTCGATTGGGATAAAATTCTGGGCAACTGCATAAATACCAGCGACTACTAATCCCAAAATAACCGGAAATACTGTAATAAGAAGAACACCTTTTCGTTCTATCGGCTTTCTATCTGCCCATATTAGTAAAATTGTCCATCCAGCCATTAAGGAAGCACCCACTCCCATTGCATACTTATATTCTACACTCGGATTAAAGTCCGGTATGCCAAATAATACTCCACCGACTTTGGGAAAAAGCATTGGAATTACCATTAACCCATCAAGAATGGCACCGGCCCAATAACTAATTCTTAATAAATATATCCTATTTTTCATTTTGTTTTCCTTAAAATTAAAATATAACGACCAAGCTAACTTGGCGCGGCTTTGGTTCGTTGTTTTTTGCAACGGCTGTCAACCCGCGCTCAAGTTAAGCGCCTGGTTAGCCAAAAATATCTTTTTTAAGGCGATCAAAATCGGACTGAAGAGCTTCAACTGTTGGTAAAAAGGATTCTGGTATAAAACCTATAGCACCTGACCATTCGCCATATTTCTTATTTATTGGATATCTATTTACTTGGTCTTGCGGTGGAGGAGGAGGCAAATCATCATGAGGCTCGAACCCAATGTGCTCTGTTCCGAATGGAATTTCAAAATAAAACTTTTTTCCAGGATAAAGCACACGGTAACGTTTTGAGAGGTGCTCAACATTATGGTGCAATCCTTCATTTGTGAAAAGGAAAAGAAAAGGAAAAGAAAAGGGGTCAAATCTTTGATTGACCTTTCTTTATAGTGAATCAAATATTTGCCCATAACGCTTTTTGAACTTATTGCTTCTCAACCTTCTTTTCACCCTACTGATTGCATTGCTCACGGAACTGTAATTATTTAAATTAAATTCCTCACCTATCTTTTCTAAACGCTCACTACGAATATATCTTAAAAGATAGATGGCAAGATCACGCGC
>JAFDHL010000082.1 GCA_019308785.1 Deltaproteobacteria bacterium
AAGGCCGCGGATGTCATCGGGGAATTGATCTATCTTCATGTGTACTTCCTCTTGGAAAGATGTATAAAAGGACGACTGTGAGTCTATGATCCTCTTAATGATCACGGTATTACAAACGGGTGGTAATTTCAATAATAGAGTGCAAGTAGTCCGTATCATATATTTCTGGACCAAAAAGGCCTGACCCCAGACACAAAACTCTTCCCATCCCTCGCACTTTGCGCCTTGAACCTCAATGCAAATGCAGTATACTAACGCATGCAGAATAAATGCTTTAAGCATATGAATTTACGACACAAGACACTAACATGCGACTCATAAAAGACCACAGGCTATACAGATTCCTTTCAATAGGCTGGATGGTGCTGATTTTCTGGCTTCCCTCCAGACCGGAACTTCCCGTCCCAATGCTTTTCTGGGGACAGGATAAGCTCGTTCATGCCCTGGTATTTGGCATTCTCGCGTTCCTTTATGCTCGTTCATTCAGGCCGCGAGAGGAGAATCCGTCCTTTGCCAGGGTTTTACTAATAACCTTGATGGTAGCAGCATACGGCGTGTTTGATGAAGTGCATCAAATGTTTATTCCCGGAAGGGATGCGAGCATAGCAGACCTAATAGCAGATACGGCAGGAGGGTTTTTTTCAGCGGTGGGCTTTCATCACAAAAGGCTTTGACTTCTTTGGCCACTTTTGCAAGACTTGCGGACATGTTTCTTCTGAGAAAGTTAGGCGGCGCAGGGTTAGAGTATCTCTATAGAATGGGAGTCATGGGCCTCTTTTTGCTCAAGGCTTTTTTTTATGTATTTATTCCCCCTCTCAAGTTTATCCGTGTCGTCAAGCGGGTTCACTTTATCGGGTTCCAATCCATGCTCGTGATCGTTCTTACGGGGGGGTTTACCGGCATGGTTTTGGGGTTTCAGGGTTATAACAGTTTGAGCAAGTTTGGCTCAGAGGCCTTTTTGGGCCCGATGGTGGGCCTGTCACTGATTAAAGAGATGGGCCCAGTTTTAACTGCTTTAGTGGTTGCGGGAATGGCAGGTTCGGCTATAACCGCGGAAATCGGGATTATGCGCATTACCGAGCAGGTAGATGCCATGGAACTAATGGGCCTTAATCCTTATCGCTATCTTGTTGTTCCGAACCTCCTGGCAATTATGATTTCTCTACCGCTTTTAACAGCTATTTTTGACGTGATTGGTATTTTTGGGGGATTCTTGATCGGTGTAAAGCTTCTTGGTGTTGGAACCGGCACCTATTTTGGGGAAATGGCCAGTTATATGGCAATGAAGGATATCATGGAAGGGGTTTATAAGTCTTTGAGCTTCGGAATTATCATTGTATGGGTCTGCTGTTTCAAGGGATATTATACAGGCGTGTTCACAGGATTCGGTGCAGAAGGGGTCAGCAGGGCCACCATTCAGGCGGTTGTGCTCTGCTTTGTATTGATCCTCGCATGGGATTATTTTATGACCTCGCTACTATTTTAATGCCTTATGAATAAATTTGTGTTTAAAACGCGCAGAAAATTTTGTTTAAGTTGTCAATACTCGCCATATATTGAATACGGAGCGAAGCGACACCTTAACTTTAGGCACTTCAAACTTTAGTTCACTTTAGGCACTTATTAGGTTTATCCGCGTTAGGGATTATGATGATAAAGGTTGAAGATCTGCACAAATCATTTGATGGAAACGAAGTCTTGAAGGGTCTTACTTTAGAGGTCAAAAGGGGTGAGGTTATTGCCCTTATCGGAGGGAGCGGCTGTGGCAAAAGCGTCCTCTTAAAACATGTGGTCGGGCTGATGAAACCGGATCGGGGATGCGTAATAGTCGACGGGAAAGACCTGAGTACGCTCAGGGGCAGGAATTTGATGCAGTTGAGAGATCGGCTGGGTTTTCTCTTTCAGGGCGGAGCCCTGTTTGATTCCATGACCGTGTTCGAGAATGTTGCCTTTCCTTTGAAGGAAAAGACCAAATTGAGCGACGACCTCATCCGGGAAAGGGTATTCCAGGAACTGGAGCGTGTTAGCCTGTCAGGCTCAGAGCATAAATATCCCTCACAAATAAGTGGCGGGATGGTCAAACGGGCAGCACTCGCCAGGGCCCTGGTCACGGACCCTGAAATCATGCTCTTTGATGAGCCCACAACAGGATTGGACCCGGTTATCGGTCTTGCCATTCTCAACCTTATCAACGCCTGTCATGAGCGGTTTTCGTTTACAGGGATTATTGTAACACATGCGATCCCGAAAGTATTTGATATAGTGGATAGGGTGGTTATGGTCCACGAGGGTGTTATCAGGGGTGACGGAACACCGGAAGAGCTGATGGATTCAAGTGACCCCGTCATCCAGGCCTTTGTTGGCAATGAAGGGGCAGCCTGAATCTGATTGGGGGTAGAATAATGAAGAAATTTGATCTTGAGTTAGCTGTAGGTTTGTTCATGATCGCGGGGATAATTTGCCTGGGCTATTTGACAATTAAGATGGGAAAGATGGATGTTCTGGGCAAGAAGGGTTATGAGCTTAACGCGGTTTTCTCTAATACAGGGGGGCTGAAGACCGGTTCGCCAGTCGTCATTGCAGGGGTGAAAGTGGGACGCGTAAAGCGGATTATTCTGGATGACTATCGGGCCCTGGTGGCATTTAACCTCCCCCTGGACATCAAAATCCAGGAGGATGCAATTGCTTCGGTCAAGACCAAAGGTTTGATAGGCGAGAAGTTTATTGAAATTACACCTGGAGGGTCTGAAAAAATTATCGATCATGGAGGACGGATTCGCGATACACAGCCGGCCGTGGATATGGAACATCTGATTTCAAATTACGTTTTCGGGAAACTGTAAGCCCGCAGATTTGACCGGGGGCTTTAATATACCAAGAAGGAGGTGCATATGGCGCCGAAGTTTTTTTGGGCGGGAACATTTTTTTTTGTTTCAATTATTGCTGTTTCAACCCTTTCACAGGCCGGAGAACCTACTGAAAGCATAAGGAAAACAGCCGACAGGATTATAGCCATTGTGAGTGACCCTGAACTACAGACGTCTGGAAAGGATGTCGATGAGAAAAAGTCTCATAAGGATAAGTTAAAGAAAAGGAACAGGCTGGTTCGGGAGGCAGTTGACGAACGATTTGACTGGGAGGAAATGTCACGGAGGACCCTTGCAAGGTATTGGCGGGACAGGACGGATGATGAGAAAAAGGAATTCATTGATCTTTTCGGAAAATTGCTGGAACGTACCTACCTGGATCAAGTGGAAGGTTATTCAGGAGAAAAGGTCCTGTACGTAGGTGAAACAGTCGATGGAGACTATTCTGTTGTAAGGGTTAAAATTATTACCAAAAAAGAGACGGAGATCCCTGTCAAATACAGACTCAAAAAAAAGGGGAATGACTGGTTCGTTTATGATGTTATAATTGAGGGAGTGAGTCTTGTAAACAATTACCGGACGCAATTTAACACCATAATTGTACGATACAAATACAAGGGCCTCATTAAAAGGCTGAGGGCCAAGGTTAAAACGGATTAGGATCATTGAAGAAATGCGGGAGAGCCGGGGATAAGGAAGAATAATCTATGGGATTTTTAAACAGGATGCTGCTCTTTTCCATATGTACGCTGGGTATTACTGCAGCACTTGTTTCCGCTGCTGAAATGCCCATATCGCATTTGTACTTCCAGCAGGAGGGGGAGGATTTCCTTGTACCGGATGTGGCGCTTCATGATCTGGAAGAGGTGGTCGAGAAGCCCAATACAAACCAATCCGTGCCTTTGAAGTCCTGCAAAAAAGAGGTATCTGAGGAGGCAACAGGTGATTTAGATGATCCGCTTGAGTTAGAAATGGATATGCAGGATATGGATCTGATCGCAGACCCGTTGGAGCCGTTAAATCGTGTTTTCTTTCATTTTAATGACAAGCTGTATTTCTGGTTTCTCAAACCTATATCTACTGGCTATGGAAAGGTTGTTCCGGAAGTACTGAGGGTCAGCATACGGAACTTTTTTGAAAATCTCAGCATGCCGATTCGTGCGGTTAACTGTATTTTACAAGGGGATATCAAGGGGTTCGGAACCGAACTTTCACGTTTCGTTGTGAATTCTACACTGGGTGTAGCCGGGTTCGGTAATCCAGCAAAGCAGCTTTTCGGCATGGACATGCAAGACGAGGATCTTGGCCAGACGTTCGGATTGTATGGCCTTGGTCCGGCATTCTACATCAACTGGCCGGTCCTGGGGCCATCCAGCGTTCGTGACACAATAGGGCTGGTGGGAGACAGTTTTCTCAGTCCCATGTACTACGCAGTGGATGCGACGAAATACAAGATTGCGATAAAGGGCTATGAGATGGTCAACCGTACGTCCCTGAAAATAGGAGATTACGAATCGCTTAAGAAAGCTGCTCTTGATCCGTACATCTCACTCAGAGATGCATATCATCAGCACCGCCAGCACAAAATTAAGGAATAGAAAAGTTTTCCTATCAGTAATTATATCAGGACATGTGGACCCCAATTCCTTGTTTCCCTCTGATTCTTCTTTCTATTTACTTAAAAAGATAAAGGTGTTAACATAAAAACTTAAAGTTCAGCCAGAACTTTGAAAATGCATAGTAGGGAGGAATTTGCATGGCACACCAGAAAAAAATGGATCCCGAAACTCTTTCCATGGTGTTAGACACTATAGATAAGCTGGAAAAAGACAGGCTTCCTGTTGAGACCAAATTGCAAATGGACCGTGATGGTGAATTTCCCATGGAGCTTATCCGGTTTGTGTTAGGACCTGAAATTGCGCTTCACCTGATCTTTATCCCTGAAGAATATGGGGGACTAGGCGCCGGTGCGTCGGAAATCGCCGTTATATCGGAAAGGATGGCAAAAATGGATCTGGGTGTAGCAACTTCTTTTTTAGCAATATGCTTAGGTATGGATCCTATAAGAGTGGCGGCCACCCCGGAACAGAAGAAAAAGTATATCGGGAAGATTGCAAATGAGGGCTTGATTGTGGCCTACGCTGTTACCGAGCCTGAAGCCGGGTCCAATGTTCAGTCCCTGAAAACCAGGGCGGAGCGGGTCCTTGATGATGCCGGTCATATCAAGGGATATAAACTTAACGGCCAGAAACAATTCATTACAAATGGTGGCGTTGCAGACCTTTACACAATCCTTGCTGATACACCGGACGGCCCTTCTTTTTTTATCGTGGAGGCTGGGACGCAAGGATTATTACCTGGGAAGCATGAGGATAAACACGGTATCCGCGCTTCTGATACCTGTTCCTTGACCCTGGAAGACCTTTTTGTTCCTGTTGGGAATCTTGTTGGGGAAGTTGAGGGTCAGGGCCTTAAAGAGGCCAATAAGGTGTTCGGCTATACCCGGTTGATGGTTGCCACTTTTGGCTTGGGCGGTGGCATGGCCTCCCTGGAAAGGGCTGTTAAGTATTCCAAGGAGCGGGTGCAATTCGGAACGACCCTCTCGGAAAAGCAGGGATATACGCATCAGCTCTTAGTCCCCAATGCCATAAAACTGGAAGCGGCGCGTGCATATATAGAAGAAGTTGCTCTCAGGCTGGACTCTGGTGAGGAGGGACTTCAGGTCGAAGGATCCATTGCCAAATATTTTGCGACCGAGGCAGGCGATGCCATGGCAAATGACGGGATCCAGGCATTTGGCGGGTACGGTTACATGCGGGAATACGAAGTGGAAAAGATAAAGCGCGACGTCAAGATCCTTCCAATCTACGAAGGGACCAGCGAGATACAGAGGAATATTATTTCCATGTTTCGAATGAGGAGTACGGTCCGCTCCAAGGGAGGGTTTTATCAGGAAATGGCTGAAGGCCTGAACAAACTCCCGGACAACTGCAACGGCCCCCTGTTGGCGAGGGCATTTCTGGCCATGAATCAGGTAATTCTGGGTGCCCGTAAACATAAGCTGACAAAATCTCAGTATATTATGTTCCTGCTTGCGGACATGATGACCTGGTGCGAGGTAGGAGACTCTCTCTGCCGCAAGGCTGCGGCTTATGGAGGTGAACAAAACCGTTCGTTAATATTCATGAAGGCCGCGGCAAGACTATTTGTTAGGGATGCGGTTGGGAAGGTACACCTAAATGGCCTTAAGATCATACATGGTTATGATCAAGAGATTGAGGCTGTCGAAGAAAGCCTGAATGCCCTGAACATGGGACTGGTCATGAAGGATAGCATCAAAGACATGGATCTGGTGGCCGGGGAATTGGTCACGTGACAGATGAATAAAGTAACTAAAGTGAATAAAAGCTTTTACCGTCGATCTGCAAGAAGAAGTCGCAAAAGAAGGTTCATCCCTACCGAAAGAGATTTGTATGAAAGGCCCAGGTTAGATCCGCAACTAAGGCCTGTCTTCAGGCAGATAGGGGTTCCCGAACCCACCCCTTTCAAGCCGGACCCGTTTCAACTGGAAGCCTTAGAGCTGATAAAAGACTATGATGTGCTCGTCAGCGCGCCGACCGGTGCCGGAAAGACCTGGATTGCATCACAGGCCATCCACTCGTATCTTACCGAAAACCTGAGGGTGTGGTATGCGTCCCCTCTTAAAGCACTTTCAAATTCCATTTATCAGGAATTCTGCCACGAATTCGGCCCTTCAACATGCGGGATTTTAACAGGAGACCGTAAGGAGAATCCGGATGCCCCCATCATCGTTGGTACGACTGAAATCCTCCGAAATCAGCTCTATGATGCCATGCATGAGGGGACCGATATCAGAAGCGATCTTGTGATCCTGGATGAAGCCCATTACTTGAGCGATCCTGACAGAGGGGTTGTCTGGGAAGAGGTGCTCATCTATCTTCCTTCGAGAGTAAGGCTGTTGCTCCTTTCGGCTACCGTATCAAATGCAGAAGAGGTATGTGCCTGGTTGAAGAAGATTCGAGAAACTTCGAATAGGGTGGTACGGATGCAAGAGCGCCCTGTTTCCTTGGAAACGCTTTTCCTTTTCCCTGATGGTCTTATTGTCCCCTTAGGCGGGAAAAGGGGGCTCAATGCCAGGATCAAGAAGTTCCTCAGCTCATATACGGGAAGACGCAGGGGAAGACCTCAAAAGCTCAATTTCGGTAATATTATCAACTGCCTGAGAGAGTTTGATCTGCTCCCGGCCATTTTTTTTCTCAAGTCGAGGAAGGACTGTGATCATGCCCTTGAGACCTGTTCCAGTGTAAAGACAACGCCTGAGGCCAGGAACAAGCTTAAGAGGAGGGTTAGAACGTTTTTAAAGGACTTCCCACACCTTGATGGGCACCGTCAAATAAAAGCGCTTCTGGTGTCCAGGGTCGGTTCCCATCACGGGGGACAGTTGCCGTACTGGAAGGTGCTTATCGAAAAGATGATGAGAGGCGGGTATTTGGAGGCCATTTTTTCAACATCAACCGTGGCAGCCGGCGTCAACTTTCCGGCTAGAACAGTGGTTCTTGTTCAAAGTGATAGGTTCAACGGACATGAGTTTGTTGACCTTACGGCAACGGATCTCCACCAGATGATTGGCCGTGCAGGCAGGAGGGGAAAGGATCGCATAGGGTTTGCTCTGGTTGTATCAGGACCACACCAGGACCCTAAACTTATCCACGAGTTACAAAATTCGTCTCCCGAGCCGATCCTGAGCCAGATTCATATCAATTTCTCCATGACACTGAATCTACTTCTTTCCCACACTCCGCTGGAGGTCAAGGACCTTCTTGATCGTTCTTTTGCTACTTTCCAGGGGCGGAAGGCCGGTGCCTCAGCAAAGGGGAAGCAGGACGAAATGGGCGGCGTATTATGGACTGGTTTCAAGCGGCATGTTCGGTTTTTGAAGGAAACCGGATTCGTAAATGAGACGGATCGGCTGACATCTGACGGTTATTGGGCCTCAAAGCTGAGACTGGACCAGCCCTTGTTAATTGCCGAGGCCATCAGAAAAGGTAGTTTAAACAATGTCTCTCCGGAAGTCCTGGCAGGCGGCCTTGCCCCTTTTCTGTGGGATAGGGAGCAGGAAGTGGAGCTTAGGACAAAAAAGATAGTGGATATAAACGAAATGGAGATAGCGTTCGAAAGACTTGTTGATTGTATCAAGCAGATCAGGGCCGTGAAAGGAAAACGGGGATTTGAAAACCCTCCGATTCTATTCTGGCCTGCTGCAGCCGTATATATGTGGGCAAGAGGAGTTTCGTGGGAACGTTTGTTGGAGTTTGTACAGATTGACGAGGGTGACATGGCCTCCCTTATCATGAGGTCAGCGGATCATCTGAGACAGGTCATAAACCTGAGGGAAACTCATTCTCAACTTGCCTCAGTGGCAGAAGATGCCATTGAACTACTATTGAGGGAACCTGTGTATATAGATTGATTTCATCTTTGAAAACTACGTCGTATGGGCGTGTCGAAGATCCCGCTATGCGGGAGTCAGAGGATGTCTGGGTAAACCTCAAAGAGTGCCTAAAATGAGCTAAAGTTTGAAGTGCCTAAAGTTGTGGTGTCGCTTTGCTCCATCTTATTTATAGAACAAAGGAATTCCTTAACTTTAGTCACTTTAGATCACTTTACACTCATCACACCTTGGCCCGGATATGGGCAATAGCCTTGTCAATTCTCTCCAATACCTTCTCTTTGCCTAACACCTCCATCACTTCGAAGATACCAGGGCTCGCGGTCTTGCCTGTTAGTGCAACTCTAAGTGGTTGGGCGATCTTTTTCAGTTTGATTTCATTTTCTTCCAGGAAGACGGTAAAGATTTTTTCCAGATCTGCCTGATCAAATTTGGATGTTTTTTTGAGGCGTCTGCTGAGTCCTTCAAACAATACCAGGACATCCGGCTTTAAGAATTTATTATCGCCCTTTTTCTCATATATGACTTCCTCCTGAAAGTAGAAGCGGGCCGCTTCAGCCATCTCCACAAGGGTTTTGCTCCTTGCCTTGAGTGTAGCGATAGCTTTTAATACATTTTCTTCATCCAGGTCTTTGAATCCCATTTGCTCAAGGAAAGGGACCAGCTTTTCCGCTAAAAAACCGTCTGAGGATTCACGGATATAGCGTGCATTGAGATCCAGCATTTTTTCTGCGTTAAAGACAGTGAGGGAAAATTTTTCGATGAGTTCTTCCCTTGTAAATTTTTCCTGGTCTCCATAGGACCACCCCAGCCGGGCCAGTGAATTGAGCAGGGCATGGGGGAGGTACCCCATATCCCTGTAGGCCAAGACCGACAAGGCGCCGTGTCGCTTGCTCAACCTTGTTTTGTCAGGTCCAAGGATCATTGGGACATGGGCGTATCGGGGTAAAGGTTCGTTGAGTGCATTATAGATCAAAATCTGGCGAGGCGTATTGTTTACGTGATCGTCTCCTCTTATGACGTGATTGATACCGAGGCTTATGTCATCTGCGACAACGGCTAAGTGGTAGGTGGGACTGTCATCTGATCGCCTCAGGATAAGATCATCCAGTTCTTCATTATCGAAACGGATAGTACCTTTTATAAGGTCATCAAAATGTGTAACACCTGTTTGCGGAATCTTGAGCCTGACTACTGACCCCGGAGCCGGACCAAGACCCAGTTCTCGGCATTTGCCGTCATATTTTGGCTTGAGCCCTTTGGCTCGCGCCTCTTTTCTCCTTTGTTCCAGTTCCTCTGGCGAACAATGGCAGTGATACGCCTGCCCGATCGAAAGGAGATGTTCGATCATACCGTTGTAAATATCATATCTTTGTGATTGGAAGTAGGGACCTTCATCCCAATCCAGGCCCAGCCATGCCATGGACTCCAAAATAGCCCTGGTCGCTTCATCCGTTGATCTTGCCCTGTCCGTATCTTCGATTCTCAGTATGAATTTTCCGTGATTTTGACGGGCAAAGAGCCAGTTAAACAGGGCGGTTCTGGCACCACCTATATGAAGATAGCCCGTCGGGCTTGGTGGAAAACGGGTTATGATTTTTTCTTGGGTCATTAGTAAAAAATATCCTCCCTTGTTCCGCCCCCGTGAATTACTACGGAGAGCATATTTTGAAGGTCATGACCTTCATTTTGACAAGATCGGTCATAATTTTGGCACCAGACTTAAGAATCCATTTACGGGAATCGGGGGAACTCTAACATACTGAAGATCGGTAAACAAGGAGGCTTTTCTTTAAGTTGTAATGTTGCTTCGCTCCATCTTATTTTTTAAATAAAAGAATTCATTAACTTTAGTCACTTTTCACTTCTGAGTTTATCTATGATCATAGCCCCTTTAAAGGGTGAATAAAAGCTATGTCCTTTGGGTGTGGATTCTTTACTTCGCTATACGTATAATAAGAAATAATTGCTCTCACTCAAAGAATCCGAGGAAGTTATGCTAAAGGAACGGCAGGGCACAAGGATTGAAATGGCAGCCTATTCCGGTTACAAGGCAAACGAGCGGCCTCTCCATTTTATCCTGGATCATCAAAGAATTGATGTGAAGCAGGTCTTAGATCAATGGTACGGTCAAGATCATGATTATTACAAGGTGCTCGCTGATGATGGACGCGTATACGTGCTTAAATGGAACCGTTCTTCGGATATCTGGTTTCTTGAAAGGGTTGGGGAGAGCGTTAAACGGAATAAACCCAGCCATAGGTGATCGGTCTCCCCTCCAGAGCGTCAGCCTTCGGATGGAGCAACTTGTCCCCAAGTTTAAGCCAGCTATAGGCAGGTCTGAGTTTCCGTATTTTACCGTCTTCTGGAGGCATTGAATACTTGGTGTGCCTGTAATACGCCTCAGAAATGCCAATATGGAACCTTCCTGCAGGGTAGAGGTAGGTGGATTTGAACGTGTCTGCCGTCATACCTTCTCTCTGGGCCAAGGCGTTAATCTGTTTTTTTGTCAACTGTATCAGGAAAAACTTTGATACGCCTCTTTCTGAGTATTTATACAGGGAGCGGGACTCCGAGCTGGAGACAAATACTGTAGAGATGGAATCAGGCTTGCCCAAGAGCTGAGCCGCAATAAGCCCAGCCGTCCGTCTTCCACCTACACTGTGATGGCAACTATAATACTCGAAAAGCTTGTTTTGGAGAATGCGTGCCTCTGTATCTCCGTTTTCATACAAGTTGTTTTGAATATACCTGAGCTGTTTGGCCAGGTCTTCGGCGGCATCAGCAATGGGCCAGTCAATTTTCACGTGGAAATGCGTCAATGAATACCGGTTTTTTTTCTTAACAGTTGGGTCTTGCTGGATGAGAAGGGCATAGTCGATGTTCAGTAGCTCCTCAAGAAAATCGAGAAAACCGGGGTTTTCAAAATGCTTGAGATTCTGATTGAAGCGTTTGTATATATAAAAGTTGGCCAGGTATTCGAGGTTTTTCTTGACCACGATGTTTTCGGGGAAAAAGCGGATATAATTTTTTAATCGAGGGCTGACAACACCCTCACAGAAGATGACAAGAAATGTATTGAACAATTCGGATTCCTTTTCCATCTTCTTTGATTTTGGTTTCAGCTCACTTTTATCCACAAAGCTGTATTCAACCCCGTTTCTTGCATAATTGTAAAAGGAGTCAATGAGAGAAATTTTTATTAACCGGCGCTCCAAGGCGTCTCTCAAAACCTCATAAATTGAACGCCTCACCTTTTCATGATAATTAAGCCGTTCTCGAAATCTCCACATAGGCCATCCAAAAAACCGATAAGTTATCTTTGATTAATCCTTTTAACTGACTCCCGCTTTTACCTTTCTCTACCTGAAGATCGAAGGGTTACTGCCTGAACAATTATTAAATTAATATAGTGAAAAAAGGGCGTAAGTGTCAATAAAAAAAGAATATTTACGTAGTTTCTCTTTCCTGGAAAAACAAGTTTGGGATCAAAAAATCATCTTGATCTCTTTAGTTCCAAGAATTACAAGCGAACGGATATCAGTAAAGATGATGCAGGATATTAATTAAAGTATTGATGAGGATAAGGCTATCGTGCTATATGATGATACCTTTCTTTGGATACGAATCCAGTAGAAGTCAAACCTGCTTAGGCTATAATTCCGGCAAGGTCAGGAACTCTTCGAACCATGAACGTCATCAGAATACTGCCAGAAAAGGTAGCTTCCCAGATCGCAGCCGGTGAGGTTATTGACCGGCCTGCTTCAGTTGTCAGAGAATTGATAGACAACAGTATTGATTCCGGAGCAGATCGTGTTGTCATTAATATCGAAAAGGGAGGGAAGGGGTTAATCAAGGTCATTGACAATGGTGCGGGTATGTCCAAAGACGACCTGCTCTTGTCTGTAGAACGGCACGCCACGAGCAAGATAGCCAATGCCTCTGACCTTTTTTCTGTTAAATCCCTTGGTTTTAGGGGAGAGGCCCTCCCGAGTATCTCTTCCGTATCCAGAATGGTGATTACGTCACGTCCTCAGGACCAGATAGTAGGTCACAGGCTGAAGATTGCAGGTGGGAAACTTACGGCCATTGAGGAAACAGGAGCCCCTTCCGGAACAATAGTTGAAGTGAGAACACTTTTTTTTAATATCCCCGCGAGGCGTAAGTTTCTGCGAGCCGTACGGACCGAAACCTATCATATTATTGATATGGTGTCGCGTGCGGCCATGCCTTTTCCCCAAATTGGCTTCAGGTTAGATGATACCGGGAAATCGGTCTTGAATTTGCCTGCTTCTGATCAGCAGCTGTCCCGGATTTCTGTTTTGATGGGCAGGGGTTTTGCCGAAGAAGTCATAGACAGACATGAAAGAAATGATGAGCTGGCGATCAGTGTATATCTGGCACCATCTCATCTTGCCAGAAGCAGGGGAGATCGTTTATTCGTGTATGTAAACCGTCGCTATATAAGAGACCGGCTCGTTACCAAGGCTGTCATGGAAGGTTACGGTCAGAGATTAATGAAGGGAAAATATCCCCAGGCGATTATTTTTATTGAAATCGACCCTGCAATGGTAGATGTCAATGTGCATCCTGCTAAACAGGAAGTGCGATTCCACAACAGCCGAGCGGTTTTTAATGTCATTGTATCCACAATAGAAAAGGCATTGGCCCATTCTTCTCCGGTCTTTCTTGGTTCAAGGCCTGGAAATGGGACAGAAAATCTTGATAGGCCGCAAAAGGCAAACTACGTTTCTGAGCCTCTCTGGAACTATGCGCAAACGATTCCGGGTCCGCAAAGACCGGCTGTACCGGAAGAGGACGCGTGGCCCGGGAAAAATGAGGATGTGGAAATTTTAGGGCAGTTGGGAAATACGTATATTCTGTGTCAGGTTAAGGACGGGTTTCTGATGGTGGATCAGCATGCTGCCCATGAAAGAATCGTCTACGAAAATCTAAAAAAGACCCTTGGTGCCGCTCAAATTGAAGGCCAGACACTGCTGATGCCCTATAAGTTGGAACTGACAGTCCGAGAAAAAGAAATTGTTCTTCATAAGGGAAACCAGCTGACGCGTTTCGGTATCGAACTCGACCATTTCGGGGGCAATACCTTTTTATTGAGATCTGTGCCGGCCATTTTAAAGGACGTCCGATGGGATATTTTTTTATCCGAACTTATAACCGAGTTGGGAGAAAAGGAACTGGAGGACTACGCCGTTCTCAACAAGGTGTTGACCATCATGGCCTGTCATGGTGCGATCCGTGCAGGGTACCGTATGACATATGAAGAGATGTCTGATCTCCTGAAGCAGTTGGAGGAGACAGATTTGCCTACAAACTGCCCGCATGGAAGGCCCACATTCAAACACTTCACATATTCGGAAATTGAGAGGATGTTCAAGCGAATTGTGTGAATGCGGTGTTTTACAGCTGACAACGAACATTCATTTTAAAACCGAAGCATGACAAAAAAACCGAAAGTTGTTGTCATTGCCGGCCCAACGGCCTGCGGTAAGACTTCTTTAAGCGTGGATCTGGCTTTATCTTTGGAGGGAGAGATCATTAATGCCGATTCAATGCAGGTCTACCGGGGGATGAACGTGGGCACGGCCAAACCAACAATCCAAGAACAAAAGGGCATTCACCATCATCTTTTAGATGTGGTGGATCCTGATGAGGAATTTAATGCGGCTATTTACCGTACAATGGCCCTTCCCGTTATAAATGAAATATGTTCTCGGGGGAAGAACTGCTTTGTGGTTGGGGGAACAGGCCTTTATATAAGAAGCTTGCAGGAAGGGCTTTTCGAGTGTCCGCCGGTAGATACCGAATTGAGGGAATCATTGCGCCGGCAATGTGAGACATATGGCTCCCACGCACTTCACGAAAGGCTAAAGAATCTGGATCCTGAATCCGCTGATAAAATACATCCCAATGATAGCGTAAGGGTCATAAGGGCACTTGAGATTATACATTTAACCAATCGATTTCCTTCCAATCTCATAAGGATGCACAGGTTTAATGAGAGGCCTTTTGATACCCTGAAGCTCTGTTTGAAGGTCGACAGAGAAGAACTCTACAGTCGTATAAACAAAAGAAGTTCGGCCATGGTGAAAGCAGGTCTTGTCGAGGAGACGGAACAACTATTGAGCAAGGGTTATTCTCCAGATCTCAAGCCTATGAAGGCCATTGGATACAGGCATATTATAAAGTACCTGAAAGGAGATTGGTCTCTCGAGGAAGCGATTCGGGAACTCCAAGGCGATACTCGAAGATACGCTAAGAGACAGCTGACCTGGTTTAGAGCTGACCAAGAGGTGATCTGGGTTGAGGCCGAGGATTTCGAGTTGGTCTTAAAGAAAGTAAAAAGTTTTTTATCTGAAGAGGAAGTTTTGAATTCTATTAAGAAATCTTGATTTTTTCCTCTTTTAACACAAGACTTTATGGTATGCTTATAAAGAGACTTGAAAATCGCGTTTAGTAGAAATATTTGGTGAGAGAAAGAACAATATTATGGGGATAAGTTTTTTAAGAGGTGGCACCAAGCTAGTTTTGGTCTGTGGCCTTTTGTGTGGTTCGATTTTAGGGACTTCTTTGTCATTTGCCGGTATGGGAGGAGAGCCGGAAGAAAATGAAGTCCTCGCCATAGGAACAGGCACGATTTTTAGTGGAAACTTGGCGTCGGCAAAAAAGAGTGCCATCTCTCAGGCATTGATGAAAGGCGTGGAGAATTATCTCATGCGTCGATTAGGAAGTCAGAACGTTGTTAATAATTTTCAGAGGCTTATTCAGGAAATCATACCAAAGGCCGAAGAAGAAATCGAAAATTTCCATATCCTGGCGGAATACCAAATTGCCGACAAGTACCAGGTCCTTGTGCGAGTGAGAATCAATGAAAAGGTCATCGATAAGAGGCTGAGAGAAGCGGCATTCGCACTGACAGAGGGCCCACTAATTAAGTTGCTTTTTCTGGTCTCAGAAACAAAGCAAGGTGTTAGTTCTTACTGGTGGAAAGACCCGGAGGTCTATTATGGCTTAAGTTCTACTGAATTAGCCCTCCATAATGCCTTTCAAAAAAGAGGTTTTAGTCCGATCAACCGGACGTTAAATATGCCTGAGACTGAATTCTCGGAAGATCTAAGGGTTGTTGATCTACAGGATTCTGATGTTTTGAAGTGGGGGAGGCTGTTCTCTGCCCGTGTTGTGATCTATGGTCAAACAGAGATCGTTGAAGAAAAGGAGCTGTTTTTGACCCTCAGGGCATTCGATGTGAACCAGGATGTCCAAATCTGTCAAGACATGCAGATAGAAACAATTGAGGAAGGATTGGAAGGTCAGGAAGCAATGATAAAAGCCCTCGAAGGCATGGTCAATCAGCTGGCCGAGAGATTTGCCCCAACCATAATCCGCATGATTACCTCGGACTATGATCAGATTCAACAATTGGAGATTATGTTGATAGGTTTGAGTAGCCACAAACAGTTTAAAGCTTTTGTGGATTTCTTGCGAAAACATGTAATGGGTGTGAAATCTGTTAGGCAGATAAGGGTCAGAAAAAACTCTATAAGTATTGCGGTTGAATTTCAAGGGGACAGATATCGATTTTTAGATCGTGTCCTGAATCATGAAAATCTTCCTTTTCACCTGAATATTGCTGAGACTGAAGAAGGCAATATACTGCTCAAGGTTGAATCCGGTGTGTCGTAGGATCAAATGACTATTCCGAATTTGATTACCACTATACGGGTTATTCTGACTCCAATCTTTATTATTCACCTTCTTTCAAAAGAACAACTTCTATTGTTTTCGCAGGTTGGTGACTACATCTTTTGGATTACCGGGGTATTAACCATTAGTTCTGGACTGCATTACATGCGATACTGGTTTGGGATAATAGGGGAAGAGCCTGTGGGTCAATGAAAATAAAGGTGAAACGCTGTGTTTTCGACTAGAATACAACTTGACATGGAAAACCCGGATTGATAATTATGAAACCTGCAGGCACGTAGCTCAGGGGGAGAGCACTACCCTGACACGGTAGGGGTCAAGGGTTCAAATCCCTTCGTGCCTACCAGTTAAGTCAAGGGGTTGTGGCCTTAGCCACAATCCCTTATTCGCCTTTTGCAATACTATTTTTTACTTGCATTTCATCATCTTATTGGTTATAAAGACAGCACTTTTTTGGATGTGGTCGTTAAAATATTCTGGAATCCCCAGATCCCCAGATCATTTGTCACCAGTTGGTTGATGGCGTTTAACTAATTGAGAATGCAAAAATTATTGTCTGAGAAGGACGGAAGTATAAGCGTTTTTCACTAAATTGTATTTTTAAGGAATAATAATATAAGGCATCTGAGTAAGTGGATCGCTTACTTTGGATGCCTTGTTTTCTTTGGACGCTAACTTTGATGAAACCATCTTCTGATCAGTTAAAGAATGAACCCGCCACAGAAGCAGACACCGGCTCTCTATCTGCACTGGAGGCCTTGCGCAATTTGAAGTTGAAAGGTCTTGAGAAAGTGGTTGGGGTGAGGGTTAATGGAGATATCCTCGATCTTTCGAGTCAGGTGGAGTCTAATTCAAAACCGGAACCTATTTACATAAACTCTGAGGAAGGGCTCGAAATTCTCCGTCACAGTACTTCTCATGTGATGGCCATGGCTGTAAAGGAACTCTTTCCGGGCGTCAGGGTGACCATTGGCCCGGCCATCAAAGATGGTTTTTATTATGACTTTGATTACAAACGGCCGTTTAAAGAGGAGGACCTGCCAAAGATAGAAGAAAAAATGAGCGAAATTATAAAGGCTGACCTCCCTTTTGTTCGGAAAGAGCTGACAAGCCGGGAGGCTATTGATTTTTTCAGAAACGAAGGAGAGGACTATAAAGTCGAATTGATCAATGACTTGGGGGCTGAGAAGGTTTCCCTTTATACTCAAGGAAGCTTTACCGATCTATGCCGGGGACCTCATCTTCCTTCTACCGGGATGATCAAGGCATTTCACTTAACCAAAGTAGCCGGTGCTTATTGGCGGGGCGATGAAAAGAGGCCCATGCTGAGCCGGATTTATGGCGTTGGCTTTGCAGACCGAAAGGCCCTGAAACAGCACCTGCGAAAAGTTGAAGAGGCCAAGAAGAGAAACCACGTCAAATTAGGGCCGCAGCTCGGGCTTTTCAGTACATTTGATGAAATCGGAGCAGGGATGATAGTCTGGCATCCCAAAGGCATGATGCTGCGGCATATTTTAGAGGAGTTTGAAATACGGGAACATTTAAAAAGGGGATATGACCTTGTCAAGGGACCGACGATCCTGAAGACCGAATTGTGGAAAAAATCGGGCCATTTTGAAAATTACCGTGATAATATGTATTTTACGGAGATTGATGAGCAATCCTATGGCATTAAGCCCATGAACTGCCTTGCCCATATGCTTATCTACAGTTCAACAATCAGGAGTTACCGGGACCTGCCTAAACGGTATTTCGAACTGGGCACGGTCCACCGGCATGAACGTTCAGGGGTTTTGCACGGCCTTTTCAGGGTTCGGGAATTCACCCAGGACGATGCCCATATCATCTGCACGCCGGGACAGTTGAATGACGAAATAAAGGGGGTGCTGGATTTTGTAAGGGATGTTATGGGTATCTTCAAGTTTGACTATGACCTGGAGGTTAGCACCCGGCCGGAAAAGTCTATCGGGTCGGATGATGATTGGGAACTGGCCACTAGTGCACTTCTGAAGGCCATGGACGATAATAATCTCCCATATGCTATTAATGAGGGAGATGGGGCCTTTTATGGACCAAAGATAGATGTCAAGTTGAGGGATGCCCTGGGCAGAACATGGCAATGTGCTACCATCCAGTGTGATTTTACACTTCCAGAACGATTTGACCTTGTTTACATTGATACAGACGGTAAAAAGCACCGGCCGGTTATGATTCATCGGGTCATCTTGGGAGCTATTGAACGATTTATCGGGGTCTTGATAGAGCACTATGCCGGCGCGTTTCCTACGTGGATCGCGCCAGTGCAGGCCATGATTTTGACTGTAACGGATAGAAATATTTTTTATGGAAAAAAATTGCAAAAAACCTTAGTTGATGCGGACATTAGGGTTAAAGCGGATTTCAGAAACGAAAAATTGGGCCTGAAGGTCAGAGAGGCCCAGTTGCAAAAGGTACCGTACATGTTGATCGTAGGGGATAAGGAATGCGAAAAAGAGGGGATAACCCCGAGGCAGAGGAGTGGTCAAAATCTTCCTTTAATGACTGCTGAGGAGTTTATTGACCTAATTTCCGAGGACTGTAGACAGAGGAGGTAGTAACCATAGGCAAAAAATTTGAAGATATCAGGGTAAATGAACGTGTCCGGGCAAAGACGGTCAGGCTGATTTCTGATGAAGGGCAACAGCTTGGCATTCTGCCCATTGGGGAGGCCCTGGAGGTGGCAAAAGGCAAAGGTCTGGACCTGGTGGAGGTTGCGTCCAATTCGGACCCTCCGGTTTGCCGGATAATGGACTACGGCAAATTCAAATACAAGGCAAGCAAGAAGGTTCAGGAGGCTCGCAAAAAGGGAAAGGCTTTCCAGCTCAAGGAAATCAAGCTAAGACCTCATACAGAGGACCATGACCTGGGTTTCAAGTTAAGGAATATTAAACGATTTTTGGATAATAAGAACCGTGTAAAGGTTACCGTCTTTTTTCGGGGCAGGGAGATGGCCCATATGGATGCTGGCCGAGTTCTCCTTAATCGGGTAGCCAAAGAGGTAACGGATGAAGGTACGGTGGAACAGGAGCCCGCGCAGGAGGCCAGGAATAGAATGACTATGGTCATCGTGCCCAGGTGAACAATAAAATCGGTCATCGGTAGCCTGTAGTCCGTTATTGACGTGAAGATGAATTTAGTTGCCAAATAAATACATTTCACTGACATTAGGTCCCAGTGTACGCATAGGGTGAAACAACAACTCGCAAATAGAATTCGAATATTGATTCAATACGGAGGTTTCAAATGCCAAAGGTTAAGACGAACCGTGGGGCGGCCAAGAGGTTCAAGACCACGGGCTCCGGCAAGATTGCCAGGAACAGGGCCTTTTCGAGTCATATTCTTACGAAAAAGAGCACAAAACGGAAAAGGAATTTGCGAAAATCCACTTTAGTGGACGCTGCTAATTTAAAACAGGTAGCCAGGCTCATTCCTTACCGTTAGGAGCTCAGAGAGGAATTGGCGATTGATTATTGCCGCCTGTAAACAGTCACTCGAAAACCATTAATCGATAATTATTAGAGGTTTGCTATGCCAAGAGTCAAGAGGGGCTTCAAGGCCAGGAGAAGACGAAACAAGGTATTAAAGGCCGCGAAAGGCTACAGGGAAGGTCACAGCAAGCAGTTCAGGACAGCCAGCGTTGCAGTAGACCGGGCAGGAATGTATGCTTACCGCGATCGAAGGAACAGAAAAAGAGAATTCCGAAGGCTCTGGATTGTACGCATAGGTGCTGCGGCCAGGGAAAATGGGCTTTCTTACAGTAAGCTGATGGGAGGTCTTCACAAAGCAGGAATTAACCTGGATAGAAAGATACTTGCTGATATGGCTGTTCGTGATCCGTCGGCCTTTTCTCAGCTGGCGAGCACTGTCCAGTAGTGGGCTTAGCGGATGTTTTCTTAATCAGTTATTTTCCCTGTTTCATCTCTGAGAATGCCCAAAAATTAAGCATGTAGTAGAATTGATGTGACTACTCACGTAGTCAGGCTGCCTGTCGAGAGCCTCAAGGTCGAACGAAAGGTGTTTAGACTGAAGACTGTCCACCCTCCGTAGCAAAGCTACTGCGGAGGACGGGAAGGG
>JAFDHL010000369.1 GCA_019308785.1 Deltaproteobacteria bacterium
GCCGTAGCGGGTCAGTATTAGTAAAAGTTTTCAACAGGATTCATACGATTGAAGGTCACAACTATCCTGCGAAAAGATTTTTGGTAAAATAATTGTTGTCGATTTCTGAATACGTCAGATTGCCAGGAAAAGATAGTTGATATACGAGATCATTTACAAGAGCTTTTGAAGCTCATCCTTTGAAACCTTATATGTTTCGTCGAATTCTTCCCAGAACTTTTTGTCTTTGTTTTTCCAACCGGTTCCGAATCGATCATCAAAGTAAGATCCCAAACGCGCAAACCAGTTGCCTGATTTCTCTATTCCTTTTTCCCTGGCCAGGAGTATTTCCTTGAGATAGATCTTTATCTCAGTAATTCTATCCTTGGGAATATATGATTTGGCTCCCAGCTTGATTGAACCCACCAGGTTGTCAGGGTTTAGGCCGTGGGCTGTAAGCATTAATGCCGGAATTTTTTTCTTCTTTGCGATCTTTAATAGATCAAACCCTCTGACCCCCATGATATCCAAAATGGCAACATCATAAACATTATTCTCTAAGAGTTCCTTGGCTGATTCAAAT
The DNA here is from genome assembly GCA_019308785.1 of Deltaproteobacteria bacterium. GTDB lineage: Bacteria > Desulfobacterota > DSM-4660 > Desulfatiglandales > Desulfatiglandaceae > JAFDHL01. The sequence goes on from JAFDHL010000369.1 coordinate 563, forward strand.
GTGGAAGCGGTTTCAAGCTCGCACTCAAAGAGAAACTCCTCCAAGGTGTCCAGGATATCAGGTTCGTCATCCACCGCGAGCACCTTTTTCCCTTTTAAAATATCATAATTGGCCATGATTACCATTCCTCCTTATTATCTTGGATGTGACTTTATGAGACATACACATCCTTATGAAAAATGCCGGATAACATATTGCAGTTTATAGACATGTCTTTCCATAGTCAACCCTATTAAGAAACTTCAGCCTATTCCAAACCCTGAAGTTTCTTAAGAGGGTAAAGGTTGGATTGCGGTTGAAAAAATATTTGACTTCCTGAAATTGGCAAATTATAAACTTGATTCAACAGACCGACCGGTCTGGCTTGCTGGTCTTAAGGGCATCTGTTAAGAATGGATCTCAAAGAGAAAATCATTCACGAGACCTTAAAGCTTTTTTCCTCAAAAGGCTTTCTGGGCACCTCTACTCATGACATATTAGAGGCAGCACATACGTCCAAGGGTGGTCTTTATAACCATTTCAAGAGCAAAGAGGATCTTTTTTTCATCGTGTTAAGTGAAGCACGGAAGATTTGGCGTGAAAGGAACCTTGCAGGCCTGGATCAAATAGAAAAGCCGATCGAAAAGGTCAAAAAACTGCTGGAGAATTACAAGGACCGCTACCTTAAAGACACAAAGACCTTCCCTGGAGGCTGTATTTTTGTCACCCTGTCGGTAGAACTGGATGATCAACGGCCTCATTTATCTCGTGAGATCAATGAAGGATTTGTTCGACTCAAAGCCATGATCAAAGAGCTTTTTGATCAAGGGAAAAAATCGGGTGAATTGAGAGGAGATGTCGATACTGCGGCCGTCACTGAGATGGTCTTTGCCGGGATGTTGGGTGCCTCGGTTAATTATGGCATGCAAAAATCCTCTGCCGGTCTGGATCGGTCTGTCAATTCCTTGATTGAATATATCGAGGGATTGGCGCCCTTAAACGGGCCAAGGCGGAAAACAGGCATGAAATCTTGACCCTTTTGTCAAGTATGCGACTATAAAATAAGTCCTATTTAAAATTTTCAATAATCTCGAAAGGAGGATCAAAAAATGGCTTTAATGACACCGGAACAATTTGAAGAAAGCTTGAAAGACGTTAAACCGAGGGTCTTCATGAACGGGAAAAGGGTGGAAAACGTCCTTGAGAATAAAAACACCCGAACCGTTGTTGAGGCCAACAAGGCCAGCTATGAATGGGCCCTGGATCCCAGGTATAAGGATATTATGACATGCTATTCGCCGCTTATCGATGATGTGGTCAATCGTTACACCTATGTCAGCGCGAGCAATGAGGACCTCGTGAAAAAGGCAGAGGCCGGCACTTTCACTGCGGAGATGTTAGGCACCTGCATATACCGTTGCGTGGGGTATGACGCCTTCCACTCCCTGGCCGCTACTACATGGGAGATGGACAAGGATCTGGGCACGAAATACAATCCCCGGTTTCTCGAATACCTTAAGATGGTACAGACAAAAGACCTTTCCGTGGCCGGCGCCCTGACCGAGCCGAGGGGAAGGGGCCAAGATCAACATCAGCGGCGCATACGCGAGCCATGAAGTAGTGGTTTTGCCACAGGCGGCCCATTTCAAGGGTGAAGAAGATTATGCCGTGGCATTTGCCACACCCGTAGATGCCAAGGGTATCACCTTTGTATGCCAATACACACCCTTCTCCGCTGAAAGAGACTTAGCTGATGATCCAGAGGAATTGGGAAATCCGCTTTATGGCCAGCGCGAGACCTCCATGGTGATCTTTGATAATGTCTTTGTCCCTTGGGACAGGGTGTTTCACTGCGGCGAGTACAAATATTCGGTCAAGCTTGTGACCCGCTTTGCCAGGACTCATCGTATGACCTGCGGCGGAACGTGCAAGGTGGGTTTTATGAACCAGATCATCGGGGCCTCAAAACTGATCCAGGAATACAAGGGCCTGGAAAAGGCTACCCATATCAATGAGCAATTGGCGGAGATGGTGGTTTTGAGAGAGACAGGCCGGGCCTGCGGTCTGGCCGCGGCCCACAAAGGCAGTGAACAGCCCAAGGGTTCGGGCGTGTTTTTGCCTGATGAAATGATGGGCAATGTCTCCAAGCTCAATGTGTGCAATGCCTTCTGGCGGGTCATGGCCTTAGCCGGAGATATAGGCGGAGGTCTTATTGTTACCCTGCCTTCCCTTAAGGAGCTTAAAAATCCCGAGGTCAAGGATTATGTTGAGGAATTTTACAGCTTTGGTTCTGATGAACCCACGGAAAATATCATGAAGGTGCACAAGCTCCTTCAGAACTGGACGGCCGGGCTCCATGGCGTTGGGACCTGGCACGGGGCCGGACCGGTTATGGCCCAGAAGATTATGCTCCAGCGTGTTATTAATTATGATCATGAGAAAGAGCTGGTTAAACGGACTCTGAATCTCAAGGAAAAAAAGTAGCGCCTGAAAAGGCAACCGGATACTCGGGAAGGAGAAAGTGCTTCTCCCGGGAGCAGATGGGAATTTTGGAGCAAGGAGATTTGCAAATGGAAGAATACACAGGAAGAAAACGCGTTTCGGCAGCTTTTAAAAAGACCTTTACTGATCAAAAGATCGAGGTTGACAGGATTCCCGTTTATCCCATTATGGGACAGTGTAACGCCCAGCTCGTAGGGGCCTCCATCAGGGAGTTTATATTAGACCCCAAGATTTTTGTGAAGGCCCAGGTGGCAGCCTATGAACGTT
>JAFDHL010000370.1 GCA_019308785.1 Deltaproteobacteria bacterium
TAAATAGGAATAGGGGACGTTGCCACTATTCCACTATTTACTGAATGAATCCCACAGGACTCCTCTTTTGCCATTCCAGTAAAATATGTCTGAATCCCTAGGGGAAAATGGGGTCAGATCTCAACATTTGACAACTTCGATCTATCTCGCTTATTTCGGAATCATCTCTGAAAGTTGAGGACATCCCTTCGTAGCTCATGGCTCATAGCTGATGGCTCTTTTCTCCTGGCGTGTTATTTCTCCAAAATATTTTCTTGGATTGCCACACATCCAACAAGAACACAACGTGTTATTCTTTGCGAGATAGCCAGACATCTTGACATGCCAACTTCCCCTTCGCACCCTCTTATATCTTTTCAGAATGATCCTTCTCCGGTGGTGACGGCGAATGGCTCTCATCTTTATAAAATCGCCCTGTTTCACTTACCGATTTTTAAAACGCGACTCCGTCGCTTTAGACCCTAATTTAGAGTAATTCGGTGTCAAGAACTTCCCTGATCTTCTTTGCAGAGACCTCTCCTATCCCATCAACCATCGTTTCGTTACACTCCACTTATAAAATCGCCTCGTTTCTCGCAACAATTTTAGAGGGGAATGGGGAGGGGAATGGGGGACGCTGGTAATTTTGTGAGTTTATCTCTACCATATCTCATGTTTGTGGGAAAAGACTCGGGGTCTCATCTTCATTTGTCATTTACCTCATATAATTGACAAAGTAGAAATAACAATTTTGAACATACTGGTCATTCTGCACTCTCCAAGAACTTTGCAAATGCCAAAAGCTCGCGCTCCGTCCTCGATAACGTCTCTCTCAGCATTGTGATAAGACGCTCGAGTTTCTCCGGATTAAGTTGATATGTGTACACGTTACGTACAATGTGCCGAAATCCTCGGTATTCTTCCAATTCCGTACGCAGTTCTGCGGAAATAACCGCTGGACGAACACCAGGAACTTCAATGTTCATTTGTCTGAGCAGTTCCTGATGCCAATTCGCACCGGTCGGAATGCTCTCATCCACCAATGAAGCTATTTTCTCAAACACATGTTCAAGACCAGAGTAAAAGCTATGCAGATTTAATGCAACCCCGTCTAAATAAAAGTCATCATGCTGAGTTTTCGCCCTTCTCCATCCTTGTTCAGCTCGATCCACTACCATGGCTAATTCCGATAGCTCATCCCGAATACGTCCAGATAGAACTGCTCCAATCTTACTCACAATTCAACTCCTTCCAGCAATATGGACCGTCGCAGAGACTCACGACAATCCTCCGCATCTACCAAGTCCACCTTCCATTCCTTGCTGTACCCACTGGCAAAAGCAACGGCCCGATAGAAATCCTCTGGGGGAATGCCCCAGACAGCCAGATCAATGTCAGACTTTTGACGGAAATGTCCTCGAGCTGCAGAACCAAAAAGAACGACTCTGTGCGCGCCAAAGCGCTTGACAAGGTCCCGTGCAATGCTTACAGCCACAATTCGTGCGCTGTCCTGCCGCCGACTCCAGAACAAAGAGCTGACCCGATCACCAGGCCCGAAGGGATGGTACTGCTTCCACTCAGAATGAGTTAAATCCAAAGCTGTTTTTGATGCTTCTATTTTTGCTCTTTTTGCCATAATAGAGGTAATTCAATAAGTCGAACCGCCTAAAATCCCACGGATTTTCAACCCAACTTTTTTCATTTCAACCCATATCAGAGATCTACGATCCTAACCCCACAGGAATAGGCTTCGCCCCAGGGAAATATGCTTTGCCCCAATGAAATATGCCTCGGATTTCATAGGGCAGGCATTCCACCCCAGTACGATGGTTCCCACCTACGGGACAAGCAGGGCAGCAGCAACGCTCTCGCTTACTCTTTCACTCTTCTTCCCTCGGCTTCTCTACTTCAAAAACCTCCCAAAGACGAATCTCAATACGTTCCAATGCAACAACGGGCAAAACCTCCATGGGCCCGAAGATCTCCCCCTTTCCATAAAGACCATCTTCGCCCAACAGAAAACGCTCCACGTATTGGTCGGTCGGGTCAACAATAATGTACTCCCTTACGCAATACTTTTCATACTGTGCCTTCTTTTCCCTTTTATCCTTGAGAGCACTAGTAGG
>JAFDHL010000371.1 GCA_019308785.1 Deltaproteobacteria bacterium
TTTTATTGTCCTGCAAGGCCCCTGCCACTATTTCTGCAGCACTCGCACTCCCACTGTTGACCAAAATGATAATTGGATAACTTCTTGACTTCTTATTCTTATGGGCTGTTGCTTCTATATCCTGAAGAGTGTTTCTTCCTTTGGTGCTGACGATTACGCCTTCATCAAGAAAAAGATCTGACACTTTTATGGCCTGAGACAATAGCCCGCCCGGATTATTTCTCAAATCCAGGATTAATCCCCTTAACTCACGGTCCTTTTCCAGTGCCTCAAGGCCGGATGAAAGATCCTTGCTGGTCTTACTCTGAAAATTGGAAATTCTAACGTACCCTATGTCGGGGGTCAGGAGATGATGTCTTACACTTCTCAAAGGAATGACATCCCGTGTGATGGAAAATTCCAATGGCTTCCCCGTCTCTTTCCGTATAATAGTTAATTTGACTTTAGTTCCTTTTGGCCCCCTGATCATTTTGACCGCTTCCATCATCGTCATGTTCTTAGTGGATTTTTTTTCTATCTTAACGATCTTATCTCCTGCCTTCACCCCTGCCTTATAGGCAGGCGTGCCCTCGATGGGAGATACGACTGTCAGGATGCTATCTCTAATGGTTATTTCAATACCAATTCCTGTGAAGCTCCCTCTCGTCTCCATCATCAATTCCCGATGCTCTTCCTTTGTCATAAAAGATGAATGGGGATCAAGGCTTTGAACCATCCCTTTTATGGCCCCGTAAATCAGTTTCTGAGGATCTTCGGGTTCCACATAGTTCTTTTCAATCTCCCTCAACACCTCAGTAAAAATCTCTATATTTTTGTATACTTCCTTGGTATCGGCATTGACCCCACCACCATTCCCATTAAGGAAAAGGGCCCCCACAATAAAGAAGGAGATAAAAACAATACTAAAGGCAAATCTTGTTTTGGAAATTGACATCTTCTAACTCCTGAAATAGATTTTTTGGGCGGTAAGTATTAGATATTAATCTTAAGTTAAATCGGGCGCTAATGACAACTAAAAAATACCGGGATATGGGAAGTCCTTTGTTGGCCGAATGAACGCTTACATTCAGTCAATCTTTAGCCATTTTTTTGTGTCCACTTCTTTCCCTGCTCTTCTGATTTCAAAATAAAGCCTGGTCCCCTTTGAAGACCTGATACGTCCGGCCAAACCGATGACCTCCCCCGCTTCCACTGCGTCGCCCTCATCCTTTTTTCTCTGCAAGAGGTGGGCTGATATGGTAAAATACCGTGAACCGTGATTGATAATAATGACCTCACCGTAGCCTTTAAGTTTTCCGGAAAAATCGACCCTCCCTGGAAAAACAGCTCTTACCCTTTCATCTGAAGATCCCTCAATGAAAATCCCCTTATGAAGATTCATCTTTTCGAATCCTAAACGTTTATCACCTCTGAACACCTGCCCTTCAATCGGAAGAGGCAACCGGCCCTTTGAATCAGCGAAATTGGAAGACCGAGGAATTTTATAAGTTTTTTTGTTCTCTATGTTTCGCATGGTTTGCTTCAGATTCCGGGCCGCAAGCTGCAGCTCGTTGACGATTGTTTCATAGAATTCTCTCTCTATATGGATCTTCACAAGATATACCACTTTCTTTTCAAGATCCTTTTTTAGGGAAGACAGTCGCTCGCTCTCTTTGTCTTTCATAGCCTCAGTCTTGGCAATATTTTCCTGTACCAGCAGGATCTCCTTTTCGTACTTGACTGCTTGGTCGGCCAGCCGGCCAAGTTCCTTTCGATCCTCCCTTACAATAGCCTTAATGTATTTCACTCTATGCCAAAGTTGATCCAGATTCCCAGCAGTAGCCACCATTCTGATATAACCCTTCCTGGCGTATTTATATAAAGCGACCAGTCTCTTCGCCAGTTGGATCTCGACACTCTCTAAGGATCTCCCCAGACCGTTTAGCTTGTGTCCCAGCTTTTCCAGCTCGATCTTGGCAGCAAGATTCCTTTTCTTTAATTCATCTATGGCCTGCCTTTTCTCCGCGACCTCATGTTCAAGATCAGCTAAGTGGATTAATATGCCCTTTTCCTTTATGTCGAATGCCTTTAATTTCTGTTTTTCCCGTCAGATTCACTGGCCCAGGATACCGGGATTGAAATTACGTCAGAAAACTCCAAGAGAAAGGCAAAAATCAGAAAGGCAGGAAAAATCAGAGTTTTTGATAACCCAAATGTAATCCCTTTATTCATACTTTAAAAAAGCGGCCTACGGCGATAAAGCTCCCTACCAATCCTAAAGCCACGCTCAGCAATAAGATAGAAAGGGCATATTCATTAGGGATGAACACAAAATCGAACACTGCGAGATCCAAAAAATGCATCTTTTCGGTAGAGATAAAGAGATACGCTGAAAAAAGTATGACAAGTGCCAGAACTCCACTCAGTATCCCCTGAATCATCCCTTCCAACATAAAAGGTATCTTGACAAACCAGTCGGTGGCTCCTACCAGCTTTAAAATCTCGATTTCCTCTTTACGTGAATAAATAGTTAGT
>JAFDHL010000083.1 GCA_019308785.1 Deltaproteobacteria bacterium
ACAAAACCGATTCCCACGGCAATGGCACACGTAATGAGCCGTTTGCGCAGTTCTTCCAGGTGAGACAAAAAAGGCTGCTTTTCGTCGCTATCCATCTTCGCTTTTCTCCCCGGCCGCCTCAGTGTCGCCTGATTCTTTTGTTTCTTCCTGTGATTCCGCTTTTGTTTTTTCGTAGTCCTGTGTTAACTGGTCAAAGTCCTCGTAATCTGCCTCTTCCTTTTCAAGGGCCTCCGATGGCGTGAGTTCCTTCGGTTTATCCAGCCCGCTAACGGAGTCGATCAGATCCTCTTTTGCTTCCTTAAATTCTTCGTCCACATCCAGGCTTTCCTTGATCTCCTGTGTGGCCTTTTTGAATTCGGCCATGCCTAAGATCGGGCAGTTTGCTCGGTCCGATGACGATCAAGGCGATAACCAGAATAATAATGAGTTCAGGCATGCCGATGCCAAACATGTCACCCTCCCATTAATCAGTAGTTAAAAAGTCGATTGTTCAAACGGTTAAGTCGTTCGTTAGTTCAACATGGTGATCCTTGCACTCTGCACAAGGCCAGAGCTTTGGCTCTGCCATAGTCAATAAATACGAAGCACGAAATTCGAATTTCGAAATGGTTCGATTGGCCGTTCGACAGGCTCACGGCCATGAACAGCGTTGAATGGCTCACCATCCTGAGCGAAGTCGAAGGACAATATCTAATGCCAGAAATTCAAATGTCCTAAACAAGATGCCTGGTTCTTGTAATTCTTAAGCATTTGACTGGAATCCTTGACCCCCCGACCCCTTGAACCCTTTGGAAGTCACCAAACTCTTTTGGAAATGACCCATAATCTTAACATACGAGTTATTACCTGGATTTTGCAAGCGCCGAGTTTGCCGGAGATACAAGGCATCAAGTGCGCAGCTGTAGCACTTTACCGCAAGTACTTGATAACGCAGTAGATTCGGTAATATCGGCGCTCCCGAAGGGTAAGCAATCTTGAATGTTTCGCCTTCATTCCATTTGCATTTAATAGGTTGTTTCGATGGTCTACCTAAAATCTACCTAAGTACATGAAATTATGTTTTTGATTAATCCATTCAAGATTGTTTATGCAAGATTCAGGTATAAAATCTGTGCAACTAAAGCTCAATCATCAGTGCCACTTCGTCACAGTCAGGGAACTTGGGGCATTTAAGACAATCGGCCCAGATCTTGTGGGGGAGGGCCGATTTTTCAATCTCCTTAAACCCGAATCTCTCGAAAAACTCGGGGATATACGTAAGGGTAAAGACTTTTGCAAGACCGAAAGAGCGGGCGTCTTTAAGACATGCCTCAACAAGCTGGATACCGAAGCCTTTACCCCTCTTTTCTTCGGAAATGGCCAGGGACTTGATTTCAGCCAGATCCTCCCAGCAGATGCGCAGCCCGGCCACACCGCAGACCATATGGTTCTGATCACTATCTTCCAGGACAAAAAAGTCCCTCAAGTGATCATACAGTTCACTCAATGACCTCGGCAATAAAAGACCCTGATCTGCATAATAATTCAGGATCTCGTGAATAGTCCTGATATCCTTGATTACAGCTTTTCTGATGTTCATTTGAATGGTTTCCTGTTTTTGTATGCGATCAGCGTCTTTAAGTTGAACGCACAAATTTATCTATCAACCCTGGTGACAAAGCCTTTTGCCTTTTCCCGCCTGGCCAGCAGTCGTTCAAACTCACCGGCCTCCTTTCTGCTTTCAAACTTACCGCACCTCACCCGGAAATAGATTCTTCCTTTAACATGCGCCTTGACGTAGTAAGCCGGGTAACCTCGATCCACCATTTGATTCGCCATCCTGATTGCCTTGACCTCGCTGTCTAAGGAGGCTATCTGCACGGTATATTTCGGACCGGCTTTAACAGGTTCAATAGGTTTATCCTGCTCCGGAAGGGCAACCGCTTTTTTTACGATTGGCTTGATTTCATTCGCCACTTCCTCTTTCGCTGTTTTTTTTATGGGCTGCTTAATAGTTTTTGCCATTTCCTCCTTTTTTTGTGACAGTTCGTCATAGAACGCGAATTTCGGATCCTTGTCCGGATTTTTTATGACATCCAGATCAGAGGGTTTTTTATTACTGACCATTTCTTGGAGTCTGGTGATTTGGGACCTCAGTTCGGTCAGGTGTTTGACTCCCTCTGGCAAAAAGCCCCTGCCAACGAGTATTCCCAGCACAAAAATCCAACCCAGAAGGAAGAAGAGACCTAAAGACCAGAAAAAGACAGAGGTGAGTGAAAGCTCCAGGTTATATCGTTTACCTTTATTGGGTGTTCTGGTTTTTCCGGGGGGCATGCTTTTTCGCTCTTTTCACATTCGTTCCGGGGCGCTTATGCCCAGGAGTTCAAGTCCGTTGGCTATTACAATCCTTATGGCTTGTGCCAGAAAGAGCCTTGCCTGGCTCATGGTCCTGTCATTCGTGACGATCCTGTAATCAGGGACTTTGGTGCCCAGGTTAAAATATCTGTGAAATGAGGCGGCCAGGTCCGTGAGATAATAGGTCAAACGATGTGGTTCAAGTGCCCCGGATATGTCTTCCAGCAGAGATGGGAAACCGGCTATGATTCTTATGAGCGCCATTTCCTCATCCAACGCAAGGCGTTTAAGGAGCCCGTCTGGTTTTTCCGGCAGGGATATCCCCTCGGAATTTGCCTTTCTGAAAATACTGCATATTCTGGCGTGGGCGTATTGAACATAATAGACCGGGTTGTCACTATCCTGTTTTTTTACCAGATCAATATCAAAATCAAGCGGGGAGTCGTGGTTCTTGGTTAGAAAAATAAACCGCACCGCATCCACGCCGACCTCATCCACAAGTTCCCGCAAGGTGACAAAGTCTCCCGCCCTTTTGGACATTTTGATCTCTTGGCCGTCTCTCCAGAGCTTTACAAGCTGAACAAGAAGGACAGAGAGCCAGTTTTCAGAAAAGCCATGGGCCGAAAGAGCGGCTTTCACACGGGGTATGTATCCGTGATGGTCTGCTCCCCAGATGTTAATGGCCCTGGCAAACCCCCTTTTTTGTTTTTCCAGATGATAGCTGATATCAGACGCGAAATAGGTAAACTCTCCATCCTTTTTCCGGATAACCCGATCCTTGTCATCTCCGAAATCGGAGGTTTTGATCCAGAGGGCTCCCTCATTCTCATAAAGCTGTTTTTTCCTTTTGAGTTTTTCAAGGGTGTCCTCAAGCAGACCTGAACTAAAAAGATCGCTTTCACTGTACCAGAAATCAAAAGGAACCCTGAACTGCGCCAGGTCCTGTTTGGTTTCTTCGAGCATTATTTCCTTTCCCTCCCGGGTGCAAGAGTCGATAGCCTCTTGTTCGGACATTTCGTTGAGATTGACCTTTCCTGATATTGTCTTGGCCAGGTCAAGAATATAATCTCCGTGATACCCGTTTTCAGGAAATGGAAAATCGGGATTATTCATTTGCATGAAGCGACTGAAGATGGACTCTCCAAGCATTTTAGTCTGTTGCCCCGCGTCATTGATATAGAATTCCCGGGCCACATCATACCCGCAAAAGGAGAGAATCCTGCAAAGGGTATCTCCCAGGGCAGCACCCCGGCCATGTCCAAGATGAAGCGGACCGGTGGGGTTGGCGCTTACGAATTCCACCAGAACCTTCTGGTTGTTTCCTGTCCGGTTCTGGCCATAATCCCCCTTGAGCCTGACAATATCAGACAGGATGCCATACCATTTATCCGGGTTGATCCTGAAATTGATAAAGCCCGGAGCGGCAACTTCCGCGTTTTCAAGGAGGTTTTCTTCGTCCATCAAGTTGTCAACCATGACTGAGGCGATTTCCATGGGACTGCGTTTCTGGCTTGAGGCTAATGTTAGGGGTAAATTTGTGGCAAAATGCCCATGATCCGGATTATTTGGAACTTCTATTACATAGTCCGGAATATGGGTTTTATTAAGAAAACCGCATTCGAAACAGTGATCAATGGTGGATTTTAATACTGCATTGAGCTTGCTTTTCACGACAAATAATCCTTTTTATTTCGCCCGCCAATTGAACAGAATATCTCATATGATATGGTGCCGGCCCATCTGGCCATATCCTCTCCTGTAATGATTTCCTGCCCCTGGGAGCCCAAAAAAACCGCCTCATCTCCTGTTGAGATATCCTCAAGGCCGGTGATATCGCAGATAGTGAGATTCATGCACACGGTCCCTATGATCGGGGCCTTGTTTCCTTTGATAAGCACATTTCCCCGGTTTGACATGCTTCTGGGAATACCATCACCGTATCCGGCTGAAAGAACGGCTATCCGACGCGGACCCTCTGTGTAGTATGTCCGTCCGTAGCTGACCGGTGTCTGATCTTGGAGATCCCTGATCTGCAGGACCCGGCCCTTGAAATGCATGGCAGGCTTTAATGGAACCGGGCTTTTGAATTCCGGTGAAGTGAGCCCGCCGTATAGCATAATGCCCGGCCGAACCATGCTGAAGTGGGCCTTTTTGTGGGCCATAATGCCCGCGCTGTTGGCCAGGTTGTTGAAGGGCAGGTCTAAACCCATGGAGCGTCCCACCTGGGTCGCCTCTTCAAACTGCCTTATCTGGACATCAGTAAAATCAGATTCACACTCATCGGCTGATGAAAGATGCGACATTAGTGCGTCAATATCAAGGTTTTTAAATGCCATGATTCTTTGGAGAAAAGGGCCTATTTCCGTATGGGAAATCCCGAGACGCCCCATACCGGTGTCCACCTTAAGGTGGATTGGGGTCTTTTTGTCCAGCCTCGCACTCTCTTGCGCCAATATTTCAGCCACTGTCAGGTCAAACAGGACCGGGGTCAGCTCGTTTTCCACCACTTGGCGCGATTCGTCTCTTGTCTGAATACCACACAGGATCACAATGGGTAATTTGATCCCTCCGGTTCTGAGTTCAAGGGCCTCGAAGAGGTGAGCGACCCCGAGGCAATCGATTTTGTTTTTTTCGAGGGTTTGGGATATGGGCAGCATGCCGTGACCGTAGGCGTCCGACTTGACAACGCCCATTATTCTGGTGTCCTGGTCTATCAGGTTCCTGACCTGGTTCAGGTTATGAACCAGGGCAGACAGATTTATTGTCACATTGTTGGGCATAAGTTAATTTATACGTCCGTAATCACAAAACCAACCGAAGATGTAGCGGTCCCTCAGAATCAGCTATAAAAGCTAACTGATCTTCTTTAATAGATCAAGAATTATGTCCATAAGATTTTGGGGGCAAGAACGTGCCAGGTTGACAGGAGAGTTGGGCGGGGCTATGATGCGAATATTCAAATTAAGAGCCACCGGGAAGCCGTTTTGCGGTCGTGCGCTCTATTTTTTTACCCAAACCGCATAATCTCTCGGGTAGCCTTAGTGTTTGAAACCTTAAGGATCAGTAAACTATGAAATTGCTATTTTGCCTGTTAGGGCTTGTGCTCATAGTAGAGGGACTTCCGTACTTTGTTTTCCCAGGTAAGATGAAAAAGTGGATGTTAATCATCCAGGAAATTCCGAATTCACATCTAAGGTTCATAGGGTTTACGGCGATGGGGCTGGGACTGTTGATAACCTATTTATTTAGATAATAAAATAGTTTGACATTAATATGGATCTTGTTTAGCCTTTTCGGTTTAAATGCTTGGATGTATAATATTGAAGATTATAATTACGAATTGCCACCAGGGTTGATCGCCCAGGTTCCGGCATTGAGACGCGATCATTCCCGTTTGCTTGTGGTGGATCGCCTGAGAAAGTCATTTTCGGACTGTAATTTCTTTGATCTTCCAACTCTGATCCAAGCTGGCGATCTTTTAGTTGTAAATGATACAAGGGTTGTCCCTGCAAGGCTTTTTGGCCGCAAGGAAAGCGGGGGGCGGGTTGAGGTGTTGGTGCTGGAACACACTGCTTCAACTAAAAAAGGCCCCGCAACGCGCTCATGCCTGCTGAAATCTTCCAAGCGGCCTAAGAAGGGGAGCATCCTGTTCTTTGACTCAGGTATTTCCGGACAGGTCAGAGAGGTGCTGGGAAACGGGCTGGTCAGAATTCAGTTCAGTGGTAATGGGTCTGTTGATTCGCTGCTCGAAGAAAATGGGTACATGCCTTTACCCCCATATATTAAGCGAGGGAAGAAAGACGGGTACTCACAACTTGACAGGGAGCGATACCAGACCGTTTTTTCCGAAAAAAAAGGTGCTGTTGCCGCCCCCACGGCTGGACTTCACTTTACACAGGAATTGATCGAGAAGCTGGAAGATGCGGGGATTTCCATAGCCCGTCTGACTCTTCATGTGGGATATGGGACCTTCGGTCCCGTTCGGACAAGGGATATCAGAAAGCATCACTTAGGTGAAGAGTGCTACCGGCTGGGACCGGAAACAACTGAGGCCATAGCAAGGACCAGGGACAAAGGCGGGCGGGTAGTTGCTGTGGGAACTACAGTTGTAAGGGCTCTGGAAACGTCAGTAGCTCCTGACGGTTCCGTTCTGCCGGGAGAGGGAAAAACGGATCTTTTAGTGACTCCCGGTTTTTCCTTCAGGGCCGTGGATGCCTTGATAACCAACTTTCATTTACCGAAGAGTTCCCTGCTTTTTCTTGTATCAGCCTTTGCCGGCCTGGATTTAGTAAAAAAGGCATATTCAAAGGCTATTGAAAAGGAATACAGGTTCTACAGCTATGGGGATGCGATGTTGATCGTTTGAAGCCACAGCCTCTTAGGACTAATGATTGAATAAATTTCTGAATATATTTACTCAGAGGAAGTTAGGGAAGAGGGCCTAAACTTTAGCTCACTTGTCTTTTACTTTGGAATTCAGGGTCTTTCACAGGTCCGGTGAATGCCGGGCCAGAGTTGGAGAAATCAAAACCGCCCATGGAGATTTTGAAACACCGGTCTTTATGCCGGTGGGGACCCAGGGATCGGTAAAGGCGGTCTCTCCGGATGATCTGAAGCATGCGGGCGTAGAGATTATTCTGGCCAATACATACCACCTCTACCTACGACCGGGACACAAGGTCATAGAGAGACTGGGCGGTCTCCATGGTTTTATGAACTGGTCCGGGCCGATCCTGACGGATAGCGGGGGATTTCAGGTTTACAGCCTGTCGCGCTTGAGGGATATATCGGAGGCGGGCGTAACTTTTCAATCTCATATAGATGGATCAAGGCATTTCATTGGCCCGGAAGAGTCCATTGAGTTTCAAAAGGCACTAGGCGCGGACATTATCATGGCCTTTGATGAATGCGCTCCGTATCCGTCTGATTACGAGTATGTCCTGAACTCGGTGAAGTTGACGAGCACGTGGGCTCGCAGGTGTCTCGAGCAAAAGGACAACCAGGGGCAGGCCCTTTTTGGAGTCGTTCAGGGTGGCATGTACAGTGACCTAAGGGAGATGAGTGCCAGAGAACTGGTGGATATGGGTTTTGACGGGTATGCCTTAGGCGGTCTTTCGGTTGGAGAAGATGCAAAAACCAGATTGCGGGTCATCACGGATACAATTGATCTGCTCCCGGATGATAAGCCCGTTTACGTGATGGGTGTGGGAGCGCCGGAGGATCTGGTAGAGTGCGTCATGCTGGGTGTGGATATGTTTGACTGCGTGATGCCCACTCGCAATGCCAGGAACGGTACCCTTTTTACCCGAAAAGGCAGAATGACTATCAAAAACGCACGGTATTCGGAGGATAAGCGGCCCATTGATGAAAACTGCGGGTGCTATACATGCTCCAGATTTTCAAGGGCCTACTTGAGGCATCTGTTCATGGCTAAGGAGATTCTGGCTTATAGATTGAATACGATTCATAATCTTTACTATTACATGCACCTGATGGCAGAGATGAGACAGGCCATAAAGGAAGACAGGTTTGCTGGCTATCGATATAACTTTTACGAATTGCAAGGGAAGGAAGTAGTTGTTTAACTAAACCTGGAGGAGGTAATAAAATGGATTTTCTGGCGTATGCTATGGGAGGACAGGGAGTAGGCGGTGCGGGCGGACAAGGTGGAGGCTTTGGTGCCTTTGTCCCCCTGATACTCATGTTCGCCATATTTTATTTTTTGCTTATTAGGCCCCAGCAGAAAAAGGCCAAGCAGCACAAACAACTGCTTGCGGCCCTGAAAAAGGGGGATCGTGTTGTGAGTTCGGGTGGGCTTCATGGGGTGGTTACCGGCCTGACAGATGATATGGTCACCATGGAGATTGCCCCCAAGGTGAGGGTCAAGGTTTCGAGGGGCTCAATCTCAGGAGTGGCGAGCAAAACCTAGCGAGCAGTTTATAGCTCACAGCTTGAAGTCAGTTTCACAGCCTGAGCTATAATACTGAGCTATCTGCTTGAAGTTGAGAGTAAATACTCGAAGATAAACAGATGTTAAGAGAAATTCATAGCTCGAAGCTCAAAGGAAGAATAGGACAGCTGTCAGCTTTGGGCTATCAATCATTTTCGGAGTAGCAAGTGTCAAAGAGTTTAAGCTGGCGTGGCGCAATTGTCTTATTCGTAGTAGTGATGGGATTTATTTATCTCACCCCATCTCTTACCAGTGACCTTCCGGCGTGGTGGTCCAATATTTTGCCAAGGGATAAGATCCATCTGGGTCTTGACCTCCAGGGAGGTATGCATCTCGTCCTGGAAGTCCAGGCCTTAAAGGCTGTGGAAAGCCATCTGGAACGTGTTGTGGAGGAACTGAAGGTCGATTTGCGCAAGAGTAAAATCAGGTACATCGAACTTACCCGCGTTGGTAGTGATCGGGTTGGCGTGGCCCTTATGCGATCGAAGGATTCGGGGGCTTTTACGGATATGGCAGAGGGCAATTATCCCGATTTTGAATTGAAATCAGTATCGGGTGATGAAGATCAGCCAGCGTTTCAGATCGTTTTGCTTTCCAAGGCGAGGAGCCGTATCCTGAAAATGGCAGTGGATCAAGCCCTTGAGACAATAAGAAACAGGATTGATCAGTTCGGAGTCAGTGAACCTGACATCAGACCACAGCAAGATAACAGGATTCTGATCCAGTTGCCGGGGATCAAGGATCCCAAGAGGGCCATGGAGCTGATCGGCAAGACAGCACTTCTGGAATTCAAGCTGGTTGATGAGGAACACAGTGTTGAGGAAGCCCTTAAGGGAAATATGCCGCCTGGCGATGAGATACTCTATGAGCTCAGCATTGATAGAAAGACAGGCCGTCAGACTAAGATTCCCTACCTGCTAAAGAAGCGAACCCTCCTTACGGGGGAATATATAACGGATGCCAGGGTACAGATCGATAGCCGATACAATGAACCTTACGTTTCTCTTTCATTTGACGCCAGAGGTGCAAGGCTTTTTGAACAGCTTACAGGGCAGAACATAAAAAAAAGACTGGCCATCGTACTTGACAAAAAGGTTAATTCCGCACCTGTTATCCAGGACAAGATATCAGGCGGGAAGGCCCAGATTACCGGACGTTTTACCACGGATGAAGCGCGGGATCTGGCCATTGTTCTGAGGGCAGGGGCTCTTCCTGCTCCTGTCAAGATCATCGAGGAAAGAACAGTGGGTCCTTCTCTGGGAAAGGATTCAATTGAGAAGGGCTTTAAGTCTATGCTTATAGGTGGCGCTATTGTGCTTGTTTTTATGGTCATTTATTATGGGCTTTCAGGTTTTATCGCGGATCTTGCCCTCATTTTAAACATCCTTTTCATTATGGCGGGACTTGCCTTTTTCGGGGCCACGCTAACCCTGCCCGGGATCGCAGGGATTATCCTCACTATCGGTATGTCCGTTGATGCCAACGTGCTGATATTCGAACGCATCAGGGAAGAACTGAGACTTGGAAAGACCCCACGGTCCTCCATTGAGGGAGGATACGGAAAGGCTCTTGTAACGATCCTTGATGCCCAGATTACTACATTGATCGCTGCGCTTGTCCTGTTTCAGTTCGGAACCGGGCCGGTCAGGGGTTTTGCAGTGACCCTGAGTATCGGCATCATTGCCAGTTTGTTTACGGCCATCTTCGTGACCCGTATTATTTTCGATTATCTGTATGTCCTGCGGAGGATAAAAAAGGTTAGGATTTAGAAATGCTTGTAAAACGGACAACTGACTGATAACCAAGGACTGAGCAAATGGAATTCATCAAGCCGGGAATCAACATTAATTTTGTTGGAAAAAGGAAAATTGCATTCCTGTTTTCCGCGATAATGATCATTGCGACTCTTTTTTTACTCATATGGAGGGGGGGGCCTAACTTCGGTGTGGACTTCTCGGGTGGCGCGTTGATACAGGTTAAGCTGGACCAGAAACGGACCCCTTCTGAAATCAAATCTTCTCTTATACCCATTCATCTTCAAGACAGCATCATACAGGAATTTGGTGAAGAAGGTCAGTTTGAATACCTGATCCGGATCAGGCACACAGACATTGAATTGTCCGGTTTAGGTGACAAGGTAAAACAGGCCCTCATTTCTGAATTCGGTCAAGGTGTCGAGATGAGACGAGTGGAAATGGTAGGGCCGAAAGTGGGAAAAGACTTAAGGGAGAAGGCCCTGTTTGCCATTTTTTACGCCTTGCTGTTTATTGCCATTTATATTTCTGGTCGATTTGAACTCAAGTGGGTGATGAGTATCGTCATGGCCCTGTCTTTGGCTTTCGTAGTATACATGTGTTCCAGCTTTGGAATGACCGTCACCTGGCTTATCTTGATTGCATTGATAGTCGCCCTCGGTCTCTGCTGGTTCCTGAAGTTAAAATATGCGCTGGGAGCCATTATTGCGCTTGTTCATGATGTGATCATAACGGTTGGTGCCTTTGCACTGACAGACAGGGAAATATCTCTTTCAATAATTGCCGCCATACTTACGATCGTGGGCTATTCTCTCAATGACACCATTATTGTTTTTGACAGGATTCGGGAAAATCTCAGGCGTTTTCGGCGGCGCCCCTTTGAAGAGATTATGAACACCAGCATTAATGAGACGCTGAGCCGTACCATTCTAACATCTACAACCACACTGGCCGTTGTCTTAACCCTTTTTATTCTGGGCGGAGGCGTGATCCATGATTTTGCCTTTGCAATACTGATAGGAGTTATTGTGGGGACCTATTCGTCCATCTTTGTGGCCAGCCCTGTCCTCTTAGTCTGGGAAAGCAAGTTCGCCAAGAGGGTGAAGGGCAAAGACATATCATAATAGGTAGTTTGTCCAATGAGGCATGACCCAATGCTGATAACCTCGTAAAAAGCTATTTTATGCCGCTTTGAGGCACTGTAAACGAAAATAACTTGCCAATTATATTACATATGAACATCGAACATCGAACGTCCAACGTCGAATTTTAGTATTCTGCCGATTTATAAACTGACGGAGCGAAGCGATTTCATCATTCGATGTTCGATGTTCGACGTTTAAAAACCACTTTGCTGCACTATTACGGAAAATAATTTGCCAATCATATCAAGAGGTTATAATTTAGTTATTTGAAAGTCGCTGTATGCCTTTTTATTAGGCGGGGAAGGGCTTCCCCTCCCCCGCCATTTGAAGTAAATTCAATCCCGCGTAACGCGGGACCACCCTCACCCCAGGCCGGGGCTTACTCCCGCCTGGCGGGACCTGTTGACGGACTTTTTACGAGTTCGTCAATGCTGTTACGCGGTCATCCACAGGTTGACATTTTCCTGTTCAAGGTTGAGTATTTGAAGAAGCTTTGTAAAGCCATTAATTGTCAATTGCCAATATTCAATCCTTTGAATGCTGCCGGTTAGTGAATAAGAGAAAAAACAGTCCAGTGTACCGAAGGCCGGCTTTTTGGCTGGCAATCCTGATCCTGATCGCTGCCTCCATCTCAGGTTGGTGGCTTTGGCGCGGCTTATATGTTACCCCACCCCGGCTAAATTTTATTCTGCTCACTGTAAATAAGGAACCACAGAAGATACTGTCAGGGGAGATCCTTGCGCTCCACCCGAAAGACAGGGTTAAAATTGTCGAGATTTCCACAAATGTCCCCTTCAACCTGTTTATCCGTTTAGTGGCAAGGGGTTTAGATGTGAATGCCCTCCGGTATGAAGAAATGAGTCTTTCGGAGTTGCTGCCCGAGAAAAATGTATTTGATCATTACATGTTCCGGATTTGGATAAAAGACCGCAATCAAGACCTGGGATACGTGGACTGGAAGGTTCAGCCGTATGCGGATGATTGGCTGGACAAGGCCGACAGGACCATCGATGCCAAGCGGAGATTGGTAATGCTTGAGCGTTCCTTGCGGCTCCTGCCGGAGGACAGTCAGCTCAAACGCAGGCTCCTTGAGGAGTACAAATCCCAGAAATTATGGAAACAGGCTGTCCGCATGCTTGAGGATATGGCCGGGAAGGATTTGGATCAGGATATTTTACTGGAACTCCTTGATGTATATACGGCCATGCACAGCAAGGATGGTATCGTTTCGGTTCTTAAGAGGCTTGTCAATCTTAATCCGGATGATCTTGAGATACGGAACGAACTGGCAGAGGCCCTTGAGAAAAGGGGCAAACTTAAAGCGGCCGCTAAGGAGTATGAGGCCCTTTTGAGGCGAATGGAAGAGGAAGACAAATTGCCGGTTTATAAACGCCTCGGATATCTTTATGCAAAGACCGGTCCGATAAAAAAGGCTATTTCGTACTATCTCAAGGCGCTGAAGATAGATAAAAGGGATGTAAATCTTTATTATAATTTATCTTATCTTTATGAAAGAAATAATCAGAAAGACAAGGCGGATTTTTATTTAGGCAAGGCGATAGGGTTGAAATCGGAAGATACGGAAAGCCGCCTGAAGCTGGCTCATAGAATGATCGAAAAAGGGGAATTTGAAAAGGCCGAGATATATCTTACACAGGTTTTAAAGAAAAATGCAAAATCACTCAAGGCCCTTTTGTTAATGGCACAGCTTATGGAAAGACGAGGGAAAAAAGAGGCACTTAAAGGAATTTATAAAAAAATTCTTTTGCAGGATCCAAAAAACGAAACTGTGATATATAACCTGGGCGCCCTTGAATATGGAGCCGGGAATTTGGACGCAAGTTTGAATCATTTTAAGAAAAACAGGAAAAAGCCGACATGGCCTTTAACCAGGCCAGGGCTCTTATTGAATTGCGGCCGGGGGATGTCGAACCTTACCATTATATATTTGATTACCTAAATAGCCGGGGTCATTATAATAGAATCATCCACTTTATGGACATGGGTTTAGAAGCAAACCCTAATCAGACGGATCTCAGGGCATACATGGTGCTGGCCTATGTGAAGACCGGCAAGGATGAACTGGCCATCAAACAGATCGAGGAGATCCTGAAAGTCAGGCCTGAAGATGTGAATTTATTGTTTGGGGGGAGCCCTGGAGGCCTATAAACGGATTATTGCCATATCGCCAGGGCATGAAGATGCAGAGGAAGCATATCTCAGGTTAAGGCTGAGGAGAGTTCAGGATGAAGGGGCAGAATAAAAAGCCCCATTTTCATGTAACAGCCGGATTGATATGGAAGCAGGGAAGAGTTCTCATAGCGAAACGCCCTAAAGGAACTCACCTTGAGGGATTTTGGGAATTCCCCGGTGGTAAGCAGGAAAAGGGTGAGAGCCTTAAGGATTGCCTTGAGAGAGAGATCGAAGAGGAACTTGGGGTCAAGGTAAAGGCAGATGAGGCGTTATTCACGGTTGAGCATGAATACGAGACCAAGGCGGTCTCATTGCATGTATTTAATTGTACATATTTGGAAGGAGAGCCAAGATGCTTGCAGGCCCAGGATATCAGATGGGTTGAGCCGGCAGGTCTTGAAAAATATACCTTTCCACCTCCGGACGCAAAGGTGATCGAATTTCTTTCACGTCGGAGAGCCTAAAGAGGCGTGAGTTAGATCCTGTGTGAAAGGAATTACAGGTTTTTGGTTGGCCATTGAAGGCCAATTAATTAGTAATGTTCAAAACTTTTCGCATCTTGAAAGGCATGGGGGTCTCTTTTCAAAAGCCGCATATGCTGACCTCATTACATGGAACCGCTAGTGAGGCCGAGAATGATTGGCTTTGGGTTATCCTAGTCATGAGGCAGCGTGCCGTTGAGACCTTTTCTTCGGTTCCGAGCCTCTCCCGCCGGCGGGATCATTTCTACGACTTATCTACGGGGGAGTTTTGCCCCCTCCGCATTACCCTCGGCAAGCTCGGGGCTGCGGTTTCCCCCGCTGATAAGTCGTGAAAAGCACAGCGGCCTCCCGTCAGTCACTCAGAAAAGGCCTCAAAGCCACGCTGCACAAGGCGCAGGGCATAGGGTAAAAAATATTAGGTTGCCTTGCGCCTTTAGCCTTTAGTAACTGCTCAATATGTTTGGGTAGATTTGATAAACGAAGTATAACCAAGAAAAAAAATATTGATTTTATGTTTTATCCTTTAACTTTAGACACTTTAGTGCACTTTAGATCACTTTAGGCACTTATTAGGGAGTTTAAATGCCCACCGAAGAAGGCATTGTAAAAGAGATCAAACGCAAAAAGGCAATGGTACTCGTAACGAAAACTTCGGCCTGCGACCACTGTGGTTCGCGCGGATCATGTCATATCATGTCTGACAGGGAAATGGTAGTTGAAGTGGCTAATGATCTTGATGCTAAGGTGGGGGATCTTGTGAGACTCCAGGTGCCTTCGGGCTCCCTGTTGAAACTTTCCCTGCTTGTCTATTTTCTTCCCGTGGTATTGCTCATCATCGGTGCATATGTGGGCGGGGCGTGGGCTGAGTCTCTTGATCTGCAACCTACTCTGGCCTCCATAATTGGCGCCGGTTTGGCCATGGGGGTCGCATTTTATGTGTTGAGATGGTTTGACCGGGGCGAACAGGCAAAGGGTGACTATCGACCCAGGATGACGCGCATCCTTTTTAGTGAATCGTCTTCCCCTCAACCCGGCGATAGCAAATAAGCCCGCACTGCAGGCAGCGCTTGGCTTCGGTAACGGCCTGCTCTTCTGAAAATCCCAGTGCAATTTCCGCGGAAGGATCGGCAATCTGCTCTTCGTGAGTGCGTTCAGGCATCTTCTGCCTGGGCAATTCTGTGACCGGTTCTAATTGCTCCAGGCTCAAGACCCTTGTATATGTGCGGATCATATTGGCAGGTGCCTCCACGGGTTCATCGGTCAAAAACCGGTGAATGGAGCTGGCCGCCCGTCGTCCGGAACCGATCGCTTCCACGACCGCCTTGTAGTCACCCGTCACTTCTCCTGGCCGGAAGATACCGATGTCTTCTTCTGCAGAGGGGCCCGGATAAGGGATAAGCGTCTCCCATGGTACCGGGTCCGGGAGTTCTGCTTCCTCTTCCTCATCCGCTTCACCCTCTTCTTTACGGACAACATAAATGAGTTCGGGAAAGCGTCCCGCACCGGTCAGCATGGTATCCACTGAAAGAAGTTCTCTTTCTGTGTGGGTTTCTTCTTCATCCGAATTCAGGATGTGTGCGATTTCCACATGACTCAATTTACTGCCTTCACCCTGCATCCGTGTCACGGCGCTCTGGAAATAGAATTGGATACCTTCCTGCTCTGCTGCCACTAATTCCTCTTCGGAGAATGATGAACGCTCAAGAGAGCTGCGAAGAACGATATTAACATTCTCTGAACCATTTTTCAGCGCTGCTCTGGCAGCCTCCAGTCCGGACTTGCCTCCGCCGAGAATCATGACATTTTTTCCAGCTGGCGAAGCTTTACCCGCCCGCTGGTTCAGGATGAAATCAATCAGGAGCTGGACTCCGGGTAGAGTTTGTAAAGGTCCGTCGCTTTTTTCAGAGAGCTGGTCAGAGAGCTGGCTGTCCCATCCTCCGGTAGCCACGAATACGCCGGAAAACCCCTCTTTGAGTAAAGAATCGATGGTAAAGTCCCTGCCTAGCTTTTGATTGGTGAGTGCCTGGACACCGGCATCCAAGATACCGTTGATTTCCCAGTCCAGTACGTCCCTGGGAAGCCTATTTTCCGGGAGCCCGATGCGAAGTATCCCTCCCATTTGGGCGGTTGCCTCATATGCGGTTGAGTCGTGACCAAGGCGGTTCAGAAGGTAGGCCGCAGTCAGGCCTTCGGCACCTCCGCCAACTACGGCGATACGCTTTCCGGTTTCCGGTGCCCTCGGTACATTGATGCGCTCACCGGAAGTCCGCTCGTAGTCGGATACAAAGCGTTTCAGGTGATTAATCGCTACCGGTTCATCCACAAGGTTGCGACGGCAATCATATTCACAGGGCTGCACGCAAATCCGGCCGCATATGGCGGGAAACGGGTTTGTTTCTTTGATGATGCGAACTGCCTCTGCGTAGTTTTTCTCCGCAATCTGGTGGATATATGCGGGAATATCAATTCCGGCCGGACAGGCCCTCTGGCAGGGGGCAGTGCATTCATCGGTAGTATGTTCGGCCTGAATACGTCTTGTATGGGATGTAAGGGTAATAATATGTTTAGGGCAGATGCGTTCGCAGGTGCCGCAGCCAGTACAACGATCCGGATCGACCACGGGCAGGTTATCAGGCCCCATGGAGAGCGCGTCGAACGGACAGGCCTGCACACAGGTACCTAAACCAAGGCATCCGATGGGACAAACTTTAGTCCCGCCATTCAAAAGGACTGCTGCCCGGCAGTCATTAATCCCGTTATAGATATATTTGACATCCGCAACATGCAAACCATATGAGCACCCGGGCATTGCTATATCGGGCTCTCGGGCCTCCAGTTTCATGCCCATTATTTCGGCGATCTCCTCGGCAATTTCCGTACCGCCTGCCACACAGGAGGAAGGGGAGGATTTACCCGCAACAATGGCCTCTGCGTTTGAGCCGCATCCGGGATATCCGCAACCGCCACAATTAGCTCCGGGAAGGGCCTCGTCTACGGCTTCAATCTTGGGGTCCACATAGACATAGAATATCTTGGATGCCAGGGCCAGTCCTACACCGACAACAACACCCACTGTTCCCATTACCAAAATCCCACCTAACATGCCTAACATGTGGCTCCTCCTATTTATTGTATCTTTGAAAACTATGTCCTTTGGGCGAGGTCAGAATCCTTTGGCTATGCCTGGGTAAATCCCAAAGAGTGCCTAAAATGAGCTAAAGTTTGAAGTGCCTTAAGCCCGCCCTGGTGCGACTTTACTGTGTTTGGTCCAGCCAATGCCTAATTCCAGACTTAGCTTTAGAGGTATATGGAGCTGGTGAACGGTCTGGGCCAGGGTTGTGGTGTCGCTTCGCTCCATCTAATTTATAGAATTCCTTAACTTTAGTCACTTTAGATCACTTTAGTCACTTTGAACTCCTGAGATTATCTATGATCATAGCCCCTTTCAGGGGTGAGATAATAAAATTTAAAACACAAGGCCTCATCTAAACCATCCCCTTAAAGGCAAAGAATGCGAGAGACATCATACCGGCCCCCACCAGACCGATGGAGGTATCCTGAAGGGGTTTCGGGACCCTTGCAAGAAGGATACGCTCACGAACTCCTGCAAACAGGATCAGGGCCAACCCGAAACCGATCGCATAAGTGAGGGATGCAATAAGTGCCTGCATGAATGAATACTCTTCCTTGATATTGATAAGACATACGCCCATTACTGCACAATTTGTAGTAATGAGCGGAAGGAATATGCCGAGGCCGGCGTAGAGGGCAGGTATGCTCTTTTTGAGAAATAATTCAACGAACTGTACCAGCGACGCGATCACCAGGATAAAGGCCAGGGTCCTTAAATATTCAACCCCGAACGGTTTCAGCAGCAGGTGATTCACTACCCAGGTGATCGCCCCGGCCAGGACCAAAACAAAAACAACCGCCATTGCCATGCCGGTAGCGGTCTCCATCTTCTTGGAGACACCCAGGAATGGGCAGTTGCCAAGGTACTGGATCAGGAGGATGTTGTTGACAAAGATGCAACTTACGGCCAGTAAAATGTAGTCGCCCATCTATTTTCTCCTTAAGTCAGATGACACGGTATCCATGTTTCATTATCCTATTTCTTGCCGAGCATATTCATAACGCAGAGCATAAGCCCAAGGCAGACAAATGCCCCTGGGGCCTCCACCAAAAAGTTAAAAGGTTGAAACGAAGGGCCGAAAACCGGAACAGAAACACTTGAAATTGGAATTGTAAATGTCCCGCTTCCAAGGACCTCCCTGAATATGGACAGGGCCGTCAAGGATAGCGTGAATCCGATTCCGATGCCCAGACCGTCCGCAAAGGAGGAGACAACGCCGTTCTTGGCGGCGAATGCCTCTGCGCGCCCGAGGACGATGCAGTTAACAACTATAAGGGGTATGAAGATCCCAAGCTTTAAAAACAGCGGGTAGGCAAACGCCTGCATCACCAGTTCAACAACGATTACAAAGGTGGCGATAACCACGATGAAACAGGCGATCCTGACATTTTTGGGTATGACATTTCTAAGTAGCGATATAAGGATATTGGAGCACACCAGAACAAAGGTTGTGGCGATTCCCATGCCAACACCGTTTTCCACGGTCTTGGTCACTGCAAGTACCGGGCACAGCCCGAGGACAAGGCGAAACGGGGGAATTTCAGCCCATAGCCCCTTTGTAAATTCTTGAACAACGGTCTTTGCCATAACCAGATATCTCCCTGTTTTTTTATGCCTTTATTTTTTTAAGGATATCGTTTTTCAGCCGCTCGTATATACTCGCCGAGGTAACAACTGCGCCACACACCCCGCGTGACGTTATGGTTGCACCGCTTATTGAGTCAATCTTTCCGCCATCAGCCGTCACCTTAAACGGGTCCTTTATGGATAATCCCTTGAACTGGGAGCTGAGGTCCGGCTCACTCTTTGCCCTTGAACCCAGGCCGGGCGTCTCGCTATGGGTCGTAACGCCGATCCCTATAATTTCATCTGTTTCCAGGTTGACAGCAATGATAACGCCGATGTCGCCACCAAACCCCTTTCCAAAGGACTCAAAGGCAACAACACTTCGTTTACCGTCAAATTCACCCACAAAAAAGCTTATTTCTTTATCACCGTCCATAATCTTGAAACGGTCGGAAAGGGGATCATTTGAACACCCCTCCATAATCTCTTTGATGGTGGGGCCTTTGACGAACTTGAGCTGCTGATATTCAATCCGCTCCTGGGTTCCACTTCGAACGACTGCCAGCAGACCCCCCGACACACAACTGAAAAGAAAAATAACTAAAAAAAGCCTTATCATTTCACGCATGTTCAGTTCCCTTTCCCATAGCTTTTGGTCTGATTTTATCCAGGAGTGGGTTGGAGACATTCACTAGTAGGATGGCAAATACCGCCCCATCAACAAAGGCGCCGATATTGCGGATAAGAACCGTCAGAAAACCGGCTACAGCCCCATATATCAACATGGGAACAAAGTTTACAGGTGAAGATGAATCCTCGGTGAGCAGGAAGAATGCCGCGATCAATGAATATCCCGTCAAGATATGAAACAAGGGTGGTGCATATTTATCAGGATCAGCAATATTGAAGAAATAGGCGGTTACAAAGACGCCTAAAAGAAAGGACAGGCTTATTTCCCACCGGATATGACCGCGAAGGATCAAATAGAGCCCACCTATGATAAGACCAAGCCCGAAAGTCGTGCCAATACCGCCTGCCTGCTGGCCCAGAAGCAGTCCGGTCATGCTGAAATTTGAAAGGACCGACGTCCCCATATGCTTAACGGCAGAAAGCGGATATACCATATAGAAACCGAGATCATAGTTTACCAGGGCCTCATTGAAGTCCATGAAACTCTTCCATGAGAGCATTATTATGGCAATTGCAACCAGCGAAGGGTTAAAAGGATTACAGCCTATACCGCCATAGATCTGTTTTCCTATAATTATGGCTACGAATGTCCCTGCCACTACAAGCCACCAGGGCGCTGTAGCCGGTAAAAGCATGGCAAACAAAAGGCCGATAACAGCGGCGTTTCCATCGCCTATGCTGACGGGGCGTCTCATGGCAAGATCCATGAGAAGCTCCCAGATCATGGCACAGGATATGGATAATGCCAGGACACCGAGAGCAGGAAGTCCGTATTGATAAATTCCCATTATCACCGCAGGAAGCGCTGCCAGCATAAAGGAATAGCTTTTTCCTGATATACTGCTCCCATTGTGCCAGTAAGGGGCATGTGAGCTGACAAGTAACTTCTGATTATGCATTGGATTCCTCCGCGCTCTGTATCCGGGAAAATTCGTACTTACCAAGCATGATATAATGAAATACCGGGATTCGTGCTACACACACGTAACTGCAAAGCCCGCACTCAATGCAGGAAAGCAGGTCATATTGCTCAGCGGCCTCTTCGTAAAGGCCGTTTTCCAGTAATCGTACCAGCATATTCACGGGGACTCTTGCCGGACAAGCCCTCACACACTCTCCGCAGTTAATACAATGGCTGCCAGAGCCAAGTACAATCCGCTTCTTGTCCAGGACCATTATTGCGTCGGTATCGGGGGAGACCGGCATGTCCTCAGAGTAAATGGCGGTGCCTGTCATGGGACCGCCTAAAACGATCTGGTCTCCGTGCTCCGTCTCAATATTCAGGGCTTTGAGGATGTCTTTTACAGGGGTTCCGATTCTGGCCCTGATATTTACCGGTATATAATCCTTGTTAATGACCGTTACTATTTTGTCGACAGGGATCTTCCCTTCTGCAAAGGCACGCGTCAGGGATACAACCGCTTCGGCGTTAATAAAGCCGACTCCCATCTCCTCGCATCTCTTGCCCGGTGGAACTGCTCTCCCCAATATGTTCTTTGTGATAATTTCCGGCAGTATATTAGGATACACGGGATTAACCGCATGTACGGGGACGCCTGTTTTTTCAGCCTCAGCGGTTAAGTCGGAGGGAACAGTGATGAATAGACTGCTCGCGCGAGTAATCTTTTTCAGATGCTCAATCCCTTCTATTAAACTCTCTGTTTCGGTCTTAAATACAAGCTGATTCGTTGCAATTAAAAGATCCTTGTCTATTCCGTTTATAATAATGGTGTTAACAGGAGGCTGGAAACTTAAAAGGGATTGAAAATCAGGATTGCCGGGGAGGTAATTGAAAAACTCGAGGGCATTTTCAGGACTGGTTGTTTTACCTCTTTCATTGAATTCATCGTCCCATTGATCGTCACCTGCCGCTTCAATAGAAACAGCCTGGCAGGTCTGCCCAAGATATCCGGTATATTCAGAAATGCCGGTAATGGTTCCTGTGGCCGTTGAGATCAAATAGTCTTTGCCATCCCCCGTGAGCTTAAGCCTTTGTCCCGTTATGACCTTATCTCCTGCCCTGAGGATGATATCATCGATTTTGATATGGGGAGATAAAAAGAGGGTGACCTTTTGTGGCAGCGGTATTTCCTCAACGGAGTCCTGTTCGCGGTTTACAACTACCGGATGTTTCAGACTGGGCCTTGCCAGACCGAAAAACGGTCTCTTTATCATGTTTGCCTCCTGATCATGAGAAAGAAGGTATAAATTTTGTGTTACACCTTTCTTAATTATTCCCGGTCATCAATGTATTGTCTATCTCACATGGCACGCCGAGCAGTCTACCGGTCCGGCACCTTCATCTTCATGGCAACCCTGGCACTGTGTGTGGAATGCATCGGATCTCTTCACAGGGTCCTCGCTGTCAACTTCATGACATTCTCCGCAAGCCGTGGGGGCTTCCCCCTCATCTTCAAGGGTATGATGACAGTCAGTGCATCCGATACCGTATCCGGATTCCGAAGCATGCACCTTATGATCAAAAAGGATATTGCCTGCTGTGCTCTTGAACATTATTCTAATCGGCTCTTCCGGCGTCTTGACCGGAAAGGCGGCATAACAGACAATCCCCACAAGAAAGAATACAATTGCAAGGCCATATGCAACGATTCGCTCTGTTTTGACTTCCATATTATCTTTCCTTTGTTTAAGCAGGGGTATGGGCTAAATATCGTGGTTTTCCATGGAATGTGAAGATTTGCACATATGGCCCTTTATATATGAAAGGCTGTTCATTTTTGTCAAGTGGTTTTCAATATAATTGACAAACGGTTCGCTCAATATAATTCGAATTATCCCGGACTTTACTGATCTGAGAGCCAAGTCTGATAACCTCGCAAAAAGTCGCTTCGCACCTTTTTACTCGGCGGGAGAGGGCTACCCCTCCCCCGCCATTTGAAGTGAATTCAATCCCGCGCACCGCGGGACCACCCCTACACTCCCGCTGTGCGGGATTGATGGACTTTTTACGAATCCATCAAGTCTGAAATAAATTAAGAGGGGACATTTCATTTTGGCACAATATTTGTTATGATTTTTTGGGGTCCCAGTATTGAGCATCCCTAATCAAAGAATGAACATCAGGATTGCAAGTCCGCTAAAAACGCATAGTGAGCGAATATCACAATAGGGAGGTGTTTTAGCATGACAACCATTACTATCTCAAGGCAATTTGGGGCCGGCGGTGCGACCTTAGGAGCAAGATTGTCAAAAAGGCTCGGATATCGTTACGTAAATGATCAACTGATCAAGGAGGTGGCAAAGAATGTAGGTGTTTCTTCTACCCGGGTCCGTACCATCGAAAAAAAAGGCACCACCAAGTTAATGAAATTACTTGATAAGATTGTAAGCTCGGATTCTATTGATCGCCAGGTCTCCAAGAAACATGGATACATAGACGAAAAGCGTTATGTTGATGAAGTCACGGATATTATTCAAAAGCTTCATGAGGAGGGAAACGTAGTAATCATAGGAAGAGGAAGCAATTATGCCCTGGAAGGCTATGGCAATGTGATCCACATCCTTCTTGTTGCAGATACGGAATATCGTGTTCGTTTTCTCATGGACAACTACGAAATGAATCGGAACCAGGCGGAAAAGGCCGTGAAACGGGCAGACGTGATCAGGACTCGTTTTTTGAATTGCTTTTCAGATAGAGAATCCCATGATGATCCGCTTTTGTACGATTTAGTCCTCAATATGAACCGTGTAAGCATGGAACAAGCTGAAGAAATAGTATTGAAACGGATGTCTTGAGAGAAGTATCTTTAATTCTTGATATTTAATACGTTGATATAAGCCACTTCACACGCATGAATACCAGATAACTCCGCCCTGATTTGTAGAAAAGCTGTTAGGGACAAAGTCCATACAGTATTACACTCATTCAGTATGTGCGGTACTTTTTGGACGTTACAAAAAATTCCATTAGGTCCTGTTTCTTTCCATTATGCGATATGAAGGTCCCATTTACCGCCCACCCAGTGAAGCGGATAGTCTCTTGATACAGGCTACCGTCGGGTGTCCCCACAACAAATGTACCTTTTGCATGGTCTACAAAAAAGGACCGCCCTTCAGGGTTCGGCCTGTAAGAGAAATAGAGGAAGACCTGGACCAGGCCGGAAGAGTTTATGGCCCGGGCGTACGAACACTTTTTTTCCCTGCCGGAAATACCATTGCCATGCCCACGGATGATCTGGCAAATATCTGTGCTTATGCACACTCGATTTTTCCCAAATTAGAAAGGATAACTACGTATGGCTCATCCAGATATGTTCACCGGAAAGGAAAGGATGACCTCAGAAAGCTGAAAGAAAACGGATTATTACGAATTCATGTAGGGCTTGAGAGCGGGGATGATGATGTATTGCGCCGTATAAAAAAGGGGACGGATTCGGTTGAACAGACACAGGCCGGTCTGTGGGTCAAAGAGGCGGGCATCGAGCTGAGTGAATATGTGATCCTCGGAATCGGGGGGAAAGAGAGGACAAAAGAACACGCAGAAGCGACAGCGCGGGTTTTGAGTGCGATCAATCCGGACTTTATCCGTCTTCGTACCTTCTTACCCAAGGTCAATACACTTCTACTGCACCAGATCAAGAAGGGGCAGTTTCAGATACTATCCCCCCATGAAGTGCTGAGAGAAACAATGCAGATCATCGAGAACCTGGACGTGACATCGCAAATCACAAGCGATCATTATACTAATTACGTTGACATCCACGGGAGATTGCCGGATGACAGGAAAGAGATGTTAAAGGTCCTTGATGAGGCCATGAAAAGGGATGAAAGTTCCTTTAGGCCCGTTTATATTGGGACACAGTAGGATTGACCGTTGTCCTTGTTTAAGTTTCAAATGAAATGCAATATGTGCCGGACAACGGACAACTGTTCACTTGAAAAAAATCCCCTGCTCTGATACCGTCCCCCGAAATGACCGAAAACTGGGCTTCCATAGATATCGGAACACATACCGCAAGGCTATTGGTGGCCCGAAAATCTAAGGCTCCGGGGCGCCT
>JAFDHL010000084.1 GCA_019308785.1 Deltaproteobacteria bacterium
TCTATCACCAAACCGCTGCAGAAACTCACGAAAAGTTTTTCATCAGGGGCCAAAGGCGACTTGTCTGTCCGTATGGAAAGTCAATCCAGGGATGAGGTGGGTCAACTCGCACACTATTTCAATGATTTTATGGATAGGCTGGAAGGCTACAGTAAAAATCTTGAGTCGGAAATCAGTGAACGAAAGCAAGCGGAACAGGCGCTTCGTGAGAGTGAAAAGAAATACAGGACCATTCTGGATAACATCGAAGATGGTTACTTTGAAGTGGATATCAATGGGAATTTCACTTCTTTCAATAATTCCGTTTGTAGAATAACAGGGTATTCCAAAACTGAATTGATGGGGATGAATCACAGGCAATACACGGACAAAGAAAATGCCGAGAACGTTCTTGAGGTGTTCAACCGCGTATACACCACCGGAGAGCCTGCCAGGGCGTTTGATTGGGAATTTATTAGAAAAGATGGCACCAAGAGACATGTAGATGCTTCCGTCTCCTTAATAAGGGACGCGGAAGGTCTGCCAATCGGATTTCGGGGTATCGCCAGGGATGTGACCAAACGAAAGCGTGCTGAGGAGGCCCTGAGGGAGAGCGAGAAGAGATATCGCACAGTTCTGGAAGCTAATCCTGATCCTGTTATCGTCTATGATATGAACGGGAAGGTATTGTACTTTAACCCGGCCTTTACAATCCTTTTCGGTTGGACCCTGGAAGAACGTCTCGGCAAAAAAATGGATCTTTTCGTCCCTGAAGAAAACTTGCCCGAGACCCTTGAGATGATTGAAAAAGTCAAGTGCGGGGAGAGCTTTACAAATCTTGAAACCCGGCGCTACACCCTGGATGGAGAGACTATCGACATAAGTATGAGCGCGGCCATCTGGCATGACAGGGCCGGGGTTCCAGAAGGCAGTGTTATTACTTTGCGCGACATCACTGAACAGAAAAAACTTCAGGCTCAGCTACAGCATGCGCAGAAAATGGAATCCATTGGTACTATTGCAAGTGGAGTGGCCCATAATTTCAGAAATGTACTGGCAGGAATCTCCGTAAATAGCCAGCTCATACAGATGAAGTATCCGGATAAGAAAAAATTGATAGATATAACGGATAGAATCAATAATTCGGTAAAAAGAGGGTCCCGGCTCGTTTCCGAGCTGACACAATTCTCCCGCAAACAGAGCACAAAAAACTTCAGGATTATAAATTTGGCTGAAGTAATCAAGGACACTTACGATCTTGTCAGCAAATCCTTTGATAAGCGCATAGATATCCGGATTGATCTTCCCGATTCACTTCCTGTCATGGGTGATAGTTCGAGCCTCAGCCAGGTCATGATGAACCTGTGTACCAACGCCCGAGATGCCATGCCGGAAGGTGGTGTGCTTTCTATTAAGGCCGAGCAAAAAGGAGAACAGGCAGAAATCATCATCTCTGATACCGGCCACGGTATGAACAAGGAAACATTGAAAAAATGTTTTGACCCGTTTTACAGCACTAAAGAGGTTGACAAGGGAACAGGCCTGGGTCTTTCCACAAGTTATGGAATAGTCAGAGAGCACGATGGTGATATCCATGCGTATTCCGAATTAAACAAAGGAACAACCTTCAAGCTTTACTTTCCCATGTCAATCGCTGATGAGGACAGAAAACATAAAGATGGACCCGGAATCTTGCGCGGCAAAGGCGAAAAAATCCTGATCGTGGATGATGAAATAGAGGTGCTTGGGCCAATGGAAGAAATGCTTGAGGGGTTAGGTTACCGGGCAAAATCTTCAAGCAGTGGCAAGGAGGCCATAGAGAGGTTTGCGTCATGGCGGCCGCATGCTGTCTGCCTTGACAGGAATATGCCCGGCATGGACGGAATTACCTGTGCGGAAAAGATAATCGAACTGGATCCTGCCGCAAAGATCATATTGATCTCCGGTTATGATAAGAAGGGTCCCAACGGTATTGATTACAAAACAGGAGATTATGTAAAGGGCTATCTCACAAAACCCATTGATATTGTCGAGTTAAGCCGTATCCTGGGTCGACTGTTTGATAATGATGCATAGTTACAAATCCCATATTCTACATTGCATGTCGCAGATCCCATGATCCCATTTCCTGAAATAAATCCTAACATAATTGAAATCGGCCCCATTAAAGTTCGCTGGTATGGGCTCATGTATGTGCTCGCTTTTGTTGCCGCATACTTTCTCATCCGGAGGCAGGGCCGGGCCCGTCGTCTTGGACTTCAAGGCGCACTCTTACAGGACCTTATTTTCTACCTGGCCATTGGCCTTCTTGTTGGTGCACGGCTGGGCTACATCCTGTTTTACCAGTTTCCTGATCTCAGCGACTACCTGAACCATCCCCTTGAATTCATTGCCGTATGGCACGGAGGCATGTCTTTTCACGGTGGGCTTATGGGCGCCCTGCTGGCGGGATTCCTGTTCTGCCGGCGCCGCAGATTACCGGTCTGGGATGTGGCGGACACGGTCATTGTCACCGCGCCCATCGGCCTCTTTCTGGGAAGAGTGGGAAACTTCATCAATGGCGAACTCTACGGCCGCCCCTCAACGTTGCCCTGGGCCATGGTCTTTCCCACTGGTGGGCCCATTCCGAGGCATCCCTCCCAGCTCTATGAAGCCGCTTTAGAAGGCATTTTGCTCTTTGTATTTCTCTGGAAGCTCAAGGACCTCGAACTTCGCCCCGGCGCCGTTGCCTGTCTGTTTTTAGCCGGCTATGGCATATTGCGTTTTGTGGCTGAATTTTTCCGTCAGCCTGATGCGCAGATCGGCCTCTTCTGGGGCTTGCTATCCATGGGACAGCTCCTTTGCCTGGCCATGATCCTCACTGCAATCATCCTCTGGATGTTCCTGCCCCGCGGTCCGACAAAACGCTAATCCCATAATCAGGATGAACAGTCAAGGCAGGCATTTACCCACTCTTGGGCTCATGATAGACCGGTTTTCCCATTTCAGAAAATGCGAAGTTATGAAAGACATTATACCCGTTGTAGTCCAAAACCCTCAAATCATCTGTCTGCTTGAGGTCTCCCATAACCACAGAATAATGATTTCCGTACTTCGCCTTTGCCTGCTCTACTGGCACCTCACAGGCAATGAACTTTGTAATCCCCTTTACATCGAGTTTCGCCACCAGTTTGGGGTCCTCAAAGGATTCGTAGGTGGTTAAGATAAGAATCGGGCCGGTTCCTGTGAAAATGATCCCTGCTTTCATGGTAGGACCTCCTTTCTGTTCTTAAAGGTGGGTAACACATGGAAGACTCTACCTATTGCGACCCGCGTGCAGGAATTCAGACCAACTCTCTAACTCTGCCTCAACCCTGCTCGCGTATCTCTTTAAAATTAAAAGATAAAACCATAACTTTGTCAAGGACTTTTAGACCTCTTCCCAGCCTTGTTAGACTTAGGAATGAGGCCTGAATATCATCCTTAAATGTGCTGCGCAGGAAAAGGGATCATTGAACAACGAGGGATACAAAGATTACAAAGTTCATGCCCGTTTTTCACAGCCTTCGTGTCCTTCGTGGGCTTCGTGGTAAAACCAGTTTGGGGAGGTCAATCAGCTCTTTTACCTGTCCCTTCAAATATCTTCAAGATCCAGAAAATTCTGGACTATCTCTTCTATTTCGCCGGTCTTTGCCCAGTAAAAATGGTCCGCCCCCTGGATAATCTTGAAGCGGGCGTCGGGATTCCATTCCGGCAGCATCTTTTGGATCATCTCTGGAGGCCCAATGTCATCGGCCGATCCGGCAATCACCAACCTGATTTTTGAGTTGTAGTCAAGGAAGGAAAAATCAATGAAATTCACGGGTGGGGACACCATGATCATCCGTTCAACCTGCCCGAAACGCTTAAGACCCAATGCATTCACCCATGCACCAAAGGAATACCCTGCAAGGTCAATAGAAGACTTTCCCAGTTCTTGAAGATATGCCAGGGCCGCCCCGACATCCTCTTGCTCACCGAGCCCATTATCAAAGCTGCCATCACTTTGCCCGACACTTCTGAAATTGATCCTGAGTGTTGTATAGCCCTTTCCCCGATATGCATTCACTACCGCCTCAACCACGTTACTATACATGTCTCCACCATAAAGAGGATGCGGATGTGTGACCACGACGGCCTTTTTCCCGGGGGCACTACCCAGCAGGCCTTCTATTTTCAACCCTTCGGATTGGATAAAGACTCTCTCTTCCTTTTCTGCCATCTCGATTGGACACCCACGGGCTTACGACCGTGGCATTAATAGATGAAGCGTGGCCTTGAGATCTCAAGGCCACTGTCTCATGATTAGGTGAACTCAAAGACATTCACCCACTGGCTTACGCCAGTTGCCCTCTTCATATTTTTGAGTAAATACTCAGGTTATTTAGGCTGAAGGCTGAAGACTATTAGTAAAGAGCTGAACGTGGCACAAATGGGACTCCTATTATTGTATTACTGTAACTGCTTTATCTCTGAAAAGAACTCTTTCGGTTCTCTTTCCCCTTCAGTCTTCAGTCTAAATCCCTTCAGCCTGACTACGTGAGTAGTCACGTTTTTGATAGGCCGTTTATTATAGACTATAAATCAAGCACCACCAGGGCATCCACAGCCACAGGTTTACTGCCTGAAATGAGCACCGGGTTGATGTCAATCTCCTTGACTTTCTCATTTTCCAGGCCAATTTGACCCACCTTAATCAGTATATCAGCAAGCGCATCCAGATCCGCCGCCTCCATACCGCGCACAGCCTCCAGGATCCTGTGCCCTTTGATATCATGCATCATCTCTAATGCATCACGCTTCTCCAAAGGTGCTACCCGAAAGGAGATATCCTTTAATATCTCCGTAAATATTCCCCCAAGCCCGAACATGACGCAGGGACCGAACTGGGCATCACGGGTTAGACCTATTACCAACTCCCGCTGTCCTTTGACCATCTCCTGGACCAGGACGGCATTCTCATTCCCGTTCATGTTGGCCATGATCTCTTTAAAGGCCACTGTCGCGTCATCGTCATTTCTGATGTCCACTTTGATCAGGCCCTTTTCCGTCTTGTGGGTGATCTCGGCCGAACATCCCTTTAAAACGAGCGGATAACCAATCTCTTGAGTAGCGTTCATAAGATCCTTGACATCATTAACGAGTATCTCTCTGGTGACCGGGATCTGATAAGCGGCCAAAACCTGTTTGGATTCATACTCCGAAAGCGTGGTTTTCCCTTCCTTTATTGCCTTTTCTATGATCTTCATTC
This sequence comes from Deltaproteobacteria bacterium, assembly GCA_019308785.1. Classification (GTDB taxonomy): domain Bacteria; phylum Desulfobacterota; class DSM-4660; order Desulfatiglandales; family Desulfatiglandaceae; genus JAFDHL01. Next base: position 5,249 of record JAFDHL010000084.1, read on the forward strand.
AGTCCTCCGTAATCTTCTCAATCCTGTTCCATCCTGTCCTTTATCTTACTGTACTCCCAAAGTGCCGCCATTGCCCGCGCAGCCCTTTCCGGTGTGGGATAATTCACTAAGGCCCCTGATTCTTCCAGTGCCCGTATCTGTTCGTCCCATATTCCCGGTGGTGACTGTATACAACTGATGACGGGCTTTCCCTGGGCCCACTTGACCAAAAGATCGCTTATCCCTTTTACCGCATCCACATTTGCCGACGCAAACATCATGAGAATGAGAATTCCATTTACATTGTCATCATCCATAACCGCCTGTATGATGCCCTCTATGGCCGACGAATCATACCAGGCAGGACCCATATCCACCGGGTTTGTCCTTAAGGCCAGGGGAGGAAGGAGTTCATTGACCCTCTGCTGTGTCTTGCCGGTGAACCGGACAATCTTTAACCCTGCTGCCTCACAAAGATCACAAGAGGCCATACCCGGCCCTGCCTGGCCGGATAGAACAGCCATGCCGGGTCCACCAGGGATAGGGCAGGAGGCCATGGCCTTTGCCGCGTCAAGAAGGTTCTCAGTACTATTAGTATACAAAATTCCTGCCTGCCTGAATGCGCCTGTATAAATGTCATGCCGTCCAGCCATGGAACCGGTGTGGGATAAAGATGCCTGATCGCCCACCGTGCCGCTGCCGGTCTTATAAGCAATGATTGGTTTTCGACCGCGCAATTTCCTGGTAGCCTCAATCAAATCCCGGGGCTCGTCAACACCTTCCACATAAAGAACAATCACCTTTGTATCGGGATCATCCATTAGATACTCAAGCATCTGGGCAAAATCCACATTCAGACGGTTGCCCAATCCCACAATTTTACTAAAACCCACGTCCATTCTCATGGCCATAAAAGCAAGCAGGTGGGATATCCCTCCGCTCTGGCTGACAAGACAGATTCCACCTTTCTTGACCTGGGAAAACTCCGGGGTAAACGAGGCATTGAGATCGGCATGCAGGTTTACCATGCCAAATGTGTTAGGGCCTATGACCGGCATCCCGGCCTCATTGGCAATGCCGGCAAGTTCCTCATGAAGATCCGCACCGGCCAGATCATCGATCTCCTTGAAGCCTGCTGTAATCAACACAATGCCTTTGACGCCTTTATCCGCACATTCCCTGAATACGCCGGGTACCAGTTTGGCGGGCAGAACCACAATGGCCAAATCAACCTGGCCGTCGTGATCGGCAATGGCAGGAAATGCCTTAAGCCCCATAATCTCATGGGAGCCTGGGTTTACCGGAATAATCCTGCCGGTAAATCCCCCTTTGGTAAGGCTTTTCATCACGTGAAAACCGAGTTTGGCCTGTTTGTCAGATGCACCGATCACGGCAACGGATCCGGGATCAAAAAGTGTCTTCATATTGGCCATTTTTTTCATAAACCTGACTTCCTTTTCATTCAGGGTCTACCTGCCTTCATCCTAAACCCTGATAACCTCGTCAAACCCTGGCCGGCAAAATATTAATTTCTTCATTCATTCCATGTCTTTTCTATTTCTCGAAGAACGATTTTCCCTTTGTCCGTTTCTGCCCCAGGGTATATTGATATCCTCCGCCTATCCCGGTAGTAGCAGCTTCCGGACCCGGATAGGTCAGCACACCAGCAGGCTCTAACAGCTCGTAGATACTGAGATATGCTGTCTCAGAGCCGGTTATACTGGCTATTACAGGTTTCTTTAAACTCTTGCATATGGCGCCGATATAGCCAAAATCAGGCACAAAAAAGCAGTTGGAGTGAAAGGCGATGGATATCAGCAATATACAATCCACACCCGGGTCATTATCCACGGCCCTCAGGGCGATTTTAAAAGACTCTTCCGCCCCCTTGATATTGATGGCTGGCCCTATATCAACAGGATTTCCCGGTTCTTGATAAGAAGCATAGATCGGTATAAGGGCATTTTTGGTCTCTTCCGCCAGTTCAGCAAGCTCAAGACCGTACTTTTCCATGGTATCAATAGACATGATAGCCCCTGCCCCGGTATTGGTGACGATTCCTACACGATTACCCTTAATCCTTACACCGCGAGCAAAGAGACGCATCATGTCCAGAAATTCATCGACCCGATATGCTCTTACCAGGCCTGCCTGTTCGATAGCGGCATTGATAATCTTTTCATCACTAACCAGTGCCCCGGTATGGGAGCGTGCCATCATAGCCCCTTCCTTTGTTCTCCCTGGTTTGAAGACAACAATAGGTTTTTTTGCCGATATGTGTGAGGCCGTATCCATAAAACGCCTTGCATTCTTGATAGTCTCCGTATAGATACCCACGGCCGAGGTGTTGGGGTCCTCGCTCAGATATTCCAGCACATCAGAATCATCTATATCGGCCTTGTTCCCAAGGTCAATGCACTGGCTTATGCCGGTCTTCCCAAAACTCATAAACCATTCGATTATATTGGTGGCAAACTGTCCGGTCTGGCAGATAAAGGAGGCACGGCCTTTGAGCGGCTCTTTGGTGTCTATCATGGACAGTATAAAATTGTTGTAAGGATTAGAGTACCCCACTGTATTGGGCCCGATTATCCGCATCCCGTATTTATGGGCTGTTTCAACCAGTTTCTTCTCCTTCTCTCTCCCCTCATTACCGCCATCGGAATACCCTCCAGCAGCCACCACCAGACCTTTGACACCTTTCCGGGAGCATTCCTCAATCAAGCCAAGATTGCCTTCAATGCCAATTAGGGAAAAAACCAGGTCAATCTCTCCCGGGATCTCGGAAATAGTGGAATAGGTCTTGAGACCCAGTATAGGTTTACTCTTTGGATTGACAGGATATATCTTCCCCTGATAGTTAAACCTGACGAGGTTGTTTATCAATATGTTGCCGGGTCTCATGGCCTGATCCGATGCTCCAACAATGGCCAGACTCCTTGGTCTAAAAAAGCATTCAAGGTTTTTCATGGCACATTCAGCTCCCCTTCTTGTCCTGACTTAGACATCAGTATCCAGTCTCTCCTCAAGTCGGCTTTTTCAAGTTTTGCAACCGCTCTTTCGAAAACATCCCTTTCCTCCGACGTCAAAAGGGACAAAAACATGCCGTTGTTCTGATGATAGAGTTCTGTCAATTTTACCCTCACTGATTCCGCCTTAGGGGTGAGATAAACCCTTATAGCTCGCCGGTCATCAGGATCGGCCTTTCTCTCGGTCAGGCCATCCCGTTCCAGACGATCCAGCAATCCGGTCAGAGTAGCTTTGTCCAGGGCCACCTTCTGGGCCAAAGCGCTGATGGGGATTCCGTCCTCCTCATAGAGGGCAGTTAGCAGAAAAAACTGCGTTGTTGTAAGTCCATATGGAGCCAATCTTTCTCGAGTGACTCTTGTCATCTTTCGTGCAATCCGACCCACTTGAAAACACAGGCAGTCTTTAAAAAGCATGGTTCTTCCTCAATTCTTAAATGTTTGAAGAAATAAAGTAAGAATCCATAAAGTATTTGTACAAATTATATTTATATTAACTATGTTTACTTATGTGAACTGTCAAGAATAATCTGGCCACACGCTAATGCCAAGTAATTGTTGCTCTAACCTATTAAAATAATTAATTAAAATAAATTTGAACTTTTATTTAACCGATGATACATTACGATTCCCCTCTGTGCCAATATAAGTGAGACACTTCCCAACCCATAATTTAGAGTATATATAGCGGGTGGGGAAGGGCCTGCATACATACTTCAGAAAATGTCTCTTTGCTTCGTGAGCTGATAAAGGATGGAATTGATAATGAGTGCAAAAAACAGATCCTCTCAAGGCAAATTTGCATGTTCGCCAAAAAACAAAACGGATATCTTTCTGACAGGTGGGAGAGTCCTTAATGTCTATTCCGGCGAACTGCTGAAAATAAATGTTGCTATAAAACAGGATAGAATCTGGTATGTCGGTCCATCTTCACATGTGGTGAGCGAGGATACGCAGGTTCTGGATGTCGGCAACAAGGTCCTGGTGCCAGGATACATTGATCCCCATTTTCACCCATGGTTCGTTTACAACCCCGTATCATTTGGGGAAGAAGCGTGCCGTCTTGGGACCACCACCCTTTTCTGTGACAATTTGATTTTTTACATGTTAATGGGTGGAAGGCTTTTTGAAAGATTTATGGACTCATTATCGGAAATGCCCATCAAGTTTTTCTGGTTTTGCAGGGCAGTCCCGCAAACTCCAATGCTCACGGAAGATGAACTCTTTTCATTTGAGAACCTTGAAAGACTTCTCAATAACCCTCTGGTTCAATCCCTTGGAGAGATCACAAGATGGCAGGAGCTTTTGAAGGGTAATCAAAAGATTATGGATATGATAAGACTTACAAAAAAGCTTGGAAAAAGAGTAGATGGTCATACGGCAGGGGCAAAACACGAAGACCTGAACGTAATTTCCAGGTCAGGAGTGGAATCCTGCCACGAGAGCATAAATGCGAAAGAAGCCCTCGAAAGACTTAGACTTGGATTCTATGTCATTTTAAGAGAGAGTTCACTGCGGCCGGATTTATCCGATCTTTTGAGAATCGTGACGGAAAACAAGGTATTGACGGACCGAATAATGTTGACTACCGATGCTTCGTCACCCTTATTTTATGAAGAATGTGGGGCTACCAACCACGTCCTCGAAATTGCAATAAAAGAGGGTATAGATCCGATAATGGCCTACCGGATGGTAACGATCAATCCTGCTGTGTATTTCGGCATGGATCATGAAGTTGGGGGTATTGCGCCTGGCAGATACGCTGACATACTTGCCTTAAAAGATCTTGTCCACCCTACACCAGAGATAGTTATCTCCAAAGGACGAATCATTGCAGAACACAGCAATCTTCTTGAGCCTTTTCCATGGGAAGGCTGGGAGGCGTTTTTCCCAACTGCCTCATTTTCCGGACGCAACTGGTCAGCCAAAGGCCATCTTTTTCAAATAGCAAGTCCTGAGAAAAGCATAAGGTTTCCGACCATTAAACTTATCAATCCCGTGATCACCCGCATAGAGTGGGTTGCTTTCATTATGAAGGATGGCCTTCTTGATTTAGATGGAGAGGAAGGGTTTTGCTTCCTTGCCCTCATTAATAGGGATGGGAAATGGGTTACAAACGGGATTATCCAGGGTTTCGGTATCGTTGAAGGCCTTGCTTCCTCATTCAACACAGCCACTGAAATCCTGGCCATAGGACGTAAACCAGAGGCAATGAGTGCAGCGGTAAACAGGGTCCTTGAAATAAATGGAGGGATTGTGGCAATTGAAGATGGAAGGGTTGCCTATGAATTCCCCCTACCGCTCGGGGGCGTGATGTCAGATTTGTCCATAAGACATTTGGCCCATAAAGACATGGAGCTCAGGGAATTCCTCTCCAAAAGAGGATATCCTTACCACGACCCGCTTTACACATTCATTTTTTTACCCAATGATTTTCTCCCCGATGCAAGGATCAATTATCGGGGTATTGTGGATATCAGGAACGACGAAGTCCTGTGGGAGAGGAGGGATCTGGAAAATTCACGATGATTGGATACCCGCGGGCTTAAACGCATGGCACTAATAAGCATGGCCTTGAGGCCTTTTCTTAGTGACGGTCGGAAGGCCGCTTTACTTTTCTTAGCAGAGCGGAGTAAGGGTGAAGAAATGATGTCAGCATATGCGGCTTTTGAAAAGAGACCCCCATGGCTCGTCCTTTACTGTTTTCAAAAGTCGCATCACAAGTGAGGCTCACTTCGGGTCTGAGCCTCAGGGTCGAAGACACTCGAAGGCCTCAGCTTTCGACCACCCTCTTTCATCATAGTAATCTTGTACCAGCCTAACGATATCCTGGCGGTTGAGTTCTTTTTTTCCAAAATAGTCGCGAAGTATAAGGGGTTGACCGTCAGTTCCTTTTATGGGTCTAAACCAGATTTCAGGCGGTCGGTCATCAGCCTGGTCAAAACCTTCTTTTGTATTGAGTCCTTTGAGGGTGTCCCATATCCTTACCGCGGACTGCCTCATGATCGTGTACCAGTCTTCTGAATAGCGGGTCATGCGTCCCACATTGAATCCGAGAGGGGAGTCCATGATCCGGACGATTGCCTCTTTGTCAGCGCCCATCCTTTCGAGATGTCTCCTAAACAGGGGCAAATTATCCTCTGTCTGGCCAGGGACATAGGTGGGTGATCCCCCGCTTTGCGATCTCGGTCCCTTCAGGGAGACAATCTGCTCAAATTCCATTGTACCCAG
>JAFDHL010000372.1 GCA_019308785.1 Deltaproteobacteria bacterium
GGTCCTGGATGGGGATGCCGAAACCCTTAAGGACAATGCCGATGTGAAAGAGTTCTACTTGGGGCTGACAGAGATCGGAAAGAAGAGTTACCGGGACGTGAAGCATTACCATAGGAGGAAGCGCTGGCTGGCATAAGGTATACGATTTATGATTGCCGATTGTTGATTGACGATTGAAAAGCGGTAGAACATCAACGAGATAGAAGGATAGAAGGACAGAAATTTTTTCTGAAACCCTATATTTTAGAATGCATTTCATATCATTAGCGCCGGTGTATCTCCAATACATTCCTTACTTTAATTCTTTTCAGGATTCTTCTTGCAATTTCAGGGGCTTTCCCTGGTTGAATATTTTTGCGCTTTATTGATGCATCTATCATTAAACGGGCCTCATCAAGAGAGACGCGGCTTTCACTTCCGTAAAAGGAGTAAAGCTTTTTCTATCCTCTTTTTGCAGTCGTTCTCCACTATCTGTGAAAGCGCCTTGACATGTATCTTTTGAAAATTCTGCCTTACACTATATATTACGTCTTCCAGTTCCTTCGAAAACTTGATTGCCAGAAGCCCGTTTGCAAAGATCCCTCCAATGGCATTATATTCCTTAGTGAATACAGGCAAGAAGAACCTTTTCTCTACCGTCAGATAATTTATTAGCTCTGAAAGAAGTAAATAACGTATTTCCGTGCCTTTGTGCTGAACCCACTGATAGACAAATTTCCTGTCTCGCGTCGCAATAAGAATATCTACATCTTCTATTTCAGAAGGTGCCGAATTTGGATTTACAGCACTTCCGTAAATCAAGGCAAAGACCACATCATGACTTTTATATACCCCGTTCATGAAGTCTAATATATTTCGAGAGTCGTTGCCAAATTTCTCCAGCAACTTTAAAACGAACTCTATTGTCTCTTTTGGAGTTCGCCCTTCGTCAACAAAGAACCTGTAATCAGGCTCAATGAATACAGGTTCTGGATAATCTGCACCCATGCCTTTCTATGCTCTGTTAGCTGCCCTGGCTGGAGTTTGGTTCAGCATGTTTATCAGATATTTCCTGAAAATCAGTCGTCATCTCCTCAACTACTTTCCGGAGAGAGCGGTCTATTCTAAGCCTCAGGATATCGGGACGGGAGTAATGGCCAACCGTATCAAGCACATTCTTCTGCCTAACAATTGATTTTAGGTCGATCTCGGCTACGGCCATATCTTCACCTTCTGGCAGGGGTCCGGCCAAGTATAGACCATAGGGAGCCACAATAGCAGTACACATGCCACCCCTCAGATATTTTATAAGAGATTCGTCAGTGCAAATTTCGGACCTCTGTTTGTCAGTGAGCCAGCCGGTGGCATTGATGACAAAGGAACCTGACTCCATGGCATGATGACGGATAGCAGCATCAATCTGTTTGGACATGGAATCGCCTGCCATGGAACCCGGGAAATGCGAACAGTGGATTTTCTCTCTCTCTGCAATAAGGGCGTAACGTGCCAGGGGCATAAAGTGTTCCCAGCAGATCAAGGCACCGATACGACCTACCGTTGTTTCAAAGACCCTCAGACCACTCCCGTCTCCCCATCCCCAGATCATTCGTTCGTGGAAGGTGGGCATGATCTTACGCCTTTTTCCCAAAAGGGAACCATCAGAATCAAATATGATCTGGGTGTTGTAAAGGCTTCCCTCATCCCTTTCGTTTACACCTATTACTACAACTGTTCCTGACTTTTTTACGGCCGAACCTACAGCGTCAGTAACAGGTCCGGGGATATCAACGGCCTGCTCATAAAGCTTCCCATGAAGTTCGGCAATGACTGCTGGAGGCTGTACCCAGGCGAAATAGGGATAATTGGGGATAAAGGTCTCAGGGAAAACAGCGAGTCTGATCCCCTCTTGGCCGCATTTTTCAATAGCCTTTATGACTTTTTCCGTAGTACCATCCCTATCAAAAAGGACCGGGGATAACTGAATAGCAGCAACCTTAAATACCTTTTCTTCTTTATTCATTTCCCTTCCTCATGTGCCATAGGGTTCTGAAAAATGTTACACTCAAATCGATTTTTACGAGACTGCTTCACAATATGTAAGTACAGCAATCCTGTCAAGCAAACGGCTTGTATAGATATACCCTTATCCGCTTGACATTATCCACTAAATCATAAATCCTATCGTTAATAGTAAAGAATCTACGCCCAGAGGACCAGGTTTTCAATGTAAGAATATAATCAGGAGAAAGAGATCATGGCACTTAAGACTTCAGAAGAATATGTTGAGCGACTAAGGAAAATGAAACCCAACGTCTATGCCCATGGGAGGAAGATAGGACGGGACGACCCAATTCTTGAACTCCCCATCAACACCCTTAAATTTACCTTTGATGCGCATAGAAGACCTTTACACGCAACAGGAAATGAAGCGAAAGTGCTGTCACAGGGTTGGCGGATGCACCCAGCGCTGCATGGCGGTGGATACCATGAATGCCATAGGCGTCGTTACAAAGGAAATCGATGAGGCCAAAGGGACTAAATACCATGATAATTTCATTGAGTTTTTGAAGTACTATCAGGCCAATGATCTGGTGGGAAGTACGGCCCAGACTGATGTGAAAGGAGACAGAAAAGCAAGACCATCCCAGCAGGAGGATCCGGATCTCTATGTACATGTGGTGAAAAAAACAAATAAAGGGATTGTGGTCCGGGGAGCCAAAAGCCACATTACCATGGGACCGTACGTTGATGAGCACCTGGTGCTCCCCACACGGAGCATGACAAAGGAAGAGGGCGATTGGGCAGTCTCGTTTGCCATTCCCGCGGATACGGATGGTGTCAGGATTATATCCCATATTGTTACACCCAGACAGAGGATAGATCTTAAGGCTCCTTATAACATTTATGGCGTAGCTGACTCGGTGGTCGTTTTCGACGATGTCTTTGTGCCCTGGGATCGGGTATTTATGTGTGGAGAATGGGAATTTGCCGGCAGGCTGGCACTGACCTTTGCCGGGTTTCACAGGCATTCCTACTGCGGATGCAAACCCGCTGTCACGGACATTATCATGGGGGCAACGGCCCTTGTGGCTGAGTACAGCGGTGTAGGTAATGCCCCCCATATTGTGGATGAATTGACCGAGCTGATGATCATTGCTGAGTTAGTCTATGCTTCCGGCATAGCGGCTGCGGCAAAGGCCACAAAAACGTCATCCGGGATCTATACTCCCATGTTTGTCTATTCCAATACAGGAAGATATCTGGCCGGTACCAACATTTACCATGAATATGACATCCTGGCATCCATTGCAGGGGGCCTGCCTTCTACCATCCCGACCGAAGAAGACTGGCTAAATCCGGAAACCGGCCCTGATCTGGAAAAGTACTTCCGTCGCAAACCCGGGATCTCCGCTGAAAAACTACATCGGATTTATCGGTTTATTTCGGATTTTTCCTGTTCGGCCATAGGTGGTTGGGCACAGTATGCCGGGGTCCATGGGGGTGGATCACCTGTCATGGAAAAAATCGGAATTCGCTCTGAATATGACCTTGAGTCCAAAAAACAGATTGTCAAATACCTGGCGGGTATCGAGGATGAAGAGTAAAGAATCCGCGAATTAAAGTTCAAATGACGAAGCTTCCCGCCCACATATCCTGAAAAAGCTGTCTAAGATTTTCCTCTTTGCACTCGCATGGAGTGGTATACATGTTGGGATCCGCACTGGCGACACGCACTAAGGTATCTATCTCTTCCTTCATTTGTTTCTCGGTGATGCCGGCCTCCTTCAGGCTTAACGGCTCTCCTATTTCTCTTTCCAGATCTCTTATTTTCTGAATAAACTTTTGTATCCTCTCCTGATCTGAATTGGCATTAATTCCTACAAACCTGGCAGCGGTATCGAGTCTCTCAACCGGATCGGGAGCATTAGGAAGAGGAGGATTTGAAGAAATATACTCCAGGGAATAAGGCAGGGCTATTCCCACTGCCCGACCGTGGGGGATATGAAACACGGCTCCCACCGAATGGGCTAAGGCATG